>CADCWO010000145.1:0-10479 GCA_902806435.1 uncultured Synechococcales cyanobacterium | reverse complement strand
TTCAAGCTCCACCTAGTCATCAACGAACACGGTGAACTGCTCAACTTAACCTTGAGACTGGGGAACACGGATGACCGCAAACCAGTGCCTCAACTGCTGCAAGCGCTGTTTGGCAAAGTCTTCGCTGACCGCGGCTATGTCTGCCAACGCTTGACCCAACAATTACTCGAAACCTGGGGCATTGAGTTTTTTGCCAAACCTAGGCGTAACATGAAGAATCAATTGATGCGACTGACGGACAAGTTACTTGCTCGCAAGCGTTCGATTATCGAGTCTATCATCGACCAGCTGAAGAACATCTCTCAGATTGAACACTCTCGACATCGCAGCCCGGTCAACTTCTTAGTCAATCTTGTCTGTGGCTTGATTGCTTATTGTCACCAGCCCAAGAAGCCCTCCCTCAAGCTGGAGTGGGCTTTGCCTCAGTCTGCTTAACTAGAACTGACGTTATATTACTAAACCGCTTCACTGGACAGTCTTACGCCATCGGGTCCGTTACTTGATCCAGCAGTCTCAGCTTGATAGACAGCTCACGGAAGCCAATCGAGAGGTGGAGCGTTTAGCTAGCTTGGTGGCTCAATTCGAGGCGAAGACTCAGCGTTAAGTTCTTTTAAGATTGCGCACAACTCAACCAACCTATACATAAAGTCATACGTTGCTCGATCGCGATCGCAGTCAGCCTCGTGACATATTCATACTGGGGGACTGTGCACCTGGCCAAGTTAGTCCTAAGAGTTGTATATAGCTTATGTCCAGACCAAATCTGGTTTATCAAACGACATCTACTTCCTCACCAAATAACTTCAAGCTAGACTTGCGGGCCTCTTCATTTACTAAATTACGTAGGGGAAATGGTTTAGGGCCATTTCGAGTAATTACCCTAGTTTCACTCGATGCCATACTTCTATCGCTGGCATGGCTGGTAGCAGAGGCTTATGGTACTCCTTTTTTCGCTTCTCCTTGGAGCTTGCAGTGCAGTCCTTTTGCACTACTAGGAATTCTTGGCATTCAAATTGGGCTATGCGCAGGCCAAGGTCTCTACCAAAGAGGAGATAATCGCCATGATTATTTTGGTCTGATCAAAGCACTTACCCTTGGCCATTTACTTTTAGTGCTTGTTGCTTTTCTATATCAACCAGGTTATTTTGTTTCCCGCTCAACGTTTTCGTTAGCTTGGCTGTTAAGTCTATCCTTTACTTTTGCTGGACGTCTTTCTACGGACCTTGCACGGATCGGGGATAGAGGAGACGTGGGGAGGAGCTTGTAGGATCTCCCTCCCCTAAGCGGGAAGGGAGCTGAGGGGGTTAGTCTTCCAAATTAAATTTGCCAGCAGTCCATCCCAAAAGTTCTTCAGCAAGGTGGGCCAGGCAGTTGAAGAAATGCCAATTTCGATCGCTCATATGGGCGGAAAAGCCCGTATAACGGCGGAATAATATAGTTCTGCCCGTAATACTCTCATTAAAGGAGGTTAGATGTCTTACGAGGAAGATATTTTGCAGAATCTCCCTTCATCACTGTTGGACTTCCATCCTGTACCGCTCGTAAAAAGAGATGTAGTTAAAGTACAGGGCAAGTTTTTCTTTCTTGGAGAGAAAAAGTTTTTTCTCAAGGGCGTTAGCTATGGTCCTTTCTCTCCAGCCACCCATGGTGCTCCGTTTCCAGAAAGACAGGTTGTGGAGAAAGACTTTGGCCTCATAGCGGAGCTGGGGGCAAACTGTCTACGAACCTATCACATTCCACCTGACTGGCTTTTGGATCTAGCTGCAGCCTACGGTTTAAGGATGCTTGTTGGCATTCCTTGGGCTCAGCACGTTTGCTTTCTTGACTCCCCTTCTCTTCAGCAAGAGATCCGCCAGGCAATTGCCCATGGGGTTAAGGCCTGCCGCAGTCATCCCGCTGCCTTTGCCTATGTGGTGGGTAATGAGATTCCTCCAGATATTGTCCGCTGGTATGGTCCAGAACGTATCCGTGCTTTTGTGAAGGAGTTAATGGCAGTAGCAAAAGAGAGCGATCCAGAGGCACTTGTAAGCTATGCCAACTACCCCTGTACTGAATATCTAAATATTAACTTTACTGATTTTGTCTGCTTTAACGTCTACCTACATCGGGAAAAAGATTTTCGCCGCTACCTCTCGCGACTGCATAATCTGAGCGACGATAAGCCCTTGGTGCTAAGTGAGTTTGGTGTTGACTCAATCCGTGAGGGAACTGAAGCCCAGGCTGAGATCCTCTCCCAAAAGTTGTCCTCAAGCTTTGAAATGGGAGCGGCAGGGACGGTAGTCTTTTCCTGGACGGATGAGTGGTTTACCGGTGGTTTTGCTGTACAAGACTGGGCTTTTGGCCTAGTTGACCAGGAACGGCTTAAGAAGCCTGCCTTCCAGATGGTGCAGCAGTATTACAAAGCGGTTCTGCCACCCATGCTACCTGAGTACCCTAAAGTCTCAGTGGTTGTATGCGCCTATAATGCTGAGCGCACTATGGACAGTTGCCTAGCTTCTCTGAAGAAGCTGAATTACCCTAACTATGAGGTAATTGTAGTCAACGATGGTTCTACCGACCGCACTCTTGAGATTACTCAGCGCTATGACTACGCGCGCCTTATCAGCCAAGAAAATAAGGGCTTGAGTGCAGCACGCAATGTCGGTATTGCCGCTGCAACTGGCGAGATTGTTGCCTTCACAGACTCCGATTGTGTGGCTGATCCAGACTGGCTCACCTATTTAGTAGGCAAGTTTCTCTCCTCGGGAGTTTCAGCAGTGGGTGGTCCAAATTTACCGCCCCCCGAGGACTCTCTTGTCCCTGCTTGCGTTGCTGTCTCCCCAGGGGCACCCGTACATGTGCTACTGAGTGATGAGGTGGCCGAGCACATTGCTGGCTGCAACATGGCCTTTCGCCGGGAAGCTTTACTGGAGATCGACGGCTTTGATCCGGTTTTTCATGCCGCTGGTGATGATGTTGACCTCTGTTGGCGGCTGCAAGACAAGGGCTACATAATCAGTTTCAGCCCAGCAGCGCTAGTGTGGCACTTTCGGCGTAACACGGTCAAGGATTACCTCAAGCAGCAACGTGGATATGGTAAAGCAGAAGCCCTCCTCTACTTTAAACACCCCTACCGCTTTAACCTTTTAGGACAGCCCTGCTGGTCAGGGAGAATCTATGGCGATCTCTCCGCTGTCGTCTTGCGCCAACCGATGATTTACTCTGGGGTTTTTGGTCAAGGTCTGTTTCAAACCCTTTATCAGTCTCCTGCCTCCCTCCTTTCTTACCTCCCCCTGACGCTGGAGTGGAATGTGGCTGCTGCAATTCTATTTGTATCTGCGCTTTTGTCTGGTCATTATTTGTGGGTGGGTGGGGCACTGTTCGTTACCTCTTTTATTTGGTGTGTGAGTGGGGCTCGAAGGGCACCTATTGAACCTTGTTTCCGTGGAGTAAAGGCACGACTGCTGGTTGCTCAATTAATCTATCTAGGTCCTCTTGTACGCAGCATAGAACGCTATCGCTGGCGCACAAGAATACTCACTAAGGTTGTGCCGATAAAGTTTGCGGATTATTGACATGAATGTAAGTGTTAAGCAAGTGAATCAAAAGTCCACCACGAAAGTAGAACCGGCAAAGCTCGCACCAGCTTGCAAACCGCACATTTACTGGCGCGATCGCGCCTTTGTTGTCTCTTATTGGACAGAGACAGGTTTGGAGAAGGAGAGCCTGCTGCAGGCGGTGATGGATTTCCTCCTGATCCACAAGTATTTCATTTCTGTTGATCAGGGTTGGAGCGACTGGGATCTAGAGATTTACCGAGGAATGTGGTCAAAAGCTCAGGTCAAAGTGTGTACTGAAAACCACGGGGGCAATAAGAGGCTTCTGAGGGTGCGGTGTAGGCTGAGGGTGTCGCAGTTTGCCGCTATAGCTACGATTGGATATCTCTTTCTAATAGTTGTGCAAGCAATTTTGGGAATACCAGAGTTGGCTGCGGCAACAGTTGTAGTAGGTGCGTTCAACGCCGTCGTCGTTTTATATCAAAACTTTCGCCTAGGCCGAACTGTCTACCAGGTACTGGAGGCTGTGGCTAAGAAAAAGTCTCTGCTGCCAGTAAGTGCCAACAGCACCACGTTTGCCACGCAAACAACATTACAGTCATGATGTTCCTCTGGATTCTCCTCTGGGCTCTAGCAACCCCTGACCAGGTAGGGATGGCTGCTATGCCCAGACTGGCAGCCTCACTATTCATTCTGGGAGCATTTCATCATAAGGTTGCTCCCAAGGCTTCCTACCTTTACGCCCTTAAGCAGATAAAAAGCAGTTGTGCTGTTTCTGCCACCCAATGTTTCGCCTATGCAGAGCCAAATGATCAGATGGCTAGCCGAGAGGTAAATCTATAAATGAAGCAAGGGAGTAAAGTGACCACACACCGATACCTGAGCTTGCTCCGATATCCGCTGCAGCAGTGGCGTACCTTAGTCGTAATTCTTGCTCTCACGGCTGGTACTTCAGCTACCGCAATCCTTCAACCTTGGCCAATAAAAATCCTGGTAGATTATGCCCTCGGTCAGGCATCTGTTCCCCCAGTACGCTGGCTCCTTGATGACTTTAACCTATCCCTTACCCCACCACTGCTGGTTGTGATTGCTGCTGTCAGTAGCCTCGGGCTTTATACACTGGGTGCCACTCTTGATACAGGCCTTAACTGGGCCTGGAGTGCAGCTGGTCAAGGTATGGTCTACGAACTGGCTGAGAGCCTGTTCTATCGGCTTCAACGCCTTTCACTGCTGTTCCATAGCCAGCGTACTGTCGGCGATTCCCTCAGCCGCCTAACCGGAGATGCCTACTGCGTTTACACCCTGAGTAGTGCTTTACTGATTTCACCTGTGCAGCACCTGCTTACGCTAGCAACGATTAGCATCGTTGCTTGGAACCTAGATCCTTCATTAACGCTGCTTTCGCTTGTCGTGGCACCAGTGATGGGTGGTTCAGCCCTCGTTTTTGGTGCGCGGCTCAAGCGCCGGGCAAGGCTGAACCGCGAAGTACAGTCTCGCCTCACCAGCTTTGTTCACCAAACGGTCACAGCAATCCCTATGATCCAGGCCTTTGGTAGAGAGAGTTTCAACACCCGTCAGTTTGAGCACTTAGGGGCAGACGCAGTTGTTCTCTTACAACGCGAAACTCTACTCAGAAGTACCTACAGCCTCGCGAATGGTTCTATTACAACGGTCGGTAGCGCGATTGTCCTCTACATGGGTGGGCAACAGGTGTTAGCGGGAGCTATAAGTGTCGGCAGTCTGCTTGTGTTTCTGGCATATCTGCAGTCTATACAAGGGGCATTTCAGGGCCTATTTAGCATTTACGGGAATCTAAAGTCTGCAGAGGCCCATATCGATAGAGTACTAGAGGTTTTGGATGCTAAAGATGGGGTGCAGGATGCCCCTGGAGCAAGACTATTGCCTGCTATAGCGGGAGCCCGTGGGCACGTATGTCTAGAGGAAGTCACCTTCGGTTACGATCCTGACTATCCTCCTGTGCTCCAAGACATTACTCTAGAAGCGCGACCGGGAGAAATCATCGCGCTCGTCGGCCCGACGGGTGCTGGTAAGAGTACGCTGGTGTCTTTGATTCCCCGGTTCTTTGACCCCTGGCAGGGGCGAGTTCTCTTCGATGGGGTAGACGTCCGGGATGTGCAACTGAAAAGCTTGCGATCGCAAATTGCTCTGGTGTTGCAGGAGCCTTTTCTACTACCATTGACCATCGCCGAGAACATTGCCTATGGGCGTCCTGGAGCTAGCCAAGAAGAGATTGTAGCAGCAGCCCGAGCGGCAAACGCGGACGAATTCATCCAACGGCTACCTCAAGGCTATGACACCCTGATTAGCGAAAGAGGAGCAATTCTCTCCGGCGGGCAGAAACAGCGGCTTGCGATCGGCCGTGCCTTGCTCAAGGATGCACCAGTGTTGATTTTGGATGAACCCACGTCTGCATTGGATGCACGGACGGAAGCAATGCTGTTGGATGCGTTAGAGCGGTTGATGGCAGAGCGGACCACGTTCATTATTGCCCACCGCCTATCGACGATTCAACGAGCAGATCGGATTGTGGTTCTGGAACAGGGAAAGGTTGTGGAGATGGGAACGCATCAGGAGTTATTGGCAGCCTGTGGTCTCTACAAGCATCTGCACTCCTTACAGTTTCGCGAGGAAATCGTCCGATGAAACTGTGGTGGCTGCGATTGACGCCCTACACCTTGGCTCATTGGCGGGGACTCACTTTTGTGATGTTGTTAATGCTCGTTAATGTGGGGCTAAATGTCCTCAAGCCCTGGCCTTTGAAGTTGATCATTGATTACGTCCTGGGCAAGCAATCCTTTTCAGGCGGTGATGTTTGGCTCAAAACCTTGCCTGGCGGAGAATCCTCTAGCCAGCTGCTTGGTTGGTTAGTGGGTGCCACAATCATCCTGTTTCTAGCCAGTGAGGGCGTTCGCCTGATCCAGGAGTATGTTGGAGCTGGTGTTGGCAGCCAGATGGGTTATAACTTAGGCGCGGTGCTGTTCGATCGCCTGCAGCGCCTTTCCCTAAGGTTTCACAACCAACAGCATGCTGGCGACCTTGTCAGACGAGTAATGACTGACAGTAACTGTATTCGAGATTTGGTGATGGGGGTTTTTCTGCCCGTGCTCACTTCTCTAGTGAGTCTGGTAGCCATGTTCGCCGTGCTGTGGCAGCTCAATCACCTCCTGTCTCTGCTTTCGCTTCTCGTTGCGCCCCTGATTGTGATACTGATTTGGGTCTTCAACCAGCCGATGACTGAACGGACCTATCAGCATCAACGATTTGAAGGCGAGATCATGGCGCTCAGCGAGCAGACCTTAACAGCGCTACCAGTTATTCAAGCCTTTGGTCGGGAAGCACACGAAGATGAGCGCTTTCGCTACCTATCGCGGAAAGCACTTCAGGCTTACATGGGCGCTATTCTAGCCCAGATGCAATTCAAATTTGGAGTGAGCGGGGTATCCGCAGTAGGAACAGCAGTAATCATGCTGATCGGCGGCTTCCAAGTTCTGAATGGGTCACTCTCAATTGGTTCTTTACTGGTCTTTCTTTCTTATCTCGCCTCCCTGTATAAGCCAATGGAGACTCTAGCTTATATCTCGTCCGGTTTTGCGGCAGCGGCAGCTAGTGCTCGTAGAGTGCTGGAGGTCTTAGACACCAAGGACGAGGTGCGGGAGGTTCCCGGCGCCAAACCCTTAATCTTACAGTCTGATAGAGCCCGTGGGCACGTATGCCTAGAGGGAGTCACATTCGGTTACGGCCCTGGCTATCCTCCTGTGCTCCAAGACATTACTCTAGAAGCGCGACCAGGAGAAATTATCGCTCTCGTCGGCCCAACGGGTGCTGGTAAGAGTACGCTGGTGTCCTTGATTCCTCGGTTTTTTGACCCCTGGCAGGGACGAGTTCTCTTTGATGGGGTAGACATACGGGATGTGCAACTGAAAAGCCTGCGATCGCAAATTGCTCTGGTGTTGCAGGAGCCTTTTCTACTACCATTGACCATCGCCGAGAACATTGCCTATGGGCGTCCTGGAGCTAGCCAAGAAGAGATTGTAGCAGCAGCCCGAGCTGCTAATGCGGAGGCATTTATTCAACGACTACCCCAAGGCTATGACACGGTGATTGGTGAGTGGGGAGCGACGCTTTCAGGGGGAGAGAAGCAGCGGCTTGCGATCGGCCGTGCCCTGCTCAAGGTTGCACCAGTGTTGATTTTGGATGAACCCACGTCTGCATTGGATGCACGGACGGAAGCAATGCTGTTGGATGCGTTAGAGCGGTTGATGGCAGGACGGACCACGTTCATTATTGCCCATCGCCTATCCACGATTCAGCAAGCAGACCGGATTGTGGTGTTAGATCGAGGACGAGTTGTCGAGATAGGAACTCACGAAGAGTTGCTAGCAGGCAGTAGTCATTACAAGAGGCTTTATAAATTGCACTTCGGTTCAGCTAGCCCTAGTGTAGAAATTTGAAGCATGTTGCAAGAGGTCGTTGAAAGACTGCCAAAGCTCTTTCCCGATAGTCATTGATTTCCAAAAGGAGGTTTGCCGATGAAGTATTGCATCGTTAACGGAGATGACTTCGGCGCTAGCCGAGGAATTAACCGTGGCATTGTTGAAGCTTACTGTCATGGGGTATTGACCAGCACGAGCTTAATGGTAAACATGCCAGCAAGTGAGGAAGCAGCAATTTTAAGTCGTGGCCTACCTGAATTAAGCGTGGGCTTGCATGTAAATTTCACCACTGAAGATGGTGAACCAGTAATCGATCTGACTGCTCCAGATAAATGCCGTACCGAACTACACCGCCAGCTTGAACGCTTTCAAGACCTGATGGGCTGTTTACCAACCCATCTTGATTCGCATCACAATATCCACCGATCTCCTCAATTACTACCTCACTTCCTTGACTTGGCGCAGCAATATCGATTGCCACTGCGGGAACACTCCCCGGTTCATTACTTCCCCAGCTTTTATGGTCAATGGGACGGAGAAACGCACCTGGAGCAGATTAGCGTGGAGAGTTTAGTCCAAATGCTAGAGGCCGAATTTCGGGAAGGTCTCACCGAATTGAGTTGCCATCCAGGCTACGTTGAGCCAGATTTTCTATCAACCTACGCGATCGAGCGGGAAGCGGAATTGCAAACGCTTTGCAGTTCGATCGTCAAAACTAAGCTCGTAGAGCTCCAGATCCAACTGATAGGTTTTCGAGAACTCGATGATTGTCTAGCAAATCTACCGGGCTAGTTGGGAGGCATTATGTCTGTTGTTGTCATCTCCCCATCAAACGTCGCGACTTTTCCAGAAGGAGGTGGTCATTTCTGGGTTTATATGCAATACGTGCAGGGCCTACGGCAGCTGGGATGTGAGGTTTACTGGCTAGAGCACTTCCAGAGCAGTGGTGATCGGGAGCAAGATGCACTTATGCTCTCAACCTTTTACAAGCGGATGGAGCGTTATGGGCTTGATGGAAAGGTCATCCTTTACTCGATCCAGGACTCGAAGTCTGATAACGGTATTGAGCATGAGTACATCGGACTTTGTCGCTCAGAAGCAGAGACAATCTTTCAGCAAGCAGAGCTTTTACTAAACTTTTACTACAAGATTCATCCAGCGTTGCTTTCATGCTTCCGCCGA
Organism: uncultured Synechococcales cyanobacterium; assembly: GCA_902806435.1. Lineage (GTDB taxonomy): Bacteria > Cyanobacteriota > Cyanobacteriia > Thermosynechococcales > Thermosynechococcaceae > CADCWO01. The sequence continues at coordinate 1,307 of CADCWO010000145.1, read as the reverse complement.
ACTGCTCTAGTAGATATCGATCCAGGTTTATTACAGTTTTGGATAACCGTTGGGCAACTCGTCGTGCCTCCACACGATTATTACTTCAGCACTGGTGAAACCGTCGGAACGCCCAACGCTAAGTTCTCGGATTGCGGTTTAACTTGGACTCGAATTCGACCGCCAGTTTGTCTTGAGCTGTGGCCCTACGTCTATGCTCCCAACGGTGAAGCGTTTACGACTGTTTCTGGCTGGTGGGGGAACGATGGCAAAGGGGAATGGATTACAGACGGTCAGGACATCTGCTACGAGAACAACAAACGAGTTACCTTCATGGAATTTGTGGAACTTCCGCGCCTGACTGACCAAGTGCTTGAGCTGGCGCTTGCTTTAGGTGAGGGAGACGTGGAAGGTGACTCAACCAGGCAGGAGCAAAGCTGGCAAGCCGCCAAGCCTGTGCCACTCAACGTCACTGATTACAAAGGGGACGCCGAAGACCAGGCAGTGCTGAAGAGCTATGGTTGGCGGGTTCGTCATGCCTACCAAGTGGCTGGCAGTCCAGAGAGTTATCAATCCTATATCCAGAACTCCCGAGGTGAGTTCAGTTGCGCTAAGCCTTCATGCATGTGGTTTCAAAATGCTTGGATTAGCGATCGGACGCTCTGCTATCTGGCTAGTGGAAAACCCGTCGTTGTTCAAGATACCGGACCAAGTTCTTATCTTCCTAATGGTGAGGGGATGTTCCGATTCTCAACCCTAAGTGAAGCTGCTACTGCCTTGGCGACGATAAATGCAAATTATGAGAAGCACTGTCGAGCAGCTCGGGAAATCGCTGAAACCTATTTTGAAGCTAAGCCAACTTTGGAACACATCCTAAATTCTGCCCTCAAATGATAGATGAAGTGAACCCAATGATCAATGCTCTTGACTATCCGCCTGCTACTCGTGGAATTGTCGTTGTCTGGGGGATGCTGGCATCTTTTCCATTTGGGGGTATGACCTGGCAAGCGCTCCACTATCTAGCGGGTCTGCGGAGGTTAGGGTTCGATGTCTGGTATATAGAGGATACCGACAGCGAACTCTTGAATCCCATTACCTTCTGCTGGCATACATCAGAATACTTAGCAAACGTACGCTATCTTGCCAAGTGTATGGATAGTGTGGGTTTGGGTGATCGCTGGATCTTCCGTCCGCCAGGAGTGCGAGGTGCTTGCCTGGGAGCACGTGACTTAGTTGGATTGGCAAAGCTATATAAGGAAGCAGACGCAGTCATCAATCTCTGTGGCTACCATCCCCTGCGTACTGAGCATGGGGATATAGGTTGCTTG
>CADCWO010000144.1 GCA_902806435.1 uncultured Synechococcales cyanobacterium | reverse complement strand
TTTTTGGCGCAGACATCATCAAGCTCTTGCTCGTTACCATCATTACCGTAAGCGTTCCCAAGCTCCCTAATAATTATCTACAACTGTAGTGCTTAAGCGCTGGCGAGGATAGTATTAATCACCGGCGGTCCGACTAGCGACTGGTAAGAAGCCTTAAAGTAATGGCAAGCAGCCTCATAGGCAGTTTCGGCTGTTACCGCTGCAACATTAGCTTGAAACTGGAGATCGTAGGTAATTCCCAAACCTAAAATTTCATACCAACCAAGGATCTGGGCAATTTGAGCATTGGTTTGTTTTCCCAGAGCATACTGTCCTAGTAGTTTACTTTTAGCGACGGCTAGCACTTCCGCAGCTAGAGGAGCCTGCCGCAGGTGATCTATTTCTGACTCAAGACTGTCTAGGGCTATCTGTGTATTCTCTGCGGCGGTGCCCATATAAACCACAAAGTAAGAAGTATCAAAGCGCGTCGGGTAGAAGGCAGAAACATCGTAGGCTAAACCGCGTTTTTCCCGCAGTTCTATAAACAGGCGGCTTGAAAGACCGCTACCAAGATAGGTACTTAATACTTTTAAAGCAGCGTGGTCTGCTGACCAAGCGCTGGGTGCTAGATAGCCCAGCATGACGATCGCTTGCTGGGTCTGCTGGATGGTTAATCGCTGCTGGGGTTGGGATATCACCTCCGGGAGCTGCAAGGGCGGTAGTGCTATATCAGGAGGCTGCCAGTCTCCAAATACCTGGTTTACTAAGGTTGTCACTTCTGCTAGCGTGACGCGACCGGCAATACTGATCACCAGATTGTCAGGCCGAAAGTAGGTTTGGTGGTAGTCAAGGAGATCGGTTTGCTGCAACTGGGAAACCGTTGCGATCGTTCCCAGGCTGGGCAAGGCGTAGGGATGATTTTGATACATTAGCTGCCGCAGCTGTTCACCCGCAACCGCCATTGGCTGTTCTTGCTGGGAGAGAATCGCTTGTAAAGTAAGCCGACGTTCTAGCTCGACTTCTGCTTCTGGGAAGGTAGGCGATCGCAACAGTTCTGCGGCTAAGGCCAAAATGTTGGCAAAATCTGCGCTGACTGTCTTTAAGTTCAACGCGAAGTAGTCGGTTGTCGCATCGACACTTAAACTAGCACCAACCGATTCAACGGACTCCGCAATTGCCCGTGCCGAGCGCTGCACTGTCCCTTTGGTCAACACAGCTGCCAATAGGTGGGTTAATCCGGCCTGCTCAGGCACTTCCCGCAGACTACCTGAGCGCAGAAACATCCGGGCAGCAACAATATCGGCAACTGGATTCTCGACGACCAGAACTACCAGGCCATTATCCAAGACCATCCGCTGGCAGGGAAGCGGTACCGAAGATGCCAGGCGCCCAGAGGAGGACTTAGAGGATGCTCCACCTTGGTGGGATAGCAGGTTTCGATTCACACGGTAGCGATTGATAGGACCTGCACCCATTCTAGGTGCTGAGACAGTGGCTAGGCAGAGTAAAGTCAATCATTCCGACTTTTGCTATTAGTCTCCAACCCACGTGACAATGCGAGAAGTGTCACCCTGCGATCACTCATTTTGTACGTGCAACGTAGCCTTGTAAGCGTAATACGCTTAACATCTGCTTGTGTGCCAAGCTTGCTACTGTGGCAAAGCAGACTGTTATTAAGGAGATGAACATGCTAAAGCAAATTCTGAGTGGTGGTTCGATGTGTGCTCTATTGCTGACAGGCAGTTTGTCTGCTCAAGCGCAAACCCAAACCCCTCCCTCCAGACCTCAGCCACAGCAAGCACCCCAGGTCCAAGTTCCGCCAGCCGAACTTCAGAAGTTTGCCAAAACGATCAAGCAATTACAGGCAGTGCAGCAGCAGGCTCAGACGGCAATAGTACAGGTGGTCCAGCGTGAAGGTCTTAGTGAAGCCCGGTTTGTGCAAATTTATCAAGCACAGCAAAATCCTCAGGCTCAGCCAAAACCAGCAGTAACTTCCCAAGAAAAGCAGAAATTTGCCAAGGCATTCACGCAAGCCGGACAGATTCAGCAACAGACTCAATCAAAAATGCAACAAGTGGTACAGCAACAAGGTCTAGAGGTACAGCGCTTCAACCAAATTTTGACAGTAGTCAAACAAGATCCGACGCTGCGTGAAAAAGTTCTCCAGTTGATGAATACTCCGTCTTAACTTACCTCTAACCCCAGCAGTCAGATTACCAGCCCTACTGTGGCAATAAATGCGATCGCGCTAAAAGTCCTTTGCCGTGATCGCATTTACTACCTGAGTTTGTGCGACGATCAGTTTGCAGTATTTCTAGATTGATTCCTGAAGATGGACTAGGCTCCACAGGCAGGATTAATTGTGCTTTATGTCTTCTTCTGTTTCTATCACCGTTCCGGCGACAACCGCTAATATAGGACCGGGCTTTGATTGCCTGGGAGCGGCACTGACGTTGTATAACCGGTTTAAGTTTTCCCCGATTCTAGGCACACTGAATGCCAGCTCGGAAGCTGTCAGAATTCAGGTCACTGGGCCAGAGGCGGACCGGGTAAAAACAGATCCTAGTAATCTTGTTTACCAAGCGTTTTCCTACTATTACAAGTATTTAGGCCAGCCTTCGCCCTCTGTCGATATCCAGATTCAAATGGGTATTCCCTTAGCTAGGGGGCTGGGTAGCTCAGCTACGGCAATCGTTGCTGGGTTAGTTGGGGCCAACTGGCTGGCTGGCTCTCCCCTAGAGCAAACTCAAGTTTTGCAACTCGCGATTGCCTTGGAGGGGCATCCAGATAACGTCACTCCCGCCCTGCTGGGGGGCTGTTGTCTAGTGGCATCGAGGCAGGTTGGCACAGCAGACGCTGGCGCCTGGGAGATTTGTGATATTCCTTGGGCGCAAAACATTGTTCCGGTTGTTGCAATCCCCAACTTTGAGTTGTCTACCGCCGCCGCTCGCCAGGTTTTACCACTTAGCTGCACTCACAAAGACGCGATTTTTAACGTTGCCCACTTGGGGTTACTGCTCCGAGGTTTGGAAACGGGGCGTGGAGATTGGCTACGGACAGCCTTGCAGGATCGCCTCCACCAACCCTATCGCCAAGCCTTGATTGCAGGGTATGAAGTCGTCCAAAGTGCAGCGATAGAAGCTGGGGCCTACGGCTTGGTAATTAGTGGGGCCGGACCTACACTTTTAGGCCTAGCAAGTCCAGATTGTGCAACGGGGGTAGCAACAGCGATCGCAGAAGCATGGTCAGAGCAAGGTGTTTCGGCTCAAGTACAACCTTTACAAGTAGACTCTCAAGGTGCAATGCTCGCTGAGCAGTCCTAGGTAATTGCCCTGCTCGGAGAGTACCCGAGAGCTATTTCAAGTGCTAGAATGCTAAGTGAGAATTAAGTATCGGTTGTAGCGTTTGTTTTCAGCATTGACGAATTTTTCGCACTTTGTATTGACAGGCTTCTCTCCGAAATCTCACTCTCTACACCCCTCTGATTTTGGAGATCATCTATGTCTATTTACGTTGGTAACCTATCCTATGAGGTTACAGAAGCCGACTTAACATCTATTTTTGCAGAATATGGATCCGTTAAGCGGGTTCAGTTACCCACTGACCGTGAAACAGGCCGTATGCGTGGTTTTGGTTTTGTCGAAATGGGTACAGACGCTGAAGAAGAGGCTGCAATTAACGCCCTTGACGCGGCTGAGTGGATGGGCCGGGATCTGAAAGTGAATAAAGCGAAGCCCCGCGAAAACCGAAGCTCCTTTGGCGGTGGCGGCGGTAATCGTAGCAATAGCTTTTCTCGTAGCTACTAAGCTTGAGGCATAACCTCATTTAGCTTTCAAACAGTGGCTAATCTGAGGCGGCTAACGAAATAGTAAGTTCCTGCGCAGCTCAGCCACTCAGGTAAGTTCTAAAAGGCTCAGGTAGCAATACTTGAGCCTTTTGCTTTTCCGTAGCAATGAATTGCAGTTTAAGCTGAGGCTCCCCTTGCTCAAAAGTTCCCATTGGTAGTTTAGTCAACTATTTACACAGCTTGAGCTACAAGGTGTTTGACTATAAAGCACTTGCTGGGAGACAACAGTAAAAGCTTGATCAAGCCAGATCAAAGAAGCTTCTAAAACCGTGCCAGCCTGGAGAGAAACCAGAGAAAAATTCCGGTAGTGACCTGTCTGTGTTTGAACAATCCGGGGCACACTAGCGGCATTTAAGTAAACGGTTTTCTGAGAGTCGATAGCTATCTGAGTGCGCAGCCGCTTCTGGGTATGGCGCAAGCGATGGTGCATATGTCCAAAGGTGACAAACGGAATAGTTTTGCCTAGCTTTCGCACCTGATCGATTGCCGCTCCTAGATCAGGGTCACCATAGTCTCCCCCAATCGGGTTCCAGTCTTTGCCACAGGGATCTTCTGGGTGATCACCTAAACCTGTGGGCCCATTGTGTCCCAGAAAAATTAGATTGTTGCTAGTTGCGTTACTTGCCGCTGCCACAATTCGGGCGGTAGATTCCTCGAAATTCGTCACCCCATACCGCTCTTGATAAAATCTGGCGTTTTTCCATACTTCCCCTCCCCAACTAAAGGGGCGGCTGCCGACAACCGTTAGATCAAGTGCCGGGAAGTCGAGCTTACCGTAGCCTACCTCGGTAATACCCAGAAGTTCCACCTGATCTTGTACCCAGTCTTCCTTCTGCCGGTTGTAGGGGCACTGTTTTCTTCCCCAGTCAGAGGCACTGTACCAGGCATCATGGTTGCCGAAGATTGCTGCTTTAGGCATATTGATGCCAGCGATCGCCCGCACAACCTCTACAGACTCATTGCCAAAATCACCAACAAATAGCACCAGACCCACCCCTAAATGCTTAAGGGCTAGGGCATCATCTGCATCCCAGGAATTGTGCACATCCCCAACCACAGCAATTTTGATTGGTTCGTCGTGCTGTTGTGGTTTGATCATGCCTATTTCTCTGTCCTTGGCGTAGCTTGGCGGAGGCATCTCCCTTATCCAGGATAAGCAAGCACTCTCTATTTTGACAGCTAGTACAAGGGGTGAAGCTAGCAGCAATAGCTAATTAAGAGCCACGCACCGAGTTTTGGTAAATAAAACTATAATTAGGAATACTTTGCTCTAACTCCGGCAGACTTTAGCTGTGTTTACTACTGCACTTCAACCCCAGACTCAGACCACCAAACTACCTCATGATTTGATTGAGGCTATCCAAGCTCTCAAGCAGGAGATGAACGCGGTGATTCTAGCCCATTACTATCAAGATCCTGATATTCAAGATGTGGCCGATTACTTGGGTGATTCCCTAGGGTTGTCGCAACAAGCAGCGAGCACCGACGCAGATGTCATTGTGTTTGCTGGTGTCCACTTTATGGCTGAGACGGCCAAGATCCTCAATCCAGATAAACTGGTACTCTTACCCGACTTAGACGCTGGTTGTTCTTTAGCCGATAGCTGTCCTCCAGATGCTTTTGCTGCCTTTAAAGCAGCCCATCCTCACCACCTAGTCATTTCCTACATCAACTGCACTGCTGAAATTAAGGCAATGAGTGACATTATCTGTACTAGCTCTAATGCAGTACAGATTGTGCGCCAGCTTCCGCAAGACCAGCCAATTATTTTTGCCCCAGACCGCAATCTAGGTCGCTACGTCATGGCTCAGACGGGCCGCGACCTTGTTCTCTGGCAAGGAAGCTGTATTGTGCACGAAACGTTTTCAGAAAGAAAAATGATTCAACTCAAAATTCAGCATCCAACCGCAGAAATCATTGCTCACCCGGAGTGCGAGCCTGCTATTCTACGTCACGCCAACTACATCGGCTCCACCACTGCTCTGCTGAAATACTGTCAGCAAAGTACCAGTCAATCCTTCATTGTTGCAACAGAACCCGGGATCATTCATCAAATGCAAAAGCAGGCTACGGATAAACAATTCATTCCTGCCCCACCAACAAATAGCTGTAACTGTAATGAATGTCCCTACATGCGGCTCAATACCTTAGAAAAGCTTTATCTAGCGATGAAGCACCGTGCGCCAGAAATTATATTACCGGAAGCAACCCGCATAGCCGCGCTTCAACCCATCCAACGTATGCTAGCAATGAGTGTTTAACCTGCGATGGGGAAACAGAATTCATCGCCCTTTAGTAATCCAGCCATCTAACTGCAACCAAGAATTATCAGAGACTGTCCAGCGTTCCCCCCATCCAGTCGCGAAAGTTTTGCTCCTGTATCGCGGAGGGCTGTTCAATCGGGAAGATTTGGTAGGAATTAGGAAGGGGGTCTGCCAAGGTTGCGGTGCAGGTTCGTAGCTCATCCCCATGAAATACAGTTAGCTGAATGGTATCACCAGGATGATAATCTTTCAGCCGCTCACTCAGCTCGCCCGTTACTCGAAACCCATCAATCGCTAAGAGCTCATCTCCGGCATCAATGCCAGCACCTTGAGCGGGAGAGTTAGCTTCCACAAATTTGACTGAGGCGATTCCTTTTTCTAATTTGAGGCTGATGCCCAGGTGGGGCGCACTATCCTCTGAAGTTTCAGCTTGCAGCTTCAGGCCAAAGGGTTCCAAATACTCATTGAAAGGCAATTCTGCCGTGCCGTTAATGTAGTGCTGGAAAAAGTCTTCTAAATCTACTTCTGCAACCGACTCGATTACTGCTTGCAGTTGCTCAGGGGTAAAACCAATTTCAGGCATACCAAACTGCTGCCACATCTGGCGCATAACATCATCGAGCGATCGCGACTTGCCCTGGCGTCGGATCAACAAATCCAGTAACAACGACACCAGCTCTCCTTTTAAGTAATAGGACACCTGGCTGTTGCCACTATTGGCATCGGGACGGTATAGCTTGATCCAGGCATCAAAACTTGATTCACTTAGGGGCTGTACCTGGCGCCCCGGGGTAGTTTGCAGCCGGGTGATTGCTTCTGAAAGTTGCTTTAAGCAGTACTTAGCGTCGTAAATCCCTGCGCGCAATGGAATTAGTACATCGTAGTAGCTGGTGGTGCCTTCACTAAACCAGAGTGAGGGCGTATAGTTTTCGCGATCGTAATCAAACACCTCTAGGGCATGAGGACGAATTCGCTTGACATTCCAGAGGTGAAAGAACTCGTGGGCCACCAGGTTCATGAAACGATTGTATTTATCTTTCGCGCGAAAGCTAAACCGGGGATAATTTAAGGAACAAGCGTATTTGTGTTCTAGGCCACCAAAACCTTGAGAGGATAAGTGGAGCAAAAAGAGATAGTGATCGTAAGGTAGCCCTCCAAACAGCTCGGCCTCAACCTGAATCACTTTCTGGGTATCTTGGATGATGTGATCGGGGTCAACGTTTCCCTCACCCCAAATTGCCAGCGTGTGGGATTTTCCAAGTACCTCAAACTCATATACGCAATGAGTTCCGATTTCAAAGGGGCTATCCACCAAAGTGTCAAAATCCTTAGCCCGGAAGGTATTAGCTTGATCCGTTACGGCAGGCAAAGGGGTAGTTATACACCAGTTTGATTGCGGTGGCAGGATAGTTATCATAATTTCCCTCTTTTCAAGCCCTGCTAGGTAGAGGCAGAGGGCTCCGGGATTAAAGTAACCATGAGTGGGATCGAGATGATTGGTCCGAACTGTCAGCTCGTTGGCAAAAACCTGGTAACGAATAATTAGTTCATTGACATTAAAAGTTTCAACCTGCCAGTGGTTCTTGCTTACTTTCCGCCAACGCAAGGATTGTTCGTCTGGCGATTGAACTGAGAAATTCTGAAGATGTTTGGCATACTCGCGCACTAGATAAGACCCAGGAGTCCAAACAGGTAGCTTTAAATCTAGGAGATCCAACTTCCAGTCTTTGACGTGCAGTTCTACCTCAAATAGATGAGTTTCTGGCCGGGGCATCGCCACTTGATAATGTAGCGGTGTCATGAAGCGAATTGATGAACCAGGACGAACTTGAGTCGCTTTAGTCATGGGTTAGATCCGAGGACTAACGCTCACTAATCTAGCGTTTCAAGCTATTCCACGTCAGTTCGGGTTCCGTAGGAGATAGAGGGAGTACCAGCAGAGAAGGTTATCTCTTCGCTTTGGAAACTTTTTTTGCCGTGAAGCAGTTTATAATTTCATATCGGTTGCTTCAGATAGTGACTGAGTCCTGTAATTCCTCTAGCGTGAAATTCGATAAAATGCGAGTAGCAGAGTTAAATTTGGCTGCTTGACAGTTGTTATTTCAATTATTTTGAATCCTGTCTTTGCGACACAGCTTCAACTTTGGCGGACGTGGTACAGGATCAGCCCTAGCTTCAAAAGTAGACGATATGAGTACTGATTTAGAGCGCGGTTTAGAGAAACAACGGCATCGATATCACTTGCTGTGGGCTTTTTATCAACAGGTTGGTACCGCTGAACATTCTGTAGAAGGGTTTTTTGCGATCGCTCAAGCCTTAGGATTAAGTACTGAGTCAGCCGAGGAAGCCCTCCTCTACCTGGAAGGAGAAAGCTTGCTGGAGCGCATGAGCCAAGGAGAGTCAATCTTACTGACCGACAAAGGGGCATTTGAGATTGAGCGATCGCTTTTACAACCCTACGAATCTACGGAACACTTCAGCGCCACCATCATCCAGTCTTTCCAGGGCAATGGGGCTGCTAATCCAGCTGAAGGTGCCGCAAATTCCCCTCAAAATAAATAGTTAATGAGCATTTCCCGCGACCTGTGGCAAGCGAATCAACACTTGGCGCTCGCTTGTCTAGACCATCCGTTTGTGCAGGGTATTGCGGCAGGCTCCCTCCCCCGATCCCAGTTTGCTTACTATGTCGGGCAGGATGCTTTTTTCTTGGAAGCCTTCGCTCGAGCCTATAGTATCGCTGCGGCAAAGGCACCCGATTGGGAAGGATTTAGTATATTTCACAGGTTGGCGGCAGGCGTATTGACGGAACTTCACTTGCACCAAGGCTACGCCACTGCTTGGCAAGTTGATTTGCAGGCAGTTGAACCGGGCACTGCCACCCGGTGCTATACAGACTTTTTGTTGGCAACGGCCTGGAGCTCTGAGGTAGGTCTCACAGCAGCGGCAATGACACCCTGCCTGCGTCTATACGCCTTTCTCGGTCAAAAGTTGGCTCAAGATGGCATCCCAGACCATGCCTATAGTGAGTGGATTCACACCTACAGTGACCCAGCATTTGAGGAACTAGCGAAGTACTTGGAAAGCTTGTGCGATCGCTATACCACTTCTACAGCACAGCTCCAATTTAGCTATCGTTATGCAATGCAGTGCGAACAAAATTTCTTTCAGGCAGCTTTAGAATTTCAAAATTAAGATCGTAGCCTGACTCAGTGCCTGGGCCAGTACATGATCACTAGTACGCCGAGCAGGGCAACACAACCGCCAATCCAATCAACTTTATCTGGCACTACCCGATCAATTTGCCATCCCCAGAGAAGAGAAAGTGCAATAAAAACGCCTCCATAAGCCGCATAAACCCGCCCAAAACTTGCGGGCTGTAAGGTTGGGATAACGCCATAAATCACCAAGACTATCCCACCCAACAAGCCTAGCCATACGCTCTTGCCTTCCCGCAGCCACAACCACATCAAGTAGCCACCGCCAATTTCGCACAGGCCAGCAAACACAAAGTAAAACAGGGACTTGAAGACATCTAGTGCTAACATCACCAACTAGCTCTCACAATTCATCCAGATATCCCAGCGTTAATACTCAGAGTTGGATAGTTGCTGTTTCTGAAGCTCTGTTAGCTCTTCTTCCAGTCTCTCCTCTAGTCTATTCACCACAACCTGCGGATCAGCCGCTTGCTTCATTGACTCAAGTTCAGGATCGTAGCGCTCTTGCACATCAGGAAGATCACAACGCAGTTCTTCAACCAAAGCAATCAATTTGGCAATTTTTTGCTCGGACAGTAGATTGAGTTGCAATCCTAGCTGCGCCCGTTGCTCCGCCAATTTTTCTTGCCGGTTTTGCTTGATCAAGACTGCGATCGTCATCACCAAGGAGACTACGCCGAGGAAAAACTGTAGCCAGTCAAAGGGAGGAGGGTCGAAACGCGTGAAGCCCCAATGCTGAGGCAAGAGGTTGGGGAGCATCCATAAGGTAACGACGAGCAAGCTGCCGTATAGAAACATTGGACGTCCGAAGAAAGTAGTTGCAGCTTCTACAGCCCGTTGATGACGAGGTACATTTCGTTCTGCACTTTTGTGCAGCGCAACAACAGTCTCAATGTTTTCACCAATATGGCTTGGTAGTGGTGCAGTTGGTAGAATCGTCGTACTGGCGGAATTTACGACACGCGATTCGTTGAATGAATTGCCAGACTCAGGTATCTTGCTAGCCATCACGGATAGTTTCCTGCTAGTGACTTCTTTCAATCTACCCTTTGCAGTTTAAGAGAGGGCTAGCCCTGGGGACACTCGATCCTAAACAGCTAGAGTGGAACTACCGCTCAGGCAGAGGGGCTTGCCTGTTTGGAAGACAAAGCAGGCGTTTCTAGGTGCTCTAATATTGAATAGAAGTCTAGAGATACTGACTTTGAACTCTTATATGCGACCTCGGAGGATTTGAGCCATTTCATTTGGCTTCGGTGACATTTCCAAGGCTGTTTCCTCGTTGATTCGACCATTTTCATAAAGATTTTGCAGGCACTGGTTCATAGTGCACATACCGTCGAAGGTACATTGGGGAATAATTGCTTCAATTTCTTCTACTTCCCCACGTAGGATATAGTCCTTCACAGCATCCGTGTTGATCATGATCTCGTGAATGGCTGCCCGCTTACCGTCAGTGGTTCTGACCAGGGACTGGGCAATCACACCCACCAAAGATTCAGCAACCTGCATTCGCATCGGTCCTTGTTCCTCAGGATTGTACAGGTTGAGAATCCGCTCAATCGTTTTTACAGCACTATTAGTGTGCAGGGTTCCAAATACCAAGTGTCCAGTTTGAGCTGCTTTCAGAGCGGTATTCACGGTTTCGCGATCGCGCATCTCCCCAATCAGAATAATATCTGGATCTTCCCGCAGAGAAGCCTTCAAAGCATTGTCAAACTTTAGTGTATGAATGCCGACTTCCCGCTGCTTAATCAATGACCTGCGACTTTGGTGCACAAATTCGACTGGGTCTTCAATCGAAATGATATTTTTTGGCATCTGAGTGTTGATGTAGTCAATCATCGCTGCCATTGTGGTTGACTTACCGGACCCGGTAGGTCCAGTCACTAAGAGTAACCCTTTGTGGTAATGGCAGAAATCCTGAAACACCGGTGGCAAATTGAGTTCTTCCATCGTCAAAATCTTCAACGGAATCAATCGCATCACCAAGGCTGGACCTTTGAGAGAGATGAAAATGTTAATTCTCACCCGCACCAGCCCTTCGTACTGAGCAGCACCGTCATACTCCATAGTTTGCTTAAACTGCTCAACCTGGGCCTCAGTTAGAACTTCGTGTAGCCAGCTAAAAAAGGTTTCCTCGTCAGTTTCCGGGTAGTCACTCAAGGCCATTAGACCGCGTTCTCGAAACCGAGGCACTTCACCGACGCCCAGGTGAATATCAGAAAACCCTTTGTCATGCGCTTCTCGCACAAGTTGCTCTAAAGTAATACCACTACGAGAAGGCTGTACTGCTGGTGATGGTACTGCAGCTGCCACTGGCGGCCGGCTGGCCGGTGGAGCAGAGTAAGCTCTAGGGCTTCTGGGAGAAGGGTCTGTAAGAGCTTGGGGAGCAATTTGAGTCGCTTCTCCCGCCCTTGTAGATGTAGTAGCAGGAGGCGGCGGTAGGGGGAGGGTACGAGGAGCTGGCGGTGGCGGCAAGGACGGACGTTGAAATTCTGTCATAACCCACTCTTTTGCTAAGTAACCAACATGAAGCAAAACCTAGGATTTGAGGAGAAACCTGGTCTTCTAGGTCAGAGTACCCAAGCGAGTATGTGAATTAACGATTTGCTTCGTTAGCCTTGCTGCAAGTCTGCCAGTTCACCTTCTGAAGACGCAGTGAACATGAGCTAAGCTCAATCTTCGAATACTCAAGTTACCTTACTAAAACTCTTGTGTTCTAAG
>CADCWO010000143.1 GCA_902806435.1 uncultured Synechococcales cyanobacterium | reverse complement strand
GTTCGTGTAAGGTGTACTCTTCTTGAGGGGTTAAAGTAATTCTGGTGGCAGCAGGCATCTTTAGTCATGAGGAACAACACCTGCCCATATTATGGTTTTTTAAGTCCCTCTACTTACTTTAGCAGCAGTAACTCAACAGAACATCGTTGGCTGGTTTACTCATTCCATTACTGCTACTGTAGTGCATCCAATGAAAATCACTATAGATAGAGAAATGGGCACAAACTAAGAAACAGGAGTTCTGCCTACAAGAAGGGGCTGAGGCAAAGCCCATTGCTTAAACAATTGACAGCTAGCTAGATTGTGGGACCAGAAGAGGTAGGAGGGTGCTCACCTCCTGTCATAGATTTTCGTAAGTCAGTTCTTTGTCTGCCCAATTAGTTTCTGTTAGAAATTCACTAAATGTAGTCAGGAGTGTGGGAAATTCCTCTTCTCTCAAGCGCCTGACATCAACTTGATAACCTTGGGTGCGATACCACCTAATCAGAGCAAATAGTTCTCTTCGCCAAAGAAGTAGAAATATCCATGCAGGTATTTCTCTATAGACAACTGGCATTTCCTGTACGTTTGAGAACAGCTGTGCCATTTGTAGCGGAGTTAGCACGTCGCCAGCCAGCTCAATTTCTTTGCCAATATACTTGTCAGCATTTTTCATGACGTACGCAGCAATGCGACCCATATCTTTAGTTGTAATTAAATGTAGCGCTCGGTCAGGCTGAAGCGAAAATGAGAAGACCCCTTTGAGGATGGATGGCCGCGTGTACTTCTTCCAAAACTCTTCCATAAATAGGCAAGCTCTGAGCAAAGTTGTTGGTAAGCCAGCCTGTTGAAAAATTTGCTCCACCTGATACTTGTGCTCGATATGGCTGACTCCAGAATTTCTGTCTGCCCCACCTGCGGAGTTATATACTAAATGCTCGATCTTGGCTTCATGAGCAGCCCGTGCCAGTCGGTGCGCTCTAGAGATTTCTTGTGGGTCAGGCTTAGCGGCATCGGTAGACAAACTGTGGCAGTAAATAGCCGAAATTCCTCTTAAAGCATCTCCTAGCGATGCTTCATCATCCAGGTTAGCCTCAACTAGTTCAACGCCTGTATTACTTATCTTTGACAAGTTAGGGCGGGTCAGGTCAAGCTTTCGAGTAATTACGCGTAAGTCTGTGACTCCTTGTTCGAGAAATCCTTTGACTGCATTTTTGCCAGTGCCGCCAGTCACTCCAATCAGTAAAACCTTGCCAATATTTGAGTTCATGTCATGAGGGGAATTAAACATCTTCGCTGGTTATTTTATGTTGCCACTTTGCCACCTAAAGATAGTTTGTGTTGCAAGTGCGCCGAGGGAAGCTCGTCACATGTTCAAAGAGCAAGGGCCAGAATACGAGCTACTGAAGCTGGACCCCGACTTGTGCTGGAGGAGCTGCCCTGCTACTCTTTGCTAAGGTTGTTCTAGTGACTAGTGAGTGAGAGCATGGCTACAGCTGAGCACTTCTATCAAGCGATTGGAGAGGTCCATGGAACCCTTGTTGTAGCGGCTGATGGGGCTAGACTACTAGATACTGGGGAGCGTCAGTACCCGGCTCTGATTGCCCACTGGCTCCTAGAAAAATTCCAGGACAAACAGGGCTTCTGGCGAGTCTATCCCGTATTCAAGAACCACAACTTGGGCTTCGAGGTGCGCAACTTCAGGGAGCAGCCTGTCCTTGAGGAGGGACATTTTACCCTGCAAGGAGACTGGACAGGAGATGGACATCTCAAAATCTGGCGCAATGCTAACGCTACCAGGATCGGAGCCCACAACTGGCGGCCGATGCTCCTGCCTGTGTGCTGGAGTGATGCTCCTTCAGCCAAGGGGGAGTTCTGGCAGCTGAAAGCTCACCTGGACCAAGATGTACTCAAAGTTACTGAAGCTGTGGGGCCACTTCCCCATCCGCCTCGCTGGGAGAAGCGCCCAGCTCAAGCTCCCCAACAGCATTCCCATCCCCCGCATCAGCCAGCAGTAGTATTACCGCAGACCATTCCTTGGGAGGAACTAAGACCTGTGAACGGCAAGCTAGAACTGACCATCAAGCTCAATGAGCTACCCCCCATGCACAAGAGCAATCAGCAGTGCCACTTCAAGGTCTGCTGTGACGGACGGGTGTTTCAGGTTTGTGTGAAGCCGAAACAGTGGGCCAAGCTAGAGACGGCTACTGCTACTTATTCAGCTTGGGTGGCAGCAGTCTCCGGCAAGTTAGGGCCTGCCACTGCTGATGGATTTGTCTTAGAGGAGGCAAGCATCCAGGTCTATCAGACAACCGCATCTGAGGCACTGAAGCAACCCTCTGAACCAGAGCTAGACAATAAAGAGGATAAATGGACAAAAGCGGCTGCACCTAAAGCCAAAGGAAAGACTACTCCCGGAGCAAGTACAGCATCCTCAACAGAGGAACCCAAGCCCAGGAAGATGGGTAGGTTCAATGTCCAGGTCCGCTGATCATCTAGACTTAGCTGTTGAGAAAACCGAAAATAGATGTGTTACAAACTCTAGTCTATACGAGCATTGCGATTGACGATGCATCTCATATTGACTTGCTGCTCACCTGAGGCCCAGTTGTTCATCGCGCTTACTAGAGCTGGATACTGCTAGTGCTGATGCTTGTGATTGCAGCTTGGACAAGCTGGAGCGAATGTCACGGCGCAAAAGAGCGATTGCTGATGTAGGCGCGAATGTGTTCTTACTGCCCTTGATGCAGCTGCGCTAGCAAGACCTTCAAGATGCTTGCCTCGTGATCGAGTTGCATCAGGTGGTACAGCTGGGCGGCTTGCTGATCAACCTATAGAACCCATTTAAGATCTCAGGAAGAGGCTTGTAGCCGCTTCAGCATTAGCCTGACAAAGCAGAGATTGATCTTGGTCGTCGCATGAGATAAGGTCCGCTCAAAGTTTTTAACTAGACTTTTACAGCGCTCCATCCAAGCATTTGAGCGCTCA
>CADCWO010000142.1 GCA_902806435.1 uncultured Synechococcales cyanobacterium | reverse complement strand
CCTTGCAGCTCTGGATTGGTCGAAGGAGTTACATGTAACACTCGACGCCTCCGGATGGTGCCTAGGAGCAGGGTTGTCTATCGTGACAATGTGACAGTGACGTGCCGTCACGACATGTCGTGTCGTGACGGACCTTCTCGTCACGACACAATAGGGTCAATCTAGGGTCAAATTAGGTTCTGACGCCTAGGGTGGGTAACTTTCTTACCTCTATGCCATGGTGTCCATCCTAGGTGGCACTATTTTCTGACGTGTCCACCCAGATTACTCTTACATTTGGTAGAATTTTGGGTTTAGGGTTAAAAGGAGCGGACGGGGGAGCGGACGGGGGAAAGCGGACGATGGGGACCGGACGGGGGAGCGGGTCATGAGTTGTTAGCAAAAAGTTTTTACAAAAAGAATTTGGAGAGAAAATCCACCATGCAATGCATGAATAATATGGATTCAGATTCGGAATAGTGGAAATGAATTACAATTTGTTGATCAAACGATCGAATTGACCATCGACCCTCTTGAGCAACTCATTGGTTCTCTCAAAATGTTTCAATAAAGTAGAACTAGATTTTGCTATTTTCTCAAAAATATCAATGGCTCTATCATTGAAATTTTGCTTATCTTTTGAGGAAGATGATGGGGTTCTATTTATAGTAGATTGTTGCTGAAT
This sequence comes from uncultured Synechococcales cyanobacterium, assembly GCA_902806435.1. Taxonomy (GTDB): domain Bacteria; phylum Cyanobacteriota; class Cyanobacteriia; order Thermosynechococcales; family Thermosynechococcaceae; genus CADCWO01. The sequence goes on along the minus strand of CADCWO010000142.1, from coordinate 2,324 downwards.
GTCTCCATTTGGAGTAGAATTGGATTGATTGTTGGAATTGTCGTTGGTGGTGGCGGAGACATGCTTCATTATTTGACCGGCTTGATGCCACCATTCATCCATGGCTTCGTAATACTTGCTCTCATGGTGGTCATTTCCTAAAATGCTATTGTCCATCTTGTCTCCCTTCCCGTGTTCCAGGTCTTCGACATCACTTTGAAATTCTTTAAACCACAACCTTAGTGAATATGACCTAACTATGCGGTGGTGTTTCTGCAAAAACATATATCGTTTAGTGGAGAAATAAGGTCCTCATGTGGGAGCGAAGAGAAAAAATTAAAAAAGCCGTATCACTTTAATTCTTAAAAATTGTCAAGAGTGTTTTCCCATTTTGATTCAGAAACAACATATTGATGCGGCGAAGTTACACCCCTCCCTGGAATATAACCACCACTTTCATCTAACCAAACCACCTTCTTTTGAAATTCATAGCTTGGCAGTCGTTGGTGGGCCTTGAATGTACTAATAATCTTTTTGACAGGAAGAATGTGGTTTAATGTCTGTTTAAGCTTGAAGGGTGGTTTCTCAAAATTGATAAGGTGTTCTAGAGGTATGCTAGAGGTATTGACAAGGTATGCTAGAGGTTATATGTATCATTCCATTATCTTCGTAGATACATATTCCAAATGACTTTGTAACAAATGGTTCTACTGCCCAAATTGCACTTAGTGCTTATATCAAAGGGAATAAGTAACTTACATATCAAGTCCCATTTTGCAAGCATCGCATCATGCAATAACAATAATCGTGATTCAAATAAAGTATGGATCACCTGAGTCTTAAAAGGAAGCCAAAGAATATAATCAACTATATTGTTCAAAAAAGTTAGTGCTACTTAAAAAATTGCCGAAGGCTCTTCTTTTCAAAATGTTTCAAAATTGCTCTCCGAACATTCCTAGCACTATTGTATAGAAACTCTAAGACATTAAATTAGCAATCAACTGATCCTTTTCCCGAACTTTTTCCTTCAATTCCCAAAGTTCTTCAAGGCATTCCTGAATTTCACTCTCTTTCTTTTCTACTTCTTCCGCTAAAATCTCCATTATCTCCAAACTCTTCTCATGTTGAGCAAGGAGTTCAAGATAAATGTCACGGCTTACCATGGCCTCCTCCGCGGGCTTTTGCTTTATATTGACGCCCTCATCTGGTACTGCATCCCTCTTTGAGGCTTCTCCTTCTTTGCCAGCTTCATTTGAAATCTTCGGCTCTTTGTTTGCTGCATTTTCAACCCAACTATATTTGAAGGAATACTCAATCTCCTTGCGTACGTGTGGATCACATCCAGTATCTGAGTCATCACTAGAAGTCTCAGACCACTCCAATTTGTCGTTATTAATTTCAACATCTGTTGCCTTTTTTCCAAGACCTTCTCCCAAAAACTTTCTGGCACATGGTGCCGTCATTGACATAAGTGGCGTCATCTTCGACTTGGTTTGTATCTCCATTGTCCTCCAATCAACCGGTACTCCAAGAACCACCTCTGCATAAACCATCCGTAATATCGATAGATTAACCTCGTTGCGGCGCACCTTAGCCTCATCATAGATGAATTGGGACATTTGAATGCATCGCTCCTTGAAGAGTTCATTCGTACAATAGTGTAAATTTGCTTTATTGTCACGCCGACATTGAGCATATCGCGAGTACGGCCACATGTGCCCCAAATGACACCATGCAATGTACTTTGCACATTGCGTATACGTCCATGGCTTTGGTTCAGACTCCCAACCTGGAAACGCCTTCAGCTCTTGATTGGCGAGTATGTGAAGACGTTTCTTTTGCTTGTGGCGTACTTTCCGCGTTGTATATTTCCGTTTCTTGGATCTGTTGTCAACGTCAGAAGGGCCACCAGAATCCATACTACGAATTGTTGTAAAGGGTGCCGGGTGCGTATTGGGCGCGATCCAACTAGTACCATGTGCATGTGTGAAAAAGCAAAGATTTAGGTGTCATGTGCAAATGTGTACTGTGCAAGCGTGGGAGTAATGAAAAAAAAATTTGCAAAGGTTACCCCCACAAATCATCCTTGCATCCCAAACCCCTAGGAACCTGCGCAGTGCCGCTGTCCAATGCAAAGCGACAAGGACTCAGATCCCGATTTGGGGTTGGGAGTGCGAGAAAGAAAGTGAGAGGTGGGTACTGCTTGGGCTTAATATAGTACTAGGAGCGGACGAGAGCGGACCCGGGAGCGGACGGTGGGCGGACGAGAGGGCGGACCGGCAGGCAGACGGGCGAGCGGGCGGGGGAACGGACGGGATGCGGGCCGGGCAGTTTTTGTGGTATCT
>CADCWO010000141.1:390-2995 GCA_902806435.1 uncultured Synechococcales cyanobacterium | reverse complement strand
GCCAATGCGACTACCAAACTCAATCTTTGTTTTATCAGGCTAATGATTAAGAGGCTTGCAGCCTCTTCTTAGATCTCAAATGGGTTCTATAAGAGTTGTTATGGATACCCTTTTGAAGCATTCCAATATTTGGAACAAGCTTAGGATAGCCAAAGTTGTTGATCGCACAGTGTCTCGCTGTGCCTTTTGGCCGCACAGCCACAAATTGAAAGACATTGTTTATTAACTGATTGGTAGAAACCCCTAGGTAGGCAATGGTTCCTCGAAGAGTCTGTCTTCAGTTGTGGCTCTGAACAGTTTTTGAGGCTCAAGAAGCTCCAACCCTATCTTCTGATTCGAAATCTGCTGAGGGCTAGCCTGAAGAGGGTTGATAGAATGGCAATGAGTAGCCGTGTTGCCTGCGGTGCAGGTCTAGGATAAAAGCAGTGAAAGCAGTTGTCTTATTGTCCGGTGGCTTGGATTCTTCAACAGTGCTGTACCAGGCCAAGGCAGATGGCTATAAGTGCTACGCGATTTCCTTTGACTATCAGCAGCGTCATCGTCAGGAACTCCAGGCAGCGATCGCGATCGCTAAAATTGCAACTGCCACTGCTCATCAAATTGTCAGTTTTGACTTGAGGCTATGGGGTGGCTCAGCTTTGACTGACCAGAAAATTGATTTACCAGAAAATCGTTCTCTACCAGAGATGAGCGAGAGCATCCCTGTTACCTATGTTCCGGCTCGTAACACCATTTTTTTAAGCTTTGCCTTGTCCTACGCGGAGGCGATCGCTGCGGAACGTGTTTACCTGGGGGTCAATATTCTAGACTACTCTGGTTACCCTGACTGCCGCCCGGACTATATTCAAGCCATGCAGGAAGTATTTCGCCTAGGCACAAAGCAGGGACGCCACGGGCAGCCGATCACGATCGCAACACCATTGATCACCTTGAAGAAAACAGAAATCATCCAGCTTGGCGATCGCTTAGGTGTTCCCTGGGAGCAAACTTGGTCTTGCTATACGAGTGGTACCTTCGAAGGGACAGCATCTAAACCTCTAGCCTGCGGCGTTTGCGATGCTTGTCGCCTACGTCTAGCTGCTTTCAAGGAATTAGGACGTCAAGATCCTATTTCTTACCTGTCAACTGGGGCAAAAACTAGTTCTCAGACGAGCGAGTCAACCTATGTATCGCCTTGAGATTGAACACAATGCGGAAGCCGCTCACCGCTTTTTCCACGCTAAGTCTTCATCCAAGTGCCGCAGTATTCATGGTCACCGCTGGCGAATTATTCTCACCCTCAAGGCAGCAGATGTGAATGAAGAAGGTATGGTAATTGAGTTTGGAGAGCTTAAGGCAGCGTGGCGAACCTGGCTGGATACGCATTTAGACCACAGCTTAATGTTGCATGTAGCCGATCCAATGGTACAGGCTATTCGTGATGTTGAGCCGCAGAGCCGCCTATTTTTGACGCTAGGAGACCCGACTACGGAAAATGTTGCTCGATTGCTCTATGAGAAGGCGGTAGCAGTATTGCAAGACCTACATTACGCTGATGTTGTCCAGGTTGAGCGGCTACGCCTGGAAGAAACGCAAGTAAATTGTGCAGAATATGTACCATGACTCAACCTGCTGCTAGCTCAAAAAGATTAGGAAATACTCCAGAGTGTACAGCTCAACTAGTTGAAGTCTTTTCGGCCATCCAGGGAGAAGGGATCAACGTTGGTACACGCCAGATTTTCATCCGGTTTGGTGCTTGTGATCTGCGTTGTTCTTTCTGTGATAGTGCTCACACCTGGGTTACCCCTACAAGTTGCCAGATTGAGCGATCGCCCGGCCTGCGAGATTTTGAAACTCACCCTAACCCCATTCCCTTACCTACGCTGCTGAGTTGGGTGGAGCAACAGAATTATCCAGGTTTGCATGACAGCATAAGCCTGACGGGTGGCGAACCTCTGCTCCACGCCCCTTTCTTGGTCAACTTTCTACCCCAAGTGCGGCAGCGAACCGGACTACCTATTTACTTAGAAACTGGTGGGCACCGACCTAAACAGTTGTCCATGATTTTGCCGTACCTGGACATTATTGGAATGGATGTAAAACTCCCCAGCGTCAGTGGTGAAGTTCTTTGGCAAGCCCATAGAGAGTTTTTGGAGCACGCAATAACAGCGCCAGTTGAACTGTTTGTCAAGATCATCATTTCTCAGCAAACTGAGCTGGCGGATTTGGTAAAGGCTGCGAAAATGGTTGCTGCTACCAATCCTCAAATCCCGGTCATTCTTCAACCAGTTACACCCCTTGACTGCTCAGGAGCATTGCTTGCCCCAACGCCAGAGCAAGTTTTGACTTGGCAAACCTTGATGAAGCATTCCCTTAAGTCGGTGCGGGTAATTCCTCAAACTCATAAAGCGATCGGGCAGATTTAGGCAATTACTATTTTTTCACAGCACGATGAGTAGCATCTACAGAAATCACTCACCCAGATTCGATACTCACCAAACAGTAACTGTAGCTAGATCATAAAATTTCTACTCAACAACAGCTTAGGTTGATCAATAAAGTCTTAGTCTCTCCCTCAAAGTTTGCAGCTTTGAAGCGTCTAAACGTTTACAGATATCAAAGCTCT
>CADCWO010000141.1:0-380 GCA_902806435.1 uncultured Synechococcales cyanobacterium | reverse complement strand
AACACCCGTGTAGTACATTCAGGATCTGCTGGGTTAGTAGACTTAGTCTTCAAGTGCTTATCATAGTAATCAATCTCCCAGAGGTAATCGGTGTCATTTTCTGTGACTACACCAAAGTCATGTTCCTGGGACACGCTCACTGCTTTATTTTCTATAAACGCATCAACACACTGCACAGCTTCAATGACAGCTTGTTTTCTTTCTTGTGGCAAGGCAGCAACTTTTGGGGTAATAGACCATAAACCTAGCTCAGAGTTACCTCTGCGAAATTGGTCATTCAGGGCTACAACTGCAGACTGATATACTTTAATCATAGGTATTCCTTCCTCAATACATTCAGGATCAAAATGTCTACTAAATTAACGTCTGTACTAGGCAGT
>CADCWO010000140.1 GCA_902806435.1 uncultured Synechococcales cyanobacterium | reverse complement strand
GTTCTTGATTCCAGGTAGCTCTAAAAATAACTGAGCCATGGATAAAGGCTAAGACGCTCATCAACAAGTTAAAGTAAGCTGCTGGCCGGGGCCCAGTACGATGGATCAGGCCAGCAGCCCAGGGCAGCGTCAAAGCGGCACCAATTAAGCCGTAACAAGGCACCCACCAACTAGTTTGGAGGAGAGAGTGAGTCATTATAAATGCTTTAGAGTTGCGGTAGTCATACTAGAGGATATTTGAAAAGTAGTAAATAGTGCCTGTATACAAGAAAGACGTTGCATACTAGAACTATGAATCGGAAGTGTTCACCCTGCAATGTCTGCGCTGCCATGTAACTCGTACCTGTAGGAACAAAACTCAAAAAGGTAAACAGAATCACATTTTGTCGGTTTACGTCGGCAATTCATTAACTAGTACGCTCCCAGAGGTTACTCGGATCAAATTAAAACAGAGTGCTTGCAGTTGTACACCAATGGCACAAAAACCGATGCCATTGAGCGAACCAATATGATAGGTGGCAAAGTTATGCTCACTATGAGTGTGAACATGGATTGTACTTATCATTTGAGAGAATAACACTTTGTCGAACACTACTAGCAAGAGTAGACAGAGCAGATGATGACATTTCTGGTTAACATCAAACATCGGGTAGAACAGGCAAAAGCATCAGGTCACAGCGCGTTAAAGCCCATTCAGGTGCAGCAGTTTGAAGGATGTTCTGTCGTATTCGGGGAGATAGTACTACCCTCAAAAAGCAGGGGCAAAATGTCCTTGATGCACTGAAATAAGTTTTTATGGGTATTCCTGCCATCCCTGAGTTTCAACCTGAGTAGTTACATTTTCTGAAAGAGTATGATGTGCTTTCTGTTGAAAGCCCTAAGAAAAACTCTAGGCTTAGTGGTGCAGAAAACTTCTAAAAAGCTTGTTGTTAAAGAGTTCTCACAAAAATGGAGATTCCTGCATCGGTAAGCTGATATGGGCAAGATACTTTTCCAAAACATTCGTTAGCGTCGATTGATGCACTACCCCCGCTACCCTGTCTATGTGCTGACCACTATTGAAAATCATTAGGGTTGGAATGCTGCGGATCTTGTAGTCTCGAGCAACGCGTGGACTTTCGTCGGTGTTGACTTTAACCACCTTGACTTCCCCTTTGAAATGTCCTGCTACTTCCTCGACCACAGGAGCTACCGTTTGGCAGGGGGTACACCAGGGAGCCCAAAAGTTGACTAAGACAGGAACTTTGCTTGCAAGTACCTCTTGCTCAAAATTGGTATCTGTTACATGTTTATTAGCCATTTCTTTTCCCTTTGCTTAAACTCAATTACAACTTTTTAGGCTAAAAACCTCGCGTTGTATTTGTAGAGCATAAAGGGTAAAAGTGACAAAGCTGTGACATCGATGTGAACAGTACTGTCACGACAACTTAAATCAAAGACTTCTTCTCACTAGTCGAAGAATACTTCTGTTGCAGTTAAGCTACATCGGGCGCGAAGGATCTTATCCCAGACTCTAAATTGCTCATCCATCGCCTGGTGTTGGGTTTCGGCTGCCATTGGATGGCAGCCTAGACGAAAATGATGGTTCTGTTGTAGAACTTAGAGAAGCCACAAAGGCTCCTGATATTAAGTTGGCTTGAACACCTATAATCAAGCTGTGGCTCTACCTCAAGCCACCAGTGATAGGAAGTTAAACCTCAAATCAATTGTTGCTGCTTGAGCAACCTAGGACAGTGTTGCTCGACTAATCCCTCTACCTCGTCTGTTGTCTCAAAAGCTTGATTTGCTAGCGGCTCATTCACCAGTGGCCATAAAGGTACAAAGGCTGTTATGTTGCAAAATGAATTGAGAACAGGCAATCCTTCTCAATCGTTGTTTCTTCTTAGGTAATGCCAAAAAGTTGAGATACGAACTCTACCTGTGCTTTCACATCGCCATTTTCAACGTCTTTAACTTGCTCTTTATTAAAAAACCGGCAAATCAATAAATAGCAAACGGGTTTTATAATGGTTGGCGTTCAGCTAACTTTAAGGGGGATATTAGCCTACATTCCCCAGGAAAAGATACTTTGCACTTTGGCTGCTCCATAAGACGGAGTGCATTCAAACTAGAGAGAATACTTTACCGTGTTCACAATTTGAACTAAACAGGTCATGAATGGGAGGGGAAATGACAATCAGAGGCATTAGAGTCAAGCAGTCCATTACCAACGACCTGACGGCGTCTTTCGTTGTGTTTCTCGTTGCGCTGCCACTGTGTTTGGGAATTGCGATCGCTTCGGGAACACCCCCGGCTCGTGGCATAGTCACAGGGATAGTTGGCGGAATTGTTGTTGGCACGATTACAGGTTCTCCCCTGCAAGTCAGCGGGCCAGCGGCCGGGCTGGCAGTCATCATCGTGCAATTTATTCACCGGTACGGCATTGAAATGCTAGGACCCGTGCTCCTACTTGCAGGCCTGATCCAGTTGCTGGCAGGTATGTTCAAGCTTGGACAGTCGTTTCGTGCCATGTCTCCAGCGGTGATCTATGGAATGCTTGCGGGCATCGGCGTGGTCATCGTCGCCTCCCAATTCCACGTGATGATCGATGATAAACCACACGAAAAGGGCCTTGAGAACCTAATTACAATTCCCCAGGCACTCTACAAAAGCTTCTTTCCTTCAGATGGTAGTATCCATTACATCGCTGCCATTGTGGGTATTGTAACCCTTATCACACTGGTCCTCTGGGAGCGGTTTAAGCCAAGAAGCTTGAAGCTACTGCCAGGTGCGCTCGTTGCCGTGGTGCTGGCAACTGTGATTGCCACTGTCATGAAGCTGCCTCTTCAACACGTCAATGTGCCTACGAATCTAGCGGAGACACTGCAACTACCAACCCTAGGCAACTTGATGGGTGTGGTGCAGGCACCAATACTACTTGAGGCACTCGCTATTGCCTTTATTGCTAGTGCAGAAAGCTTGCTGTCGGCAGCAGCGGTGGACCAGCTGCAGCAGGAACATAGAACAGATTTTGATCGAGAACTAGCTGCCCAGGGGTTTGGCAACATGGTTTGCGGCCTCTTAGGGGCACTGCCGATGACCGGAGTGATTGCCCGTAGCTCTGTCAACGTGGAAGCCGGGGCTAAAACCCGCCTTTCCACCGTACTTCATGGTGTATGGCTGCTAGTGATGGTAGTCGCTATCCCCGGCGTGCTGAAGCTGGTTCCCACAGCTAGCCTTGCGGCAATTCTTGTTTTCACAGGTTACAAGCTAGTGAAAGTAGAGAAAATCCGCAAGCTACAGCAGTACGGGCGCTTCCCGCTGGTAATCTACTTCATCACCTTGTTTGGGATTGTCGCTGTAGATCTACTTACAGGTGTGCTGCTTGGCATCGGGCTAACAGCCGGTAGGGTCATCTACAAGGTTTCCTCCCTGAATGTCCGCTTAGAAGGAGGCAAGAACCAGCGAATGGATCTGCATCTGGAGGGAGCAGCAACGTTCATCCAACTACCGAAGCTTGCTAACACCCTTGAGGAGATTCCTCCGGGGACTAAGTTGCATCTACACATGGAAAAGCTAGCTTATATTGACCACTCCTGTCTTGACCTGTTCTCAACATGGCAAAAGCAACAGGAGAAAACCGGAGGTTCCCTCGTTGTACAGTGGGATAAATTGGTAGAACGTTTTCAAAAGCTAATGCCCCCTCATGCCGATGAGCCGCCAATAGAAGTTTCAGATACCTACTGAGGGTTGTGTGGAACAAATAGTGGGAGATAGGTTACGAGGTTTATGCATAGCATTGCCAGATGAGTAGATAGTGAATACTTCACCTAGGTTATTTACAAGGGCCTTGTTATTTGCGACCACTACCGCAAGAAATGGCTCTGGGTTCTTCTGACGCGAGCACCTGTGGTCGAACCAGGGCTACTGGCGCTTGAGATGTCTTTGAGCAGGCACTTGAAAGTAGTTCCACTAGCGCTGAATGCCGACGGGTTGAATATCCTAGCACAGTTGAGCACCATTCCAATCCTAGCCAAGCGGGAAGTACCTAGGGTACTTACACCACACCTGGCGAGTTCAAACGTCTCTTTAGTGGGGTAGATTTAGGAAATTAGCCCATATAGCTTGACTACGCCTGTTCGGATCAAAAGCAGCAGTGATAATTGCGAGGCCACCGGGGATCATGATCGCACCACCGGCCCCCTGCACAACTCGCGCTCCAATCAGGAATTCGGTGGTAGGGGCAACTCTGAAGGCCAACGAGCCGATAATAAACAGGCCAATGCCGGTCATAAAAACCTTTTTGTGGTCCAGACTATTCCCTAGCGGCCCACCAAACAGGATCAGCGCTGCAAGCATTAATAGATAAGCGTTGAAAATCCAAAGCAACTGCGTGCCGGTTGCTTGAAGGTCTGCAGTGCAGGCAGAGCAACATTGAGTGCTGAAGTGTCAATGAACGCCATGCTGGAGGTGAGAGTCGTTGTGAACAACACCCAAGGCTCTACCTTGGTAATCCACTACTTGATACATCTCGCTCAACTACGCTTGTCACCACAAATGAGCTGTACTAGTGCTGTCCCATCTACAACCTTTACCTGCTGCTTAACAGGAAGGTCCAGGAGTGAGAAGGATTAAAGGAATGCATAACCTGATGAAATTTACTCATTTTTAAGAGCCTTGGGATTTCTATGAGATGGAACGATGCTAAATTATCTGAACAATAAACAGGGTGGTGGGTAGCGCTGCGTCGGGGTCAACACTTCATTGTCAACCTCCCGTAGCATCAGCAGGAGTATGAGGTTGATCGGTAAAGTATCGAGTACAGGGAGCAACGGCAATTAGATCGCTAACATTACGCAACATCGTATTACAAATGAGGTCCAAAGGTAGGTCGTTGGGGTCATTCCCAAAAGGCTCCTCAATCTCAGCCCCAACCTCATCAATACTGAGCAACACGACAGTAATAACTGCCATGATTGGGGCAGTCCACCAAGTTAAACCATCAACTAGTTCCCACGGTAATACGATGAAGTAGACCAGCAGCAGTCCTTTGAGAAGAATGGTATAGAGGAGGGGCATTGGCGTTTTCAAAATACGCTCACAGCCGCCTAAAATATCTATGAGATCATCCACTAGTTTCTGTAAGGCAGCTACTTGGTAGACGTTTACATTTCCACGGGCATACTCGTTCTGTAGATAATCTCCAATCCAGAAAGAAATTTCTAATGGTGGGTGTTGGACATCCTTCAACTTGAAATACTTGAGCGACGACATCAACGGCTCTAACTCATTGTCTACACGGTCCTTTCGCAGGTGCAGCTTCATAGCAAAAGCAAAAGCAACAACGAGTCGCAGGGTTGCTTCTTTTTCTGCTCGATCCTCTGGGCTATGTTCTTCAATAACAATCCAGATATCACGGGCTAAGTTACGAACAGTATTGACTAACGACCCCCAAAGTTTACGGCCTTCCCAAAAGCGATCGTGGGCTGAATTTGTGCGAAAAACTAACAGTAAACTTAAGATAATATTGAAACTTAAGATGACATTGGGCAGAACCTTACTGTCACTAATAACCTTAGAAATAAATTCAGCGTGAAAAAAATGGAGTAGTGAAACCGCAAAAGCATATCCACCACACACAAGCGTATAGGGAAGAATTGCTGGAAGTACTGACTTAATAAGTTGTGCGACTACTTGAGGCCAGGATAGGTCTTTCCCGGTGTAGCCTTGATACTTACCTCCAAGGGATCTCAGTTGTATTGTTGCACGTCTAGGCTTAACAAAATATTGGTTTAAACCATGTCTTCTACGAAACCGGCGCAGTCTTTTGAAAATTAGCAGGGAAAAATTTGGTAAGAAACGGCTTTTCTTTGGTGATCGCTTGGCAGAACCAGACTTAGGAGATTTAAATCTAAGCAATTTCATACCTTTAATAAACTGCACGATGAGGCAATTAGGCCATCAAATGACCCAAATCAATCTAAACCAATAGCTAAGTTCCTCAGGATAAAGTACCTCAAGACTAGTAACCCTTATTTAGCTATAAAGCTTACACAGGTACGAAAGCTTATAGAACCTATTTGGGATCTATGCTGGTGAGCTAAGATGAGCAATAAATGCCCTACTCCAGCAGTTTAACCGACAAAGAGTGGGAACTCATTGAAGCCTTGTTGCCCCAGAAGAAGAAAACACGACCGCCCAAGTGGAGCAAACGACAAATCCTGGACGGCATCTTCTATCAACTCAAGAACGGTTGCAATTGGTGTGACTTGCCTAAAGACTTGCCGCCTTACTCAACAGTATTCTGGCACTACAAACACTGGCGCTCGGATGGGGTACTTGAGCGCATCTTGTCTACCTTACATGAACAACTACGAGCAAAAGTAAAAAAAACAGAAGTGGACTCGTCTACTCATTATTGATTCACAAGCTGTTAAAAACACTTGTAATGCAAGCGTTGAGTCTAAAGGCTTCTGTCATTACAAATGCACCAATGGCATCAAACGACATCTTGCCATTGATACTCTGGGTTTTCCCTTCTTCACTCATTGCACGAAAGCCAATGTCTCTGACGACCAGGGTTTGATCGAACTGTTCAGTCGCAATCTTGATTACTTTCGGGCTAAGCCTGTGAACATTCCCAAGATTACAATTTTGCTCGACCACGGATATCACCCTCACCAGCTTGTCCAAGCTTTGCAACAACTCTACCCACAGATCATGACCAAGATTCGCTTTGAGCTTGCTCCTAAGCCTACTAAGGCACAGAAGGTAGCACAGGGGAAAACTGGATTTGTCCCGGTAGCGACTCGATGGGTGGTGGAACGGTCGAATGCTTGGATGGAGCGGTGCAAGAGTTTAGTCAAGAACTTTGAACGAACGCTTGACCATGCTACGGCAAAGATCAATCTGTGTTTCATCCGATTGATGCTCAGACGCTTGGCAACTACATAGATATCAAATGGGCTCTATAGGCATGGATGATCTTCTGGCGCAGGTCGAGGGAGTATGCTTTCATCGGCAACACCAACTCAATGACTATCTGAGTCTCACTGTGCCTTACTTACTCGCAAATTGCTATAAAGGTTTCCTGTGATAACTTGGCCTGGGCCTGGTCAACATCCTGAGCAAGAACGCTGATTAACCCTGACGGGCTGTACCAAGTTTGCAGCGGTTGCCGCAGATTACTTGTCCGTCGCAGGTCGCAAAACCAGATGCCGCTCTTGGTTTTGAGCTGTTGCAGAAAAGGTCGCCCATTTGTGGCAAAGACAAAGGGCAGCTTGAACTCTCCCCAAGGGCCGCCAGGTAGTGCCTCCTCATCCTGAATTTGGTAGCCGCGGCTGTACCGCTTTGCTTGATCAATTGCTCCACCTGCCACATCAGTGCTTTGGCGCTTTGCCTCCACGACTGCCACAACCTGCAACCCGACAAATAGAGCGTAATCAGCTCGTCCATCTATAGTGGGCCACTCCACGATCGCCAGGTTCTTTCCCTTACGAGGGCGAGTCCCGTTGCGATAGGTCAACACCTCAGAATCTACTTCCCAACCAGCAGAGCGAAGTTGAGCGTCAATCAGTCGGCGAGTTTCTCGCTCATCCAGAGCAACCTTACTTTCAGCTTGTTGTGCCTGAGCGATTGTCTGTTGCAAGCTCTGACCTGTCTTGCTGAGCGCACTGGTTTGCAACTGTGCCAGATGATTGAGTAGCTCCTGATTTTTGCTAGCCACCTCCTGAGCCAATTCTTCCGCTACCAAACGCTGTTGAGCTTCCGCTTGAGCGAGTGCTTGAGCTGCTTCTGCTGCCGATAAGCTTTGGTGTACTTCTGCCCGTAGTTGTTCCAGTTCTGCTTGCAGAGTCAGTGTTTTAACCGTAGGATCAGGTGGCGGAATAAATGGGCCAGGATCAAAGCTGCGGAGGCGAAGCCGCTCCTCTGGAGTCTCGCCCGCAAACGCTCGATGAAACCAGATGCCTAGGGCGCGAGCATATTTCAAGCTGCTGAGAGCCATACGCTGGCTACCTGCTAATCCATGCGTGGCTTCATTACCTGCCTTCCGCAGTTCATGAAAAAGACGCTCTACTTCGTCTTTGAGCACACCGCGATCCCGTAGGCGTCGGAGTAATTCAACCTGCTTTTCCTCCTGATAGCTGTACAGTCCTACCTTGGCTGCGGTTAGTTGTGCCAACACCTCACCGAACTGTCGCAACTTGATCAGGCAGGTATTAGGGTCATCAGCAAAGTAGCGCTCCGCCAGTGAACCTAATCTAACTAGCTGCAAGTCGTGGGGTTGTAGAAAGGCAAAATTGGGTGATCTCAGTGAGTTGTCCTGTACCATTCATTGCCCGGAGAAGATTCAGCCGAGATAGGCCTATATCAATACAGAATGCCCATAAGCAGACTCCTTTGCAACTGATGAACAAGCAAGGAGCTTCGGCCTGTTCCCTCTAAGCCTAGTACCGAGTGGCAATCTGCCCAAGTAAATAAAGAACCCCGCCGCAAGCAGTGGAGTATTCACTCAAAAAGAGATAACTGCTAGTTCGTATGTAGCTGCTGACTGGGCAGTAAATTGTTCCCAACCTGTTTGCCAGCGTTGGGTTCCGACTAACACCAGGACTTTTACCGGCGGGTTGATTTCCACATGCGCAACATTATGGTAGACGTTAATAAACTCCTAAGTATGATTTTGTCTTTTGCCGCAGCGATCATAATTGGACGGTGTAACTAGGACACTTACAACACTTATTCCTTAACCCTTTCAGAAGCTTGATATGGAGTCTATCCTGTGACCGATGTGACAGCCTTGTACTTCTGGGTGCTGTGGAAAACCTGTGGAATTTTACCGCTCCTTTTCCATTGCTTTATCTATTGAGCCACCAGCTATAGAAGAAGTGAGGATGATTCAGGAAGAAAAGCGGCAACTAGCGCTAACGGCGTTTCAAGCGTTCCTAAATACACCACTGGAACTTCTACTACAACGCCAGCAACAGCCTGACGCAGAAGCAGCGGCCCTAGCATTGTTTTACTCTGCTGCAACTACAGTTCCGGCGTATCAGGCTTTCTTAACAGATCAGGGTATAGACTTTTCATCGATTCAGACCTTTAAGGATTTTCAAACCCTACCACTGCTGACAAAAGAGAACTACCTGCTGCGCCACCCTCTATCATCTTTATGTCGCAACGGGCGCCTGGAGACGTGCGACATGATTGCTGTCTCGTCAGGGTCGACGGGCAAACCTTCCTTTTGGCCCCGTTTTCTGGCGAATGAGTTTCAGGTTGCCACTCGGTTTGAGCAGGTGTTCTATGACAGCTTTCAAGCTGATACCCGCTGTACCCTAGCCGTCATCTGCTTCCCTCTAGGAACCTGGGTCGGCGGGATGTACACAGCTAACTGCTGCCGCCATCTGGCGAGTAAGGGCTATCCCGTGACAACCATCACCCCTGGGAACAATCCAGTAGAGATCATCCGGGTTGTACAGGAACTTGGTCCTGGCTTTGAGCAGGTAGTGCTGTTAGGCTACCCTCCCTTTCTCAAGGATGTCATTGATCGGGGCAGACAACAGGGTATGGAGTGGCAACGGCATCAGATCAAGCTGGTTTTTGCCGGAGAGGTCTTCAGCGAGGAGTGGCGCAGTTTCGTTGGTGAACGAGTTGGCGGCAAGCAACCCTATTACGATTCTGCCTCCCTCTATGGCACGGCAGATGCAGGAGTTCTAGGCTGCGAAACACCGCTCAGTATCTGTATTCGCCGGTTTCTGGCAGACCATCCGCAGGTAGCGCGCGCCTTATTTGGGGAGTCTAGGCTACCCACGCTAGTGCAGTACGATCCCCTCAGTCGCTTCTTTGAGGTCCATAACGGCACCCTGCTCTTTTCAGGAAACAGTGGCATCCCGCTTGTGCGCTATCACATCTGCGATACAGGCGGCCTGATCACCTACGACGCGATGCTCAAGTTTCTAGCAGAGTGGGGATTTGACCCGCTGATGCAGTTGCAGCATGAGGGCGAGCGTGGTATCCGTTCCCTACCTTTCGTCTATGTCTTTGGCCGCTCCCACTTCACAGTTTCCTATTTTGGGGCCAATATTTACCCAGAGAATCTGACCGTGGGGTTGGAGCAGCCAGGTATTCAAGCGTGGGTAACAGGCAAGTTCGTGCTTCAGGTTACAGAAGATCCAGACAGCAACAAACACCTATCTGTGGTTGTTGAGCTAGCACCGGATGTACAAGCAAGTGAGGCACGGCGGCAGGCAATAGCCACCTCTATTCGCTCCCACTTACTACGGCTCAATAGTGAGTTTGCTAATTATGTGTCGCTGGAGTACCAGATGCCTCAGGTTTCCTTGGCTCACACAGGCGATCCAGAGTATTTTCCGTCTGGGGTCAAGCATCGTTACACACGTCGATAAGCCGAGTTACAAGACGGTTATGGCCAAACACTTTTATAGCGCTTGCCATCTGGTTTAGGATAAGTCAGCTAAGAGGGCTACAGCCAAAGTTTCTTTGAGTTAGTAATGTCCTCAGTTTACTGACTACTGCTATATCAGGAAAATGGGTGCAGTTCCTAGGGATAATCCTGCTGACAGGTTAACCATAGGGATTCAACTTTAGACACCTAGATGAATCAAATTGTCTAGACCAGGTAAGTCATTTGTAGAGCTTGCCGATCAAAACCTACTTGTCTGAAATCACCACCTGCTGAAAAGTCGGCGGTAGGGGGTAGAGCTTACTCCCTGAGAAGCCTGCATTACTAAACATACGTTCAAATTCCCTGAAGGTATAGGCATCCCCACTGGGGGTTGTACCTAGCATGACCAAGCTGAAGGCTGCAGCTTCAAGAGGGGTGACTCGGTCTTCGTTGGGAATAAACTCGAATGTGATTGCTCTCCCAGTTTCAGCAAGTGCCGTGTGGACCTTCCTCAGCAGTTGTTCACAAGTGTTGATATCAAAGTGATGTAAGAAGTTGGGCAGTAGAACCAAATCGTAGTCACTACCATAATCCACTTCAAAAGCACTACCAGCAATCGTGCTGAAGCGATCGCCTACGCCTGCAGCTTGTGCATTTTCCTTTGCTACTTCTAAAACATTTGGCCAATCGATAGCAAAAATATCAGCATTGGGATAATGTTGAGCAAAGGCTATGCCAAACAACCCGTGGCTCGCGGCGATATCAAGCACCTTTACCCGCTTACCAGTATCAATATCTACAAGCTGAGCGATCGATTGAGCAGGCAGAGCTACGGTTGGGATCATGGCACGGGCAAATTTCACCCATACAGGATGTTCAGGCGCTAGGGTTCCGGCCTCTGGCATCACGGTTCCTCCTTTTCGTACTGCGGCTGCCAGGTCATTAAATCCTTCAGTCACTTGAGGGGAAAGGAGGAATTCGATCGCTCTACCAGCGTAGCTAGGACTATGGCGATCTAAGAATGCCGCTGAATCGGGAGTGAGCCGATAGCATTCTGATTCCTTGGTTAAAAAGCCGATCACCACCAAGTAATCAGATAAGATGCGTATCCCCCGTTCAGAGGTTTCGCACTTTTCGGCTAGTGCTTGAGCTGATATGCCTTCACCAATGTTACTGAAAAGGTCTAGTTGGACTGCTGCTTTGATTGCGGCTGTACGCTGGTAGGCATTAACTGTGTTGTAAAACAGCGAAGGAGAGGGTGCTGAGACTTGAGTGGACATATTAGTTTTTTACCTGAGGAAAAGGGGGGAGGAGTAAAACATTCTGCTTCCCGACTAAGAAAATGCTTGTTCCTATACCTAATCAAACTTTGGTGAGCCAATCAATCAATATTTAATTCACGCCTCATAGTTATTAAAGCAGTTGGCACGTAACCAAATGTCTCTAACTGGGTTCTGTTCAGGTGAGTAAGGTGCAAATCGAATCAGCTAAGTTGCCAAGTTGGTTTCTCCTTAACTCAACAGTTCCAATGGATCAGGCAGCCTGTGCCAAGCTTCTCCAAGATCGCGATATCCTAATTAAACCGTGATCGCCTTTTATTCCTTGCCGCTTGCGAAAGTACCCCTAAGAGTTTTAGATAAGTGCTTTGCTCTGTGCCTCAAATCCCAGGACCAAGTGCCCTTCACTTAAACTGCCTAGTACGAGCGGAGCAGGAAGGATGCGTTTGAGGGCTGTAATACCAGTTTTGATATGAGTAGAAGTGACTACTAAGCGTCACAAT
>CADCWO010000139.1 GCA_902806435.1 uncultured Synechococcales cyanobacterium | reverse complement strand
TCGTGGAACAGGGTAAACACAACGACTTGATGGCGCAAAGAGGTCGCTATTACTGTCTTTACCAGCAGCAAGAGGCACAAACCTAACTCTTTCCGTTCCGACAGGTATTTCTTATGACCCTCAGCAAACACAAGCAAACGAGTGACAAGCATCAGCCAGCCTCCCCAGCAGGCCTTGTGCCTTCCAACCGATTAGCTCAACCTAAATTTGACCAACCCGTGCTGCTACAACAGTCACCGGTCTGGTCACGGGCAATCATTTGGGTGATTGTCGGCGTGACAACCTCTGTGGTGGTGTGGGCATCCGTCGCCCGGATCGAAGAAGCAATTCCAGCCACGGGCAAACTAGAACCCCAAGGCACGGTGAAAGCGGTGCAACCTCCGGTGGGGGGTTTAGTCAAAGCTGTGCATGTCAAAGAAGGCCAGCGGGTGAACCAGGGTCAGTTGCTCCTCAGCCTTGACCCTGCCGCTGCGCAAGCACAACTGGCATCTGCCCAAAAGATTCGGACTGCCCTGATGCAGGAAAATCAGTTTTACCGGATGCAGTTGAAGGGTAGCTCCATTAATCCAGGCATAGCCGCTTCTCAAGCAGCTCAGTTAAAGCTACCACCGGAAGTAGCTTCCCTGACTGAAAGCCGGGCTGCCCTGCTGGCGGAGAATCAATTGTACCGGGCAGAATTGGGAAGTTCTCAGGCTAATCTTAGTCCAGACCAGCGATTGCGATTGCGCTCAACCCAAGCCGAGTCTTCCTCCCGGATTGCGGCGGCCCGTTTGGAGGTGGGCCAGCTAGAGCGGCAGTTGGGCCAAACGCAAGTACAGCTTAGCAGTGCCAAAGATGTCACCAGCTTGAATAGCGGTATCCTGAAAGATATTGGTCCCCTGGTCCAAGAAGGTGCGATCGCCCGCTTGCAGTACCTGAAACAGCAACAGGAAGTCCGGACCCGGCAAGCAGAAGCGGATCAACTGACCCAAGAACAACTTCGCCTCCAACTAGCGATCGCTCAGGCTAAAGAGCGGCTGCAAAACACGATGGCCCTCTCAGATACAGATGTGCTGACTAAGATTGCGACTAACGAAAAAGCGATCGCCGAGATCAATGGCCAGTTGTCTAAAGCAATTGTGGAAAATAATAAGAAGATTTCCGAGATCGACAACCAGTTGAGCCAAGCTAAACTCACCCTCCAGTACCAGGAGCTACGGGCTCCCGTAGCCGGAAAAGTATTTGATCTCCAAGCCACCGGTCCCGGTTTTGTCGCTAACGCTAGCCAGCCGGTACTGAAGATTGTCCCCAGCGAGAACCTGATCGCCAAGGTGTTTATCACCAACAAAGACGTGGGGTTTGTCAAACCTGGAATGGATGTGGATGTGCGGGTGGATTCTTTCCCGTTTAGTGAGTTTGGCGATATCAAAGGTAAGCTAATTTCCGTCGGCTCAGACTCCTTACCGCCGGATCAAGTTCGACCCTTCTATCACTTCCCAGCCAAAATCGAGATGAACCGGCAGACCCTAAACGTTAGCGGCCAGGAAATTCCTTTACAATCGGGGATGTCGCTCAGCGCCAACATCAAGGTAAGAAACCGGACGGTAATGAGCATCTTTACAGACTTGTTTAGCCGTCAGGTTGAGAGCCTTAAGTCTGTACGCTAGCTAAGCAAATTTATTCCCCTGTCTCGCTTCAATGAGACAGTCAGGCAGGGCCTTGCTTAGGTGGAGGTTTAAATAATACGACTGATCGCCCAGTTTCAGGAACTGCTCTGAATCAGTCGCTGCCAACTTAACTGGCTGCTTGCCTCATCTTGATGCCAGCGCAAGAGACAGTGGGCCGGTTGGCCAGGGGAAAGCCCCGGTAAGCCGATTGCCTGCCGGGGTGCTTCCGTTGCTAAGGCGATCGCAGTTTCTACGCAGACTCCCCAACGGACTAAATTTTGCACCCCGCTGAGTAGAGATAGGGTAGTGCCAGAAAGGGTGCCATCCGGCAAGCGAGCTGTGCCTTGGCTCACTTCAATTCGGCGGGTATCCCAGGCATAAATTCCATCCGGCAAGCCCAAGGGAGCCAAAGCATCGCTCACCAGAAAAATCCCATCGGCATCGCCACTTGCCCGTAGTAGTAGCTCAACCATCATCGGAGAAATATGCTGGCCATCCGCAATCAAGCCACACCAAACCCGCGGATTCAAAATCGCTGCCGCCAGTAGCCCCGGTTCGCGGTGGTGCAACCCGGGCATCGCGTTAAAGGCATGGGTCACCATTGACGCTCCCTGCTCAAATGCCACCTTTGCTTGGGCTGCAGTTGCTAAGGAATGGCCTAAACTGACAATGATTCCTAAGGAACGCAGATAGGCAACAGCCCCACCTGTAGAATCGAGTTCTGGCGCTAGAGTGATCACTTTCACTTGATCGCTGTAATCGCCCAAGACTTGCTTCACCCCCTCCACTGTCAGGGGCAGGAGATATTCTGCCGGATGAGCTCCACGCTTCTGCGGGTTCAGAAACGGCCCTTCTAAATGCACACCCAGGATCTGAGCAGTAGGCTGTGCAGAGGAGGAGAAATTTGCTAGGGTGGCCAGCGATCGCTGGATCTTGGCAACAGCAGTGGTAACAATAGTCGGTAAAAAAGCATCTACCCCCTGGCGCCAGAGAAATTGACAGATCTGTGGCAAAACCTCCAGGTGCTCTGGCCCCAGGTCTGGGAATGCCAGACCCAAAGCACCATTAATTTGCAGATCAACCCCACCCAGAGAAAGCCAATCGCCAGCAACATCTAAGACATTGGGATACTGATTGATTAAGGACGTTTTGACTGGCTGGATTGTTTGAATCAGGCCCTGTTGATTAATCCAGAGTTGTTGTAGACCCTCATATCCCGGCAGGCGTGCCTGGGTGATCCAAAAATTACCGTGGTGAATTTTAAGGCCAGCAGTTGATTTAATCATTACCTTGTGAGGATTGATAAGTCAGAGGCGTTCGCTCCTCGTTTATTTCCTCGTTGTAGTCGATCGCAATCAGCCGGCCATGTCTCCATTTCCAAAGTTTTGAATCTAGCTAATAGGCGTAGAGCAGCGGATAACGGCTAAAGGCAATTGTTAGCCGGGTTGCGGTGCTTGGGCGCGTGCCCGTTTTTGAATTGCTTCGTCAGCCATCTCTCTCGTGCCTGTAGATTGAGAAGCACCCATGGGCGAAAGTTCAATATGATTTAACAGCGTCGTTACAAAAGCAAACAGCAAAAAGGGCAAAGAAATTACCAAGATCAGCGAACTGGCTAAAAGGGCATAAAGGGGTTGGGCCATCAAAGCCAAAGATGAAGCCAATCCCAAGAAAATAACAATCAGCCAGATAATCACCTGTGCATAAATATCTCCAAAGCTGAGCGTACAAGCAACCCGATACTTTTGGATTTCCATGATTATTCCCTTGATATAACTTAAAATTAACTGGCTATTGAGGCTGCAATGACCGAAATGCTTTTGCTAGCAATCAAATTGTAAATAAATTTGCTTCCTTGCTTGATAAAACGCAATAAATTGATAAGTTCCAGCCGTTGTGAACAACGAAACAGCCAATGACAAGTGAACCTGTGATTGCCATTGTGATGGGTAGTGATTCAGACTTGCCGACCATGCAGGCAGCGATCGCGGTCTGTGAGAAATTTAATCTGCCTTGCGAAGTGGCAATTGTTTCCGCTCACCGGACTCCAGAGCGAATGGTGGAGTTTGCTAAACAGGCTCACTTACGAGGACTAAAAGTGATTATTGCCGGGGCTGGAGGAGCAGCACACCTACCGGGAATGGTAGCATCGCTCACGCCGTTACCTGTGATTGGCGTTCCTGTCGCCAGCCGCCACCTACAAGGGGTTGATTCGCTTTATTCAATTGTGCAGATGCCTGCTGGAATTCCAGTAGCCACCGTGGCGATTGGTAATGCTCAGAATGCTGGCTTGTTGGCAGTGCAAATTCTAGCTGTCCACCAACCAGAATTATTAGACAAAGTTCAACAGTACCGCCTCAATCTGGCTGACTCTGTCCTAGAAAAGCAAGCACGCTTAGCGCAGCTTGGTTCTCAACAGTATCTTGCTGGCATGAGCTAGCTACACAAAAATCCTCTGTGTTGCTCCCCCTCACTATCCCTACCACTTGATTGCGGTTCGGGTTAGGTTAATCGTCAGCTCAAGATTAAAGCGCAGACTGGAAATCGCTACCACATCCCTACAATCTCTACTGCAACCTAAGACTGCGATCGCCGGGTTTGATGCACCGTAAAAGCAACAACGAGGCGCTGGTTAAACTCGTGGGCTTTTTGGGGGTCAGGAATTTCGGCGGCCAATATCAACACAAGCTCCGCCTCAGAAGGCGGGTGAGATGTCAAAGCCCGCTGCAAAATAAAAGTTGCGATCGGACCAATCACATCGGCTAAGTCTCGCTCACACTGTTGTAAAAAAGTTTGATCAATTTGTTGATTCAAGCTAGGTGCATTGGCTGACTTTGTCTGAGGATGAACCAACTCTTGCCGCTGCAAAGGTACTGCCTGCTGCTCAGATTGAAGTTGCTGGTTCACTGGCGGATGGGACAGGAGATTCTTCATGATGTCTCTAGGGCTAAGTGCGTTTACCGAAACTTCTCGAAGCAAGAGTAGGGCAATAGGCCTAGTCAATTCCGCCAGCCTATCCTCAACTTGAGCAGACTGGCCTGCGGAAAGGCCAATCAAGGTATCGTTGTAGGCTTAGTTGGGGCGATCACGGCTGATGGTTTAGGCTTTTCTAAATCCTGAAGTAAACTCTGAAATACTAATCCTGTTCTTCCGCGTGGCACGTCAATCACCTCCTATGGATCTGCCACGTCACCCCAGAATTCCTGCCTTAGATAGTAAGCAAATAGCCTAGGCCACAGTTCGGCTCCCCTGATTACTGCACTTAACCGCAGGACCGTAGGACCTAGAAGCCTTTAGCTGAGATGTATCGCGGTTACTGCCTCAGGTTGAATCATAAAGAAACTATGAGCAGAGGGTGTAGGCACTGAGCCTCACTCAACTAAAACAGGAAATAATATGATTGGGCTTAACCTAGCTTCTAAGAGCTCCGAAGCTCACTCCAAAAAGAAGGTAAAACAATTCTATCGAAGGTCCCCCGCTCTATCTTCATCATCTACTATACAGCAGGAGAAGAGCTTTGCTTTCTTGCCCTACACAGAGGGCTGAGGTACTTCAACAAACTAGAGTGGTTGTACCTAGATGGGGCAACCACCCTATAACCGTGGCGCACCTTGTGTGCAAAAGAGCAATGATTTGGGGCCCAAGCGAACTACCACCAAATTCGATTGCCATTCTTATCCATTCGCATTTGCCGGATCACATCCGAGATTTGATCGGCATCTCGTACGTGATGCAGTGCCTCTTGGGTGCCATCAGAATGCCGGACAATGAAAAAAGCCGGAACGACAATGTGGTCACCGGTAATGTCAGGCGCATCTACAGCCACTTGATGGGCTTTATCTGCAATTGACGCAGAATCATCAATGCGATCGCCCGGGTTGACAGTTAAGTGATGTTTCCTTATTTTTGCTTGACTTGCTTCTTTGGCTTCTTTATGACGAACTGCTGGCGTTTGATAGGATTCGTTTTGGGCGTAGTTAGTCATGATTAAAACAATGCCTCAATTGTTAACGCAAAAGGCCCTAGGCAATTCAATCACCAAGGAGCAATAGACGTTCAATCAAGATCGGGTAGGTCACTCAAGTTTCCACTTAAGTTTGGTAGTTCTGCTCTATTAACAGGGGGTGGAGAATTCGTAAGACCTTAACTATAGTTGTAGCCAACCAAAACTCCGGCTACCTCTGCCAAAGGTTTTGGTTTGAGGTCATGGTCTTACCGCTAACCTTGCTATTAGGCACGTTAGTCCATGGAACCTACTATTTTTACGTAAGCATCCTGGCAAGCGAGGGAAAAAGATGACTAATGTCGTGAAACAGCCCTGCGATGAAGGGGTAATTCGCTCTGCACCCTGCACAGAACCCTGTGGTCCAGACGTGAGGCCGTGGGTTCTAGTGGCGACAATCCTGGGGTCCAGTATGGCGTTTATCGATGGCACTGTCGTCAATGTTGCCTTACCTGTGCTGCAAAGAGAGCTGAATGCAACGGCTGCACAGGTGCAATGGATTGTGGAATCCTACGCGCTGTTTCTGGCTGCATTGATTCTAGCCGGAGGGTCGCTAGGCGATCGCTTTGGGCGACGGCAGATCTTTGCCTACGGAGTGGCCTTGTTTGCTCTGGCCTCAATTTGGTGCGGTCTAGCTCCCAACGTTAATCAATTAATTCTGGCCCGCGCAGTGCAGGGCGTCGGTGGTGCCCTCTTAACACCTGGTAGCCTGGCAATCATCAGTGCTTCTTTCAGCGAAAGGCAGCGAGGCCAAGCGATCGGCACCTGGTCCGGCTTTACAGGCATTACCTCCGCATTTGGTCCTGTGTTGGGGGGCTGGTTAGTGGAACAGGCATCTTGGCGCTGGATCTTCTTTCTCAACCTGCCACTGGCGGTGTTGGTTCTAGGGATTGTCTTTTGGCGGGTGCCGGAGAGCCGCGACGAGATCGGTCCCCGGCGGCTGGACTGGTGGGGGGTACTACTGGGAACTGTCGGCTTAGGAGGAGTCGTTTTCGGTCTAATTGAATCGTCTAACCTGGGTTGGCAAAATCCGATTGTTTTGAGCACACTGGTGGTCGGTATCCTGGCCCTAATCGGATTTGTTTTGGTTGAGGCACGTAGCCGTGCCCCGATGATGCCGCTGACTCTATTTCGATCGCGCACTTTCAGCGGAGCAAATTTACTCACCCTGCTGTTGTACGCCGCCTTGGGGGAGGTATTGTTCTTTTTTCCCTTCAATCTAATTCAAGTTCAGGGCTACTCTGCGACTGCTGCTGGGGCTGCCTTTTTGCCCTTAATTTTGATCATGTTTATCCTTTCTCGCTGGGCAGGAGGATTAGTCAGCCACTACGGGGCTAAGCTACCACTGGTAGTCGGGCCGGCGATCGCGGCGATTGGGTTCGCTTTGTTTGCCCGACCGGGAATTGGTGGTAGCTACTGGACTAGTTTTTTCCCAGCCATTGTTGTATTAGGGCTAGGGATGGCAACTAGTGTTGCTCCGCTAACAACCACAGTGATGAATGCAGTACCAGAGCATCAAGCTGGCGTTGCTTCCGGGGTAAATAACGCTGTCTCCCGGATTGCCGGACTACTATCGGTAGCGGTACTGAGTATTTTGGTATTAAACGTGTTTAATCACAGATTGGATCAGCGCCTGGCAGTACTAGAAATATCCCCCAGGGTGCAACAAGCCCTAGCTGAGCAACGAACTAGGCTGGCTGCGGCAGAGGTACCGGCTGGTCTTAATGACAACCTGAGGGCTGCCCTAGAGCGGGCGATCGCCGAGTCCTTTGTGGATGGGTTTCGGCTGGCAATGTTGCTTGCTGCTGGGTTGGCGATCGCCAGTTCCCTTACTGCATTCTTGATGGTTCAGGGTAAGCGGATGCCGCATCAATGAAGTACAGAGCAGTGCGAACACTTGATTTCAAGTAACTTCATCGGTTGGAGCCCTAGACACATCTACTCCAATAACAGACTCCCTGATATAACTGTGACCGATTGAGACTGTAACGCTTTAGGCTGATTAAGATTGCAATCCAACTTAACCTTATTGATCAGATAAATAACGTGAGCTCGACTGTTCACTGCTATGAGAGAAACAGGGACAAGTTGATAAATAGCTAGGTATAGATCTGCTCCGCCAATGCTCATCTGACTACGCTATTGTCTTTAACAAGATCTATTGGCATTACTACAACCCTCTTTTGCTGCTCCTAAGATGATCAGATTCCGCAAGCAGCTCCGCGTAGGAAGCAAAAAACGCCGTTCCCTGGCGCCGATTCGAATTACTAACCGGAATGGCCGGTTCAACATAGAGGGCATGGGGGCATGGCACTCCTACTGGTCCGAGCCCTACCACTTGCTACTGACAATTCCCTGGCCTGGGTTCTTAGCCCTGCTCGGTCTCTCCTACGTCTTGGCTAATGCCGTATTTGCCCTAGCTTACATGGTGAGTGGGGGAATTGAGAATGCTAGACCTGGCTCTTTCTTTGACGCCTTCTTCTTCAGCGTCCAGACCATGGCCTCCATTGGCTATGGTTTTATGCACCCGACCACAGCTTTCGCCAATCTGATCGTCACTGTTGAATCACTAGTTGGTCTACTGGGGTTGGCAATGGCAACTGGGCTTGGATTTGCCCGGTTTTCTAAGCCTACAGCACGGGTGTTGTTTAGCCGGGTAGCGGTGATCATGCCGTTTAATGGTGTCCCCACCTTGATATTTCGTACCGCTAATAAGCACCGCAACCAAATCTTAGAAGCACAGCTTCAGGTGTCGCTGTTGCGGGACGAAATCACGGTCGAGGGAGAATTTATGCGCCGATTCTACGATCTCAACCTTGTCCGCAGCCGAAATCCAGCCTTTGCCCTAACTTGGTCGGCCATGCATCCAATCGACGAAACCAGTCCTTTATACGGAGCGACAATAAACTCTCTGATTGAGGAAGAAGCAACGATTACCGTTTCCCTAGCAGGGCTTGACGAGACTGTTGCTCAGCCGATTCATGCTCGTCATATCTATACTGCCCAGGAGATTTTGTGGAATATGCGATTTGTTGACGTTTTGAAGTGGACAGACGATGGGCAGCGTTACATTGACTACAACCATTTCCATGATGTGATGCCCCGGTAGATTAACAACCTGATGGGAGGAGAGGGCTTAATAGATGACGCACGGGTGCGTAGGTGCGGCGATGCCATGGCGTCACCCCCAAGGAACGTAACGCTGCAAGATGGGACTTTGTTCCGTAGCCAGCGTTGCGTTCCCAACCGTAGCCGGGGTAGCGTACTGCTAGCCGTTTCATAAAGCGATCGCGCCTCACCTTGGCCACAACCGAGGCACAGGCGATCGCGTAGGAAGAAGCATCCCCATCCACAATTGCTGTATGTTGCCCCAGGTCAAATCTGGTGATTGCACGACCATCAATCAAGGCATGGTCGTAAGGCCCTACCCGTGCCAAAGCTCTTTGCATTGCTATGTAGCTGGCCCTTAAAACATTTAATAATTCAATTTCCGGTACTGAAGCGGCCCCAATTCCCACAGCAATGGCTTGCCGGGTAATTTCTAGGCAGAGGCGATCGCGTTGAGCCACAGAAAGTAGCTTGGAGTCTCGTACCCCATCAATCATGGAGCAGTTGGGGGGCAGCAGCACAGCAGCAGCGACAACAGGACCACAGAGGCTACCTAAACCGACCTCATCCACTCCAACTACGCGTAGTAGGCCACTCGACCAGAGAGTACGCTCAATTACAAGGCTAGGAACAATCATTTTTTGGTGCCCCTGGCAGATCTCAATGCTGCTCCTTCAAGATTAATCTCATTTTTTTTCATCCAAAACCTTGAGCCCTCTGAGAAGACTCAGGAACAGAGTCTGAAGCAAGTCAACAAAGGAAGTAACGCAATCTTGTGGGGTCAAATCAAAAAAATAGGATTTTGCTGATTACAGCTATCCATTACATTTAGGCATCCAACAACTGAGTTGACCATCAAATCCATCGACGGACACAAGTCTTGTACTGTATATATTCCTCTCCAAACTTATCCTCTAGATAACGCTCCTCACGTGCAATCACACCTCGATCTATGAGGATCAAAACAATTGGCAGCAGAATGATTGGCCAAAGTGCATTTGCCACAAGTGAAATACTACAGTACACAAGCGTGAGTGATATATAGATGGGGTTGCGGCTGAAGCGATAAGGGCCATCGGTAACAATTGCTATCGTTGGCTGATTGGGGGCCACGCTTGTACCTGACTGCCGCATCATCCGAATAGCTGATACAGCCAGTATTCCTGCCAAGATAAACAATAGTCCACCCAACACATATACACCCACAGGCGGTAATAGATTCATCGGGAATAGAGTTTGTAGTAGTATCCCAGTAGTTAAAGGAACAGCGTAAATGGCTGGGGGAGGAGCGATCACGTTTGGATGATCAATAATATTGTGATTCATGGGTTTTCCCCTATCAATAGACATGAGTTAACACGAACCGCTCAGAGCAAGGTTGACGGATGACCGTTTCCTGAGCAGTCTGTCTAAAGTCATAATACTGAGCGCTCCCGTCACACATACACCGTAAAGGGGAATAAGGACCGTTGGGAACGTAGCAATGTTCTCCATAAGAGGAACCTGTAATACCGTCAACGTCAGACCTGTTCCAACTGCGACAACGAAGTCCAACAAACCGAACAGGTGAAACACCAGGTACTTGCCCCTGACGTGTCTGAGCATTAGAATAAGCGGCACCAAGCACCCTACAGCTAAGTCCCCGTAGCCAGCTTTGTTGACAAACTGCTCGGGAAGTAGGTTTTGGCTGCCGCAATACAAGAACCAGAGTCCTGCAGGAATCCGCCACAAGTGAAATGCTGTGAGATACCTTAGATCAATTGACCAGATGTAACGTCTAAAGCTCTCATTTCGGTAATATACCCAGACTGGTACAGTCATACTTACTAAAACTATAGGTGGAATCCAGATCCGCCCAACCTTGGTAAACATTCCGTAGTACCCCGCCACAAAAATAGTAGCGGCCCAAATTGATAATGCCAGAACAAACCATCTCCTGGTGGTGTTGTAATTGTCTGTGCTGTTGATCTCTATCTTTCCTTTGGGTAAGTTTGTTAGCATCATTTTCCCTCCTGTTTTATTTGGGTGTATATACACTTTTTAGCTAAAAAAATTAGCCCTTATGAGCCAGCAACACAGTATCAGATAGATCTGACAGTAGCCTGCTCCACCGGTTCTGACCCAAACCTTCAACAACAGAGGCTTGGACTTTTTCCCAAAGCGGAATAGCTTTAGTCAGAGCTTCACGGCCTTTGGCTGTAAGCGCAACAACCCGAGTTCGCTGGTCCTGACCCGGCACAATCTCAATCAACCCCTGCCTTTCAAGTGGCTTGAGGTTACGTGTCAGCGTTGTCCGGTCCATGACTAGGTCCTCAGCCAAGCGTGTAATCGTCGTAGAACCTGCTATCGAAACAGCGACCACAAGTGTGAACTGTGTTGTGAGCAGCCCACTTGGCTGCAAGATCTCGTCATAGAGCTGTGTAACTGCGCGGGATGCCTTGCGCAAGTTGAAACAGGCACAGGTGTTTGCAACTATGCCCAATTTGACCATATCTAATTGAGTGGTTTGCTCTTTCATAGCTCAAGTGTATATACACCTATTGTTCGTTGTCAAGCAACCCTTGCCTTGAGAAACCATGAACATATTCTAAAAAACTGCACTAATGCCATCTCTCGTCAGCAAAATACACCTAAACATGAATAGGGAGGCAACTATTTCTAATTGCCTCCCCATAAGTTGTATCAGCGATTCATTAGCGAATCTATGCGGAAGCTGCCGCAGTAGCAACTGATGTAGGCATCAGCACAGCATCAATTACGTGGATAACGCCGTTATCAGCAGCAACATCTGGTGTCACAACTGTAGAGTCGTTCACTTTGACACCACTAGAAGCATCGATTTTTACGTCGGAACCTTCAACTGTAGTAGCTGACTTCAGCTTAACTACGTCAGCAGCCATCACTTTGCCTGAGACAACATGATAGGTCAGGATCTTCGTCAGTTGTGGGATGTCTTTAAGCAATGCGTCTACTGTCCCCGCGGGCAGTTTGGCAAATGCTTCATCAGTTGGCGCAAAGACGGTAAAAGGGCCGGGACCTTTCAAGGTATCAACCAGATTAGCCGCCTTGACTGCTGCAACTAAGGTATTAAAAGAACCAGCATTTACAGCAGTATCAACAATATCTGTCATGTATTACACAATTTCAAGAACTGTTGATAACTGTAAACCATATTTTACAAACTAATTTCTGCCATATGGAAGTTGCACGATTCGCTAAATCATGCGTTAGCTCACATCACGCGATTTCGTAAGTTAATAACTTCATTTCGGTTTTAACTTTAACCCTCTTCTGTCAGATTGGGAAAAGCAAAATAGCTAAAATGCTTATGCAGTGCTGTTTTGGACCCATTCGTCAAATTCCAAAGTGACAGAAAAGATCAAAGCTTACAACCCTTATGTAGCAATCGTT
>CADCWO010000138.1 GCA_902806435.1 uncultured Synechococcales cyanobacterium | reverse complement strand
ACAGCTAACTGACTGCCGGGAAGAGCCGAAATAATAAAGAAAAAACACCAAAGCCTACCAGCAGAGCACCACTGGCGGGGGTAATCCAACTAGACCAGCGCCTCAACTCTAAAAACTGCTTGATCGCCGCTGTAAAGGTTCCTGCCAAAACTAGCGGAGCAGCATAGCCAACCGTATAAGTTAGTAACAGGCCGCCACCCACTAAGGGGTCTCCCGTACTAGCGACCCAGGCCAATAAGGTAGCCAGTACGGGGGTACTACAGGGGGAAGCCACCAAACCAAAGGTAAGACCGACGAAGTAGGCCCGGAAGCCCTCAGGTATTTCAGCAATAAAGTCAAACTCCCCAAAGGCCGGAAACCGCAATGGTAAAGCCTCCAGAAGATTTAACCCCATAACAATAGCAACCAGGCTGACGGCGATCGGCAGACCCAGACCAACTTGACCATAAATGCGCCCGATCTCGGTTGCCACAACCCCCAGTACCGCTAAAGTAGTTGCCAAACCGAGGACAAACCACGTGGACTGGATAGCCGCTTGCCAACGGTTTTTAGCTTCGTATCCGCCAATGTAGCCAATCGTAATCGGCAACATAGACAGCATACAGGGCGTCATACTGGTGAGAAGGCCAGCAGCAAAGACGACGCCAATGCTCAGCGGCGTGAGGTGGGTCAGTTGATGGGCAACCAGACTATTGGCAAATTGCTCTAGATGGTATAGCTGGATTTGAAACGTTTGCATACCCTTATCTTAACGGGATCGGCGGCTTTGCTTGGGGTTGCGCTCATTCCCTAAGCGCCTTGAACCGAAGAAATGCCACCAAGGTGATTGCTGCCGTTTTCGCTGCAGAACAGGATTTTTAGGTTGGGAAGTGATTTTCTTGGCTCTGGCTGGCTGAGACAAACCCTGCTGATCAGCAATCGAGTGGGTTAGCACCGCGTTTGGACTCACAGCCATTCGCCCGTGGTTCAGCGGGATAACAACGGATTCATTGCCCTCTCTGGCAACCCGCACTAGTAAACCAGCTATCAACAAGCTGGCGATCACTGAATTCACCCCATAACTAAACAACGGAAAGGGTAAACCTGTAGTTGGTAAAGCGCCAGTTGCTACTCCGATATTCAGTAGTGACTGGCCAATCAACAGCACCATAGCACCTACTGCCACCAGCCGATGAACACTTGGCTGAGTTTTTACAGCCACTCGCAACGCCAGTACCCCGTAAGCAGTTAACATCAGCAATATCAGCAAGCCGCCAGCCAAACCGAACTCTTCCGCAAACACGGCAAAAATAAAGTCTGTGTAGGGGATAGGTAAGTAAGATAACTTCTGCTGTGATAGACCAAATCCAGCGCCCCAAGGGCCCCCAGAGCCAATGGCTAGAAAGCTTTGAATCAACTGAAAGCCGTCCCCAGCAGGATCAGCCCAAGGGTTACGGAAAGACAAAAGACGCTTAAGCTGGTAGGGCTTAGAGGCAACGCTCAGAGTTGCGGCTAGAAAGCCAGCCAGTGCCGCTCCCCCCAAATGCGAGTATGGTAAGCCTGCTGCTAGGGCTATCAGCCACAAGGTCATACCACACAGTGCAGTCGTACTCAGGTTGGGTTGAACCAAAATTCCCAGTAGTACAACCCCAAAAATTATCAACCAGGTGCCCCGCACCTTCCAAGTCAGTTGGTCCCACTTACCGAATACCTGGGCACTCTGCAGCAACAAAAAAGGTTTGATCAGCTCTGATGGTTGGAGCAGAAAAGGACCCAGTGCCAGCCAGCGAGCAGCACCGTTAACTGAAGTTCCCAGCCCCAGCACCGGGATAGCCAAGATCAGCCCCAGTAACACAATGAACCCAGGCAGGGCGATCGCCAGCGTCCGGCTCAGGGGCAGATGAACCAGGAAATGAAAGCCTATTAATCCAATTGCGACGCCAATTAGCTGCCGCTTGAAGTAGTACAAGCCATCCCCAAACTCGATCAGCCCACTGTGGTGCGAAACTGAGAAAAGTACGACTAAACCAATGAACAACCAAACAAAAGTTAACCATTGTAAAAGCCGAGCTTCCGTTGCCCATGCTTGCACAGGTAAATCACGAAACCGGTTTAGACGCCACTGAGCCAAAGCAATTAAAGCCTAACTGAAGACGGTAGACAGTATAACGGAACTTCCTTGCAGCGTCACTACTAACGGCTTAGAGTCAATAAAAAAGAGGCCAATCGACCTCTAGAGAACTTCAAACCAAATAGGTGTCAGGCTATCTTACGGACTACAACAGCCCTGTATTGGTACCAGGTCTACCCGTTGCCAACTCAACCTTCATAATCTTGCCACCCATCTTCATGATCCGCTGCTGCTCACGGAACCAATTCTCGTAGGGTACTAGCTTTGTAAAGTAAGTGTTTTGTAGCTCTCGTTGCGTGCGAATACGGGTTTGGCTAGGAACGCAAGCCGTAACTTTAAACATGCGCATCGATTTATTTCTCCTGTATCCGTGAAAACTTTAGGTTGAATGAGCGCCTCTTAAAATCCTCAGAACCTTTGATGTCCAATAAGATTCAGACAATAAAGACTACTTTTAAGAGAACAAATGTATCGGTTTATTAAATTCTAAATTATCACGTTTGGGTTAGTAACTCTCCAGGCTGGGAGTCGAGAGCCAATCCTAGTTCACTAAAGCCAGCTACAAATTAATATATAGACAAGCCTTTGACAACCTAAGACTGGCTCCAGACTTCCCAGACCTTATTCAAAAAAAATGGAATTACAATCCATTTTCGGAAAGAGCCAATCTTAGCTCAAGCCAGAGGCAATGTAGTCTAAGTAAACGCCCATTTCTCTTCCAGCATCAGCTCCCACTAAGGCAGCGGTAACTTCTTTCATAGCCCTGATGGCTTGCACTGTAGCACCAATGGGTACGCCCAAAGAGTTGTAGGTTTCCTTAAGACCATTGAGTACCCGCTCATCCAGGATAGAAGGATCCCCTGCCAACATGGCATAGGTGGCATAGCGGAGATAGTAGTCAAGGTCACGAATGCAAGCAGCATACCGACGAGTGGTATACATGTTGCCACCGGGACGAGTGATATCTGAGTACAGCAGGGACTTGGCTACAGCTTCTTTAACAATCGAAGCAGCGTTAGCACTAATCGTCCCCCCAGCACGCACCCGGAGTTCGCCAGTCTGGAAGTAGCTTTTCAACCTGTCCAGAGCCGAGCTATCAAGGTACTTACCTTGAACGTCAGAGGCGTTAATAACAGAAGTGATTGCGTCTTGCATAGTTATTGCTTCCTTAATCTGCGGAATCTTAGAAAGAGTTGCTGTTGAGCATGAAGTTGAGCACAGCTCTACTGCATTGCACCGATGAGATAGTCAAAATAGGAACCAGCTTCGCTCGCATCTTCGCCTGACATCAGAGAGGAGACAACATTCTTCATGGCCCGGATACCCTCTGCTACACCTGGAATTGGGGTGCCAAGGCTGTTGTACATTTCCCGTACGCCTACAACGCCAATTTCCTCAATTGGTGTCACATCGCCGGAAACAATACCATAGGTGACCAGGCGTAGATAGTAGTCTAAGTCGCGCAGGCAGGTTGCCGTCATTTCTTCGCCGTAGGCATTGCCACCAGGGGAGACAATATCCGGGCGCTTCTGAAATAGTTGGTCCCCAGCTTGTTTGACAATTCGCTCACGATTCTCAGTCATCGCTTGGGCAATCCGCAAACGACGCTCGCCACCGGTGACGAAATTTTTGATTCGATCTAGCTCGCCGGGGCTAAGATAACGGGCTTCAGCATCAGCATTCACGATTGATTTCGTGACGATACTCATGGATGGATTCCTCCAATAGAAAAAGTGGATGGGATACGGCTAGAGGGACATTAGCATGTAAGCAGACAGACATAATCTCCCCAAGCTCTTATGCAGAAGCTCCTGAAGTATTTCTGAAGCTTATAATTCTGCAACGCTTACGAAGTACACGAGTCATCAAACTCGACTACCTCCCGGAAACATTTTCCGGCATTTAGGTTGGTTTAAGGCTGAGACCGCAATAGTTTGTAATATTTACCTTCATTTTTAAGTTTTAGTTATCAATTGCTGGGCTCTTGCACCAGTTTAGGGAATTATTTGTCAAGTATATTGCCGATGAAGTTGCCAATCCTAGTTTTTAGGCCAACTTGGTGCGACAACGCTGTACAGGATGTCCTAACCTTCAAAATGTATCTATAAAGGTGCCAGCAAATTTTCATCAAAAATAGCGATCGCTTTGGTAAGGAGTGAGTTTGAGTAGTTTTACCTTACATAGCTGACACGCCAGATCTTGCCACCCGGTTCATCGGTGACCAGTAGCGCACCATCTTTAGCGATCGCCAGCCCTACCGGACGGCCCCAAACAGCAGGAACCTTTGGGTCCACAACCCAACCAGCTAGAAAGTCTTCGTAGTATCCCTTTGGTTTGCCTTGGGGAGTGAAAGGAACCCGAACTACTTTGTACCCTGTACCTTGAGAACGATTCCAGGAGCCACGAAAGGCGACAAAGGCATCATGGCGATATTCTGCTGGAAACTGTTCACCTTGATAAAAGGCTAGTCCCAAGGCAGCAGAATGAGCTTGAAATAACACATCAGGTATGACCGCTTTCTTTTCTAGCTCTGGACGACGCGGCATCCGGGGGTCGTGATTTCTTCCTAGGTAGGAATAGGGCCAGCCGTAAAAGCCACCGGGCCGGACTGAGGTCAAGTAGTCAGGGACTAAATCATCTCCTAGTTCATCGCGTTCGTTTACCGTTGTGAAAAGCTGCTTGGTAATAGGATTGAAAGCTAAACCATTCGGATTCCGCAGGCCAAAGGCATAGGTTTTGCGTTGACTGCCATCTGGATTCATCACCTGAATCGAAGCCCGGGGGAGAGGCTCTTCCGCTACGTTTGCCTCAGAACCGACTGTGACGAATAGCTTTTTGCCATCCGGGCTAAAGGCTAAGTTGCGGGTCCAATGCTGCCGATAGCCACCTCCTGTTAACTGGGTAATCGTGATGGGGTTACCCTGCAAACGGGCTTGCCCTAACTGGTAAGGAAACTGGAGTACCGCATCTGTGTTGGCGATGTAGAAGGATTGGCCATCCGGTGCTACTGCCATCCCAAAGGGCCGGTTCAGTCCCTCTACGAACACTGTATTTTGCTCAGCCTTGCCATCGCCATTGGTGTCCCTGAGCAGGCGAATGCGATTGTCATAGGACTCTGCCAGAAATACATCGCCATTGGCAGCCACATGCAGCCAACGAGGGCGAGATAACCCTTGGGCAAAAAGTTCTACCTTAAATCCGGGTGGAACCTGTAACTTAGCATTGGTAGGACGATCAACGACTTGCGGTGATCGACTGGCTGACTCAGAAGTATAAGGTTTCGGTAAATTTGAGGCCTTAATTTCGGTGCGCTTTACCTGCAATTCATCTTGTAACTGGTTTTGAGTGGCTGAGGTTGTAGGAGAAGTTTGAACCTGAGCATCACTTAACTGGCAAGCACTTGCTAGTAAAGTTAGCGTAGTGATTAAAACAAGATGTTTCATTATGAACCAGGAATTACCGCTTGCTTCCTATCATAGTGAAGTGGCAATTGGCATTGGCTTAGATGGTGAAGCAATTTTTCAAAGTCTTCGTTGGTGAGACAATTGGAAGCTACTTCAGTAGTGACAAAGTGTTATTTTCAATCAGGATGAAGATACCCAAGCCAATCAATATAAGGGGCATCAGTCGAGCGCTGTAGCGAGTTAACACCTGACCCATGGCAGGATGGCGAGTTAATTGGTAACCAAACCAGCACCAAACCCCAACTAGCAAGAAAAAGATGCTGAGAATCACACCCAGATCAGCCCAGCTACTACTGGCAAACAAAGGTACATAGATGCCAACATTGTCCCCACCATTTGCCAAGGTGACCGCTGCTACTTTGTAGGTGTATGGGCTAAGCGCGAGCATTGGTGATCGCTCGATATTTTTTGGTGACCGCATATTTGATGGATTGCTCGCAGTCTGCACCTTGGGGGTATCCGAGCTTGTAATTTCCTTAAGACCAATCAGGATGGGCAGTAGACCCAGTAAACCAATCCAGGGTTGAGGTAGGAATAAGCCACCGAAAAAACCAGGTAGGCTCATCGCAATCAGGATTGTAAAACCCAAGTATTGGCCAGCAATTATATGCTGTCTCCGAAATGTTGAATTCACCTGAGCAAAAAATAGCATCAAGACTAGCAGATCATCGATGTTTGTTGCTACAAAAGCTGCTAATCCCTTAGCAGCAGCGCTTTGAATTTCGTTCATTTTGCGGGTGAGCGGTTGGCTAGTGACTTGCTGTTGACAGTAGTGGTACCAAAGATTTGTTTCTAAATCAAAACTCTGGGCTGGAGATGGGGTATATGTCACATAGCGTTAGGTATAAATTTACAGAATTAATTTCATTTAAGGAAATAGCTATGAGTAATGACAAAGCGACGAATACAGCTGATGATGTCAATTCGGATGCACCACAATACGACCGGGGAATTGTCCCTGCTGAGACCGCTGCCCGTCAAGAAAGAGAAGGTGAGAGTTTTGGCAATACAAGCGAGGGGCACGATCCTGAAAGTATTGATACTACAGGGGGCATTAGCGTAGATAAAGAGGGGCTCACTAACAACTACGCTGTCGAACCGGAAATGTATGTCGATGAACCCGGAGATTTAAGAGAAGAAGAGGAAGCCGCAACTGTTGATCGTGCCCATGAACTAGATGATGTGCAGCACGATGATCAAACGGGCAAACTGACAGATACGGGTGATACACGTGGCAAGGGGCCAGGAATTTTATAGCCATAATGGCTGTGAAAGCTACTTCCCAATCTACTCTTGATCAAGAGGTTTAAGACTGGCTAAATTCACACAGAAGCTATCAACCGCTCAGATTATTGGCAGATTATCTTGGGCGGTTTTTACGGAACTAGAAACTGTCTGAATTGAAGTGCGGTAGCTCTAGTTGTCCATAAATTTTTTGGTAGAAAGCGGCAAATTCAATCACTTGTACAGCTTTCAAATCCCAAGAAAGCGAAGCTAGTCCGAGCCAATCGTTCGTTAGCAACTTCGTGAGCTAAAACGATCAGTTTGTACCGATCTTAAACCGTCATAAATTACGTACGGCTTTGTATGCAAAGATAAGAACCACTACCGAATAGTTGGAAGAATCAAGTTTAATCGACTATGGCTCAAATTCAATTTCTCAAAGGTGTTGATGAAGAAGTAGTGCCAGATGTACGTCTGACCCGTACCCCTGATGGCAGTACTGGCAGAGCGATGTTCTACTTTGACAACCCAAAAATTGTTCAAACCGGCAACCTAGAAATAACCGGGATGTACATGATTGATGAGGAAGGGGAATTGGTGACGCGAGATGTGAGTGCCAAGTTCGTCAACGGTCAGCCTACGGCCATTGAAGCTGTCTATGCTATGCGGGGAATACAAGAGTGGGATCGGTTTATGCGCTTTATGGAGCGCTATGCCGAAAGTAATGATTTAGGTTTCACAAAAGCTTAAACCTCAAAGATCTCTTGGCTGGATGACGTTGGAGATGGTTCAGTTACCTCATCAGGATTTAGTTGCTCTGCAAATCAACTGTGCCGTTGTGACAGTCAGCGACACTCGTTCCGTAGAAACAGACCGTAGCGGCCAGCTACTAAAGCAACTATTGCTAGCTGCGGGTCATACCGTGCCAGTTTATACCATTGTCAGGGATGAACCTAGCCAGATTCAGCAGCAGTTGCAGCGGTTTGCCCAGCAAGCAAGTTTACAGGCTTTGATTTTCAATGGTGGAACTGGAATTGCACCGCGAGACACGACCTACGATGCAATTGAAAGTCTGCTAGATAAGTCTTTACCAGGGTTCGGAGAGTTATTTCGCTTTCTCAGCTACCAAGAAATTGGTTCGCGCGCGATCGCCTCACGGGCCATTGCCGGAGTTTATCAAAACAAGTTAGTCTTTTCTTTACCAGGCTCTACAAACGCCGTTAGGTTAGCAATGAAAGCACTGATCCTCCCGGAACTCGTTCACTTGGTACATCAATTAGGTAGTGCTTGATCGCGTTAAAGCTTCCTGCGACTCTAGGAGAAAAGCTTAAGGTAGGACTGGAGTGGCAGCACGCTTAGTATTTTGGGGTTGGGCTAAGGCAGTCATCTTAAGGTCACTTACTGCTTTGGCATATTGGGGATCGGCCTGGGTGCCCAACAAGTCAGGGTTGGCAATCAATACCTGCCGTTGCTGAGCTGTCAATTTGACTGGAATATCAGGAGAAATTCCCTTATGGCTGATATCGGTGCCACTAGGTGTGTAATAGTGAGCAACCGTTACCGCCAACCCGGAGCCATCTGACAAGCTTTGTACTGACTGCACCAGTGCTTTCCCAAACGTAGCGTTACCGACTACTGTCGCTCGACGGTTATCTTGCAAGGCACCGGCTAGGATTTCACTGGCACTGGCAGAATTCTTGTCGACTAAAACCTCTAGGGGAAGCTGAGTTAAAGCAGTACCATTAGCAGCCGCCTCGATGGAAGTTTTCTTGCGGTCTACAGTTCGGACAATTGCACCTGTATCTAGCCACATCCGGGCAATATCGACACTTGATTGCAGGAGGCCACCAGGATTACCCCGCAGATCAAGCACGAAGGCATCAACTTGTTGAGATTTCAGGCTTTGAATGGCCTGACGCATCTGAGATGGAGCGTGGGCATTAAATTCGTTAAGCCTCAGGTAGCCAATCCGTTTTGTGCCTTCTTGCCTGAGGCTATAGCGGACTGTGGGCAGTTCGATCTGGGCTCTGACCAGTCTTAAACCAAACCTACCTTGATCTTTACGGTTAATTTGGAGAGTGATTGGTGTCCCTGATTGTCCTCGAATTAAAGCCGAAGCTGATTCGATATTCATGTTCACCGTAGATTTGCCATCAATCGCCAGAATTTGATCACCAGGTTTAACACCGCTTTGTAAAGCGGGAGAGTTAGCAATAGCTTCAATAACTGTCAGTTTCTTTGTTTGAGGATTGACTTCCAAACGCACACCAATACCAGAAAGCTCCCCAGACGTTTGCGTTGTTAATTCCTGATACTGTTCAGCATCCATAAACCGAGTGTAGGGATCATCAAGCAACTTCAAGGCATCCTTAATTGCCTTATAGGCTTGCTCGCGAGAGGTGTAGTTTTTGCTGAGTAACGTCTGCCGCACATTCAGCCAATTTATCCGGTTGAATTGGGTATCAACGTAGTCACGATTAATGATTTGCCAAGCTTCGTCGACAACGGCACTCGGATTGTCTTGCAGAGCAGCTCGACCGGAACTGCTAAAGCCAGGACTTAGTAAGGTTAAGGTGGTACCTGCCGCAACCACTCCTCCAAACAAAGCAATCTGGAGGGGACAAATGTGCTTAAAGGGTCGATTCATGTGGGAAAGATGGGTTTATTAAGCAAAGTTGGTTAAATACAATAAAGCTTGGCGTGAACCAGACAGTGTAAATTACTTAGGCTGCTAAGTATTAGATTATCGGAAGCCACTGGTAACCAGAACGGCTTGTATGACAGTTCAACAAGCGGTCTAGTTGAGACCCTTCTACCTTTATTACTGCTACAGCTGTCCGCTTAAGGCAGACAGACTACCATACTGGCAAAAGCTAACTAGAAACCTGGAAGAAGAAATATCGCCCTGAATTTGCCCTACTCCTTCGACACTAAACAAAAAGAGGTTTTTTCTGCCTGAAACGATTTACCCAGTCACAAACGCTACAGAAGTTGTCTTATGTGGAACAACTACATCAGCGTAGGATTGGAACCCCCTCTTCATTTTTGTCTTTAGTAGCAAAACTAGCTTAACTAGACACTACTACCGCTATAGACCTAGAGCTGAGACCATTGCAAGTCGCTTTTCTGGTCTAAATGTTTTTTAGCATATCTCGCCAATTAGTTACATCCGTATTGCTAAGGTTGATTCATGATTGGCCTTCTTGATCAGCATTCCTTTGGTACCTCTTTGGTACCTGAACTATTCCAGAATTCTAGGGTGGGAGTAGCAGTTAACTCTGAATCGTTTCCATGAACCCGGGCTTAAAAGCCCAAGCGGGTTTGACATTAGAGGGTGGCTATACTGTGGGAGACTAAGGAAGCATAGGCCAACTGTTAACTGTGGAGAGTTAAATCTTGTGACTGCCACAACAAAAGCGATCGCTCACACCTTGAGAGAGATTGTCGGGGAAGAGTCAGTGGCCTCTGACAAAGCATTGGTCCAGGCAGAAGCAAAAGTAGCTCAGGCCCTTCTTCCTGGTACAGCTATTAACTGCATCGTCTATCCCAAAACCCAAGCAGAGCTCTCAGAAGTGATGGCCTGTGTTCACCGCAACCAGTGGCACGTCTTACCCTGTGGCAGTGGTACCAAGCTGGATTGGGGAGGCTTGGCTGAGGGCATTGATTTGATTGTGAGCACGGAACGATTAAATCGGTTAATTGACCATGCGGCTGGCGATCTAACCGTTACCGTAGAAGCAGGCCTGAAATTTATCGACTTGCAAACTATTCTGGCCAAAGCAGGCCAGTTTCTAGCCCTCGATCCGGCTTACAGTGACCTGGCAACCGTGGGAGGCATCGTTGCGACGCGGGATGCTGGTTCCCTACGCCAGCAGTATGGTGGCGTTCGAGATATAGCTCTAGGCGTCGCTTTTGCTCGCGCCGATGGTCAACTGGTTAAAGCGGGGGGACGTGTCGTCAAAAATGTGGCTGGTTACGACTTAGTGAAGCTGTTGAGCGGTTCCTTTGGGACGTTAGGCATCATTTCTGAAGTAACCTTCCGAGTTTATCCTCTGCCGGAAGCGTCGAAAACAATTCTTCTCACTGGCGTTCCAGCAGCGATCGCTGAGGCGACAAGAACCCTAACCGCATCTGTCTTAACACCTACTGCCGTTGATCTTGTATCTGCACAGGCACTTGCCCAGTTGGGCAGAACAGCCCCTCTCGCACTTGTCGCGAGGTTTCAAAGCTTACAAACTAGTGTTGATGAGCAAGCTACTTCCCTGCTCAAGACAGCCCAGGCGTTGGGCTTAAAAGAAGAAGTTCTGGTTGAAAGGGAGGAAGCTAGCTTCTGGCAGCAGATCCATAACCTGTTCTGGCGATCACCAAGCCAAACTGACCAATCAGCTGTGTGTAAACTGGGTGTTTTACCAGCTAGGGCTATTACTACCCTGATCGCGATGGACTCTATAGCTCGACAGAATGAGTTGACTTGTACCAGTCTGATTCATGCTGGTAGTGGCCTGGGGCTGATGCGTCTAGAAGGTGCACTACCTGAAATTTCCCAATCTATACCGGCAGTCCGGGCGCTGTGTGAGCAGGGAGATGGAATATCAGATTATGGGCGCAAACATGGTTTTCTGAGTATCCTGTCAGCACCCCCTGCCCTCAAGCAAAAACTTGATGTCTGGGGATATCCAGGTAATGCCCTAGAGCTAATGCGTAAAATAAAAGAACAATTTGACCCGCAGCATCTTTTGAGCCCCAATCGATTTATCGGCAGAATTTAATGAGTAATTCCGGGCCTTTAGAGTCAATCGAACCTAATTTAGGCAGGTTTGATGCTGATCATCCGCCTGACCCCGGCTTGATTGACGCCTGCGTTCACTGTGGTTTTTGTCTCTCTACTTGTCCCAGCTATCGGGTGATGGGTACAGAGACCGATTCTCCTAGAGGGCGCATTTACCTCATGGATGCGATCAACGAAGGGAAGATTCCCCTATCAAAGGCCTCAGCGCAGCACTTTGACTCTTGCCTGGGCTGCTTGGCCTGTGTTACTGCTTGCCCGTCGGGGGTCCAGTACGACAAGCTGATCGAGGCAACCCGTCCCCAGATAGAACGGAACTACCCCCGGCCACTACCGGAGCGGGTCTTTCGGGCGCTCCTATTTAACTTGGTTCCTTATCCGCGTCGTTTACGAGCTCTATTAGCCCCCTTATTGCTCTATCAAAAGCTAGGCCTGCAACGTGTTGTGCGTGCGGCAAAATTGCTAGAACCATTTCCGCGTCTGGCTAGTATGGAATCACTGCTGCCTCCGGTTCCACAGAGCGCCTTTCGAGGCAGTATCGCCGTCCTGACTCCTGCCCAAGGGCAGAAACGTTACCGGGTTGGGGTGATTTTAGGCTGTGTCCAACGCCTGTTTTTCGCGGATGTAAATGCGGCGACTGTTCGGGTTCTGAGTGCCAACGGTTGTGAAGTTGTCGTCCCTCAAGGCCAGGGGTGTTGTGCGGCACTTCCCCACCACCAGGGTCAGGAAGCACAGGCAAAAACTCTAGCGAGGCAAATGATTGATAGCTTTGCCAATACGGATGTTGATGCTGTGATCATCAATGCCTCTGGCTGTGGTCATACCCTGAAAAACTATGGGGAGCTGCTCCAAGACGATCCGCAGTATTGTGAGCGAGCTCAGCAGTTCGCCAGCAAAGTTAAAGATGTGCAGGAGTTTCTCTATGAAGTCGGCTTGACTGCTCCTCTATCTCCTTTGCAAGCGGAATCGCTGCGAGTGGTTTACCAGGATGCCTGCCATATGTTGCACGGTCAAAAAATTAGTGTGCAACCGCGGCAACTTTTACGTCAAATCCCAGGTGTCCAGCTACGAGAACCTTTAGACGCTGCGATCTGCTGTGGTAGTTCTGGGGTTTACAACATTCTTCAACCAGAGGTAGCAGCAGAGTTGGGCCAACGAAAAGTCAAGAACTTGCTGAATACTGGAGCTGAGCTGATTGTCTCCGCTAATCCCGGCTGTGCTATGCAGATCAACAAGCATCTAGAGGGCCAGAAAGCAATTCCTGTCATGCATCCGATGGAGCTGCTAGACCGCTCTATTCGTGGCGTTGCGCTGTCGTTGCATGGAAGTGGGCATCCTGAGTCATAGCCCTTTAGCCCGCAACCATGACCATTGGTCAACGCTTTGCCAACGCTTTGGAGTCTCGTTGGGTGACGCCATCCTATGCTGGGTGGCTGCTCGGCAGCTTAGCAATCTTTTTCTTTGTTGCTGCAACAAATACCCTCGCTGGCTGGTTGTACGTGATCAGTGGTATCAGCTTTGCACTCCTGATTGTGGCGGCTATTGGGCCAGCGCGATCGCTCTCTAGAATTGAAGTTACTCGCCAACCCCTACACCCAATCAGTGCTGGCGATCGTTTGGTTGTTGAGCTGGCGATCGCCAACCCCACCTCTGGCGCTAAGAGCTTGCTGCAAATTCAAGACTTGCTTCCTACCGCGTTAGGCAAACCGGTCACCAGCGTCCTGGAAACCCTTCCTGCTGATGACGTTCACATTTGGAATTACTCACTGGTTGCCGAACGGCGAGGGGTCT
Source organism: uncultured Synechococcales cyanobacterium (assembly GCA_902806435.1). Lineage (GTDB taxonomy): Bacteria > Cyanobacteriota > Cyanobacteriia > Thermosynechococcales > Thermosynechococcaceae > CADCWO01. Next base: position 38,580 of record CADCWO010000138.1, on the reverse strand, counting down.
TTCGCTGGCAGACCGTACAGCTGAGAACCGCAGCTCCCTTGGGGCTTTTCTGGTGCCACCGCGATCGGTTAGTACCAGCTACGGCGATCGTATACCCCATCGTCTTGCCATTAACCCACTGTCCCTTGATTGATACAACTGGCCGCGCGCCAACCCAGTTTCAAAGTGCTGGCTATCAAGCGGAAGCTGCAACCGCGGGTTTAACTCGCTCCCTACGCCCCTATCGCTGGGGAGATCCTACTCGTTTGGTTCATTGGCGTAGCAGTGCCCGCTATGGGGAACTGCGAGTTCGGGAGTTGGAAGTGTTCATTGAAGGCCAGCATTTACTGATCTGTCTTGATAGTGCATCACCCTGGCCCAGTGATGATTTTGAACAGGCAGTAATTGCGGCAGCTTCGCTCTACTTCTATGCCCGCCGTCATAATCAAAATGTGCAACTTTGGACTGCGGGTACAGGTCCGATCCAGAACCATCAAAACGTTCTGGAAGTACTAGCACGAGTAAGTTCTAATGAAATTCCGCTAGCAGGGAAACCTCCCGAGCAACCCTTAATCTGGCTGAGCCAGAACCCAGCAAGTCTCAATCTTTTGTCTTCCGGCAGCCGCTGGTTACTGTGGTCTACTCAGCAGCCGCTATCCCCTCAAGGCAGCTCGCTCAATAGTTGTGGCGCAGGCCTAGTTATTCAGCCCGATCAGCCGCTACAATTGCAACTTCAAAGCTCCACTTAAGCCAAGACTTTTTAACTTGCTGTCATCCAAGCAATGCACTGCTGCATTTGTTTGTGCATTGTCTCGCGCTCAGCAGAATAACGGCGACCATGACCAGGGAGTACCCACTCAAATGAGTAATTTGCTAACTTCTGCATTGAGCGAGTGAGTTCAGACCAGGAATACCAACAAACACCCCGGAACGCAATCAACTGGTTGAGTTCATTGGACCAGGCCAAATGGTCACCCGTAAACAGAAATTTATTGTTATAAAGCAGAACAGTGTGACCCTTGGTATGCCCCGGCACCGGAATGATTAACAGATCCGGTTGTAGTTGCACAGGTTCAGAACCTGACAACTGGATTTCTACGTCTTGAGTACTGGATGTGACCTCGTCCCTATGTAAAATTCGTTCACAATCAAAATGCTGGTGGAATTTGTGATGATCGGCTACATCATCCTGATGAGTTAAATACAGGTAGTGGATACCACCCATCTCCTCTAACTGTTTGACAAGAGGGGGGGCAAAACGGGGCGAGTCTACTAACACGTTTCCCTGCGGGCGCTGAATCAAGTAGCTAGCAGCACCAAAGGACTTTTCTGAGTGATAGCCGCAGTGGTAGACATTCTCAGCGATCAGAACCGGAAAGCTTTGCTGGGCAGCTTTAATATCTCTTGGCGTTTCAACAGTACCAATGGAAGCAGTTGGGCAAGCTAGTAGTGCCTGCATTGCTCGCAAACGTTCCTCAGCGGTAGCTGGTTGATGATACACTGCTGATTGCCCACCAGCCCGATGGAAAACCTCTGGGGTCATCCAACGACAAGTATCACAGTCAATGCAGGTCAGGTCTACATAAAAGTCACCATTGATGTTTTGAGAGCGGCGCTGTTTGAGATGAGCCATGGGATGACACCCAGCATATTTTAGGTGAGGCTATTTCTAGCTTAGCTTTTTCAAAAGCCACCAACTCACCTTTGCAACCAGGCCTTTTGGCTACTCTAACCAGACGAGAGAGTGCTACAGGTCAACCGTAGCTGCAAGATGATTATCCTCAAACCCCGGCCTTCTCAAGAAACACCTGGGCCACAAAAGCTAGCTGATATATGCTTTCAGTCGGCTGAGCTAATGACAATCATTATCTCAGCGAACCTCGTATTAAATGCTAGCGAGGACTGATTCTGGTTTAGATGATCTAGGCACTGCCAGTGGGTCGTAGCCTACTTGTTGAGTGATGCGTTCCCTGGCTAAATCTCGGTACTCCCAAAAGTGCTCTCCCGCAGCACACAGGCCCAGATACATATTGAGTACTTGCGGTTTAGTACGCAAAATGACCCATAGCTGTTGCCAAAACTGGACTCGAATTTCAGGTCGTTGCCAGCCCTGATTCCAAATTAGCTGCGCTACTAGCCGTAGCCCTTTACCAGGCGCAAAGTGCATGGTCTGCTTTCGGCCTGGAGGGGGAACAATATTGAGGCATTGTTGAAAACAGCGCCTGAGATAGTTCGCTGGTTCGTACAATGTCCAGAAGCCTTCGACATACTCTTGAGCAATTTCGCTTACCGGACGGGTGGGAGTGAAATTCATCAAGGTATTTTGATCTCCCACCTCGGTCACACCAATACCCTCTAGTAAGCGCTGCTCTCCTCGCAGTCGGTTCCAAAGGGCGGTATTGGGCAAAGCTTGAAGCAGGCCAAGCATTGGTTGAGGAATGCTGGTTTGTTCAACAAAAGCTTGAATTCGTTCGCCAGCGCCGGAGCGTTCGCCATCAAAGCCGAGAATAAATCCGGCATAAATCAGTAGCCCTGCCTCGTTGATCTGGCGACAAGCTTCTAATAGGGGGTTACGAGTATTTTGAAACTTCTGTGTCACTTGCAGGCTGTCTTGGTCGGGGGTTTCAATACCGAGAAAGACGGCGTAGAACCCCGCTTCTACCATCAAGTGCAGTAGCTCATCATCCTCTGCCAGATTGACCGAAGCTTCGGTCATGAAGCTGAAGGGATAGTTGTGCTTCTGCATCCAAGGAATCAATTCTCGCAAGAAGCGTTTAACATTACGCTGATTCCCAATAAAATTGTCATCAACGACGAAAAGTGACCCCCGCCAGCCTAAGTCATAGAGGGTTTGCAACTCCGCTAAGGTCTGACTTGGTTCCTTAGTACGCGGTTTACGGCCATAAAGCGTGATGATGTCGCAGAATTCACAGTTAAAGGGGCAGCCGCGCGAAAACTGAACCGCCATCATGAAGTAGGCATCCCGCTGGAGCAGGTCAAAGCGAGGGATGGGGCTGAGGGTAACGTCTGGCTTCTCGGTTGTGCGGAAGATTCCTTGAGATTTGCCCTGAGCGATCGCGTTTAGGAATTGAGGTACCGTTAGTTCTCCTTCATCCAATACCAGGTAGTGGGCTCCAGAGTCGAGAGCATCTTGCGGAACCGAGGTTGGATAAGGTCCTCCCACAGCCACCTTCTTACCCAACTGCACCGCTTTTTGAATCAGGCTGTGGAAGTCAGGCTTCTGAACCAGCATGGCGGAGAGAATGACCAGATCACACCACTCCCAATCCTCCGCTGTTTCAGGATTGACATTGCGGTCATAAAACCGAATTTCCCACTCCTGGGGTAGCAGCGCGGCAACTGTAATAATTCCCAGCGGTGGAATGACAGCCTTCAGCCCAGCCATTTTCATGAAGCGGTCATAAGACCAAAAAGACTGGGGAAACTGAGGGTAAAGCAAGAGTGCCTTCATTGATCAACTTCTCACTATCTAAGTACGTAGAGACAAGAACATCGATTTAGTTCAGGAGAACCCATCTGATCAGACTACAGGTTGCACCTACTCAGCTGGACACTTGCAATCCAGATCTAGCAGTTAGTAGCCAGCTAGAATCAAGCTTTGGTTACAAAACTTACCCTGTTCTGCCCATCACTGTGGTCGTGGTCAATCAGATTTTCTCAACTATCAAGACTCTACTTTTAGCCCCTGGCCAGCAAAATGAAAGATAACCAGTGCAAACGTCAGGAGTGAGAAAGTTAGTCTGGGGCGTGATCTGGGAAGAGGATTGCTATAGTTCTCAGGCAACCAGAGAAACAAGCTTAGTCGTCATAAATCCGGCAGGCACCTGCCTCTGGATGCTCATCACAGTATGTCTCTAGGGAAGTTTTGGGGCTGAGCTGCTGATCGGCTTGCTCTGTTTGGATTTGGGCCAGGGTTTGAGCTCCAGAAAGCCCGACCGCTTCATGACTCTTTTGGGAACTCAGGGGTACCTGGTCCAGCTTGGCTGAAGGTGCTTGCTCCATCGGCTGATTGGCCGTGAAATTTGCTGGGGCAGCCTTTTCAACTAAATTTACCTGAACTACTGTTGAGTCAGAGTCCATCTTGGGTAGGTTCAGGAGCAAGATTCCCTTGTTTAATTCAGCCTTAACTTGCTCTTTTTGGACAGGCTTGGGTAAGGGGATAGTGCGTTGAAACTGACCATAATGGAACTCTGACTGGAAGAAGCCCTGCTGCTTAGCAACTTCCTGATGCTGATGTTGCCCGACAATTGAGACGGCGTTCTGGCTAACTTGAATATCCATGTCTTCGACATCGATACCCGGCATTTCTACTTTTAAGATGATCTCGGTATCTGTCTCCTGAATTTCAACAGCTGGCTGCCCGCTGAGACCATGCTGGAGTAAGTGACTAGACTGACTATAAGACCGATGCAGATACTCAAATAGGTCATCCATCTGCTGCCGTAAGCTATCTAGGGTTTGGAAAGGTTCCCAATGAATTAACGCCATGAGATCCTCCTGCATTCCTTCTTTAAAGAGATGTATGAGCCGGCTAGTTCTGTTCATACCCAGCTACGCTGGCTCTAATTTCAGGTTAGAAGAACATTTTGAGGAACTTGTGAGTAATGCATCAGAAGGTACCTGCCTTAACAACCGCAACCTACTAGCCCATCCACTAGTGGCGGTTGGCTTGGTTGGTGGCTTAACCAGAGCCTTGTAGATAATCAACCACTTTTGCTATTGCCGGAGGTTGGCTGCTGTTGCGAGTTTGTCTTTGACTTGTGCTTCAGATAGGTGTGCTGATACTCGACTGGCTTTGACCCTCTAGATACTGCAACTAGGTCATCCAGCGCTCTATTAGTCTTGCCTTTCGCTTTGCAGGGTATGAGTGCCATTTTTCGGCCCAACTATCTCCTGCAGGACTTCCAACACTGGCCGAGGATTCCAGCCAAGTTCTTGCCGCGCTTTTGTGGCATCGACCCGTACACAGCGATCGTAGATGTAGTGCACACGCTCCCGGCTCAGAGGCGGTTGCCAGGAGAATAGCCTTCCGATTGGGTCGAGTAAGTTTCCAGCAAGCCTAACTAGAAATTGCGGTGCCTCGCGTGGTACTGGAATTCCTGTTTCCAGACTCAGTAGCTCAAACATTTCGCGGGTCGTGAGCTCCCCGGCAGAGATAATATAGTGCCCCGTGCCTCGTTCTGCTGCCAGTAGCATCGCTTGAACTAAATCATCGACGTGGACAATGCCGGTAATGCGATCGCCTCCGGCCCATAGCTTTAGTCGCCCTTTCAGAAACTGCTGCAAAACCGGCCCGAAGTGGGGGTCGTCGGGGCCAAAAATTCCCGAAGGGAGAACACTGACAGCCGGAAAACCCTGGACAGCCTTCTGGTCTACTAATTGCTGAGCTTGGTATTTAGTGCGATCGTAGGCTGAGGAAAAGCCCTGCTGGGTTCTGGTGAAAGTTTCATCAACGACTTGACCGTTCGTGTCACCAAACACGCCAATTGTGCTGCAATAGACAAGCTTGGATACGCCCACCGCTTGGGCCACTTCTAGCACGGAACGGGTGCCCTCAACATTCACCCGTTCCATCTCTGATTCATTGACGAGCCCCAGCTCAACGTAGGCAGCAGTATGAAACACCGTGTCGATACCCAGCATGGCTGCTTGGAGTGCCGTCCGGTCGGTAATGTCCCCGTATACCAGTTGTCCCTGGAAACCAGAGAGCCGCTCCAGGTTGCTGGATTTGCGGACCAGGCCAACAGCCTCCCAACCTTGGCGCTCCAGAGCTTGCACTAAGTGAGAGCCGGTAAAACCATTGGCTCCAGTGACCAGCGCCTTCATAATTCTTTTTCGTAGATGCGGTAAGTCTTGTAGATTGTACCGCCTGCGGCCTCAATCAATTTACGAGAGGGGAAATTATCTTCGTACACCCAGGAAAGTTCAGCCCGCTTGTAGGGTTTACCCTTTCGGATGCCCCCTTGCATTCCCAAATAAATTAGGGCAAGGGGCACCATTTTGCGGCGATACTCGGGCAGCGAGCAAACGGCGATCACCCGGCCTTGATCAATTTGACGACGATACCAAAGAAATTTCACAATTCCTAACCAGTTCAGTTTACCGCTCACGTGCTTTAGCGGGATATTGTAGTCCGGTAGCCCCATCCAGAGACCAACCATCTTGCCATCGTGCTCAGCAATCGGGAAAACATCTGGATCGATTAAGCTTTGCAAAGCCTTCGCTTCTTCTAGGAATTCTGCTTCTGTGCGTGGGGTAAAGCTCCAGTTATTGCTAAATGTGCTGTTCAAAAGGTGATAAATACTCAGGGCATCTTGCTCAAAACCCTCACCCTTGGTTCGAATCGGCCGGAAGCTGATGCCTGACTTACAAGCAATCCGGTACGCTTTCTCAAATTCTGCGGGTAGGGGTTTATCCAACCGGAAATCGTAGGCATAAGCATCTTTAGCTTTATGCCAGCCATCCTGCTCTAGGAATTCAGGATAGTAGGGTGGATTGTAAGCGGTCATCACCATTGGTGGTGAGTCAAATCCATCCACTAAGAACAAGCAGTTGTTATGAGTGGATAGATCAATCGGTCCCCGTGCCACGCTCATGCCTTGCTCCCTGAGCCACTGGCAGGCGGTATTAAATAATGCCTGGGCGATCGCAAAATCGGCAATGCACTCAAAAAAACCAAACAAGCCAACCTGCCCTTCCCGTTCTATGAGCCGTTGATTCACAGCAGCAACAATTCGCCCCACAACCTGGGGTTCATTGTCTACTTCAGATACTGCAATAAACCGTTGAAGTTTACCGTACTGGAAGAAGGGATTCTCAGGGGCGAACTGCTTTGCTACCTCCTGGCGCAGAGGGGGAACCCAGTAGGGGTCATTGGCATAGACCCGCATTGGCACATCTAGGAACAGCTCATGTGCTGCCGGGGTATTAACAGCCTGGATCTGAGTTAAGGATTGAGTAAGCACCTGGTGTTCATCTCAGAAAGAAGCATGTTTTTGACAGAGCAGGTGTAAAAACTGCCCTGTCCGCGCAAAACTACTAAGCACTGATCATCGGTTTATACAAGACATCCCGGGTGGCTACCATCGCTGCTACTAGGCGATCTAACTCCTCCTGAGTATGTAGGGCAGTGGCTGTGATGCGGATACGGGGTTTGGCCACAAACCAAATCGGAGAAACCCAAACACCTTGCTCCAGCAGATGCCTACCAAACGCCTTCGGGTTGATTTCTGGCGGTAAAATCACGGGGATAACATTAGTCTCACCCATCGCCACAAAATCGTGCTCCACCAGCCGCGATCGCAAGTAGCGGGTGTTTTCTTGCAGCCTTCGCACCCGCTCTGGAGAGTTTTGGACTAAACGGATACTCGCCAGGGCGGCCGCAGTCAAGGGTGGTGATAGGGAAACGGTGCCAATCGAGGTGGGAGAGACATTGAGCAGGGGTTTTAGCTCTGCTACATGGCTGCTGATCGCCGCCCCAGCAGAGGCAGCAAACTTGGAGAACGTGGTCATGATCAGTGGAATAACGCCCCGTTCTATAGCCTGCTGCGGCAACATATTAAAGTGCTCATAGATTCCATGCCCTGTTGCCCCAATCGCTCCGCTGGCGTGAGCTTCGTCCATTAGCAGAACGCTGCCTTCGTAATTTTGCATCACATCTAACATCTCTGGTAGGGGAGCGATATCACCATCCATCGAGAAGACGGCATCAGAAACGACCATGATCCGATCGTTCGGCTGGGCATAGCGATGTAGCTTGCGGGCTAAGTCATTCACATCACAGTGGCGGTAAGCTTTGATCCGGACTTGGGGGCTGTGCCCAAACATCTTGCCGCTTCGGGTTCCAGCGTTGGCCACGGCTGAGACAATACAGCCGTGGTTGAGAACATCCGTCAGAATTAAAGTCTCGCGAGTATTTTGAAACCCTGGCACTGGAATTGCCAAGTGACAAAAGGCATCCATTAAGGCCTGCATTGCCATCCAGGCATTCAAAAATAGCTGGGTAGAGGGCAAATGCTTAAAAGTAGAAATCTCGTCTTCCAGCTGCCGGTGGAGGTCGATACGACCGCTCAAAACAGAGGTAGAACTATTGGACGTGCCGTACTGCCAAATCGCATCAATCGCAGCTTGCTTGACGGCTTCTTCTTGCACCAGACCTAAAATGTCATTGGTGCAGAAGTTCAGAACGGTTTGACGCTTACCACTAGCGACCTCTTCGACCTCGACTAGGTTGCCCTGCTTCTGATGACAGATGTACTCATCGGGGTCAAGGCCACTTTCATACCAGCGCTGAACGTACTCTTTGACAATTTGCACGCGTTTACTCCTCTCACCATTTCCTGGACAGTTTCCCTAGATCAATAGCCCTGCTTCAGCCAATCTTCCCAACAAGGTATCTGACTGCCGGGTCTGGTGACAACAATGACTTGAAATGGCTTTGTATTTTATGCATGTATCTAAGGACTGAAGTTGAGGCAGCGTTTGCTTCTGCTGTAAATAAATCGAAGGCACTACTGTCACGAATATCGTTGCCTTTACCGGATCGAGTGTTCTTGAGTTGGTTCAGTTTGGCCTGACCTAGCCTCTGACGAAGTTACATTTTCTGAGTTCCGGCCTTTGTGATCTGGTTGGCCAGTTGATTGGATAAATTGCTGGTACTGCCGGACAACTAATCGTTGGATCGCAATAATCGCCGGGTTGATTTCGACATAACGCCGTTGGGGATTCGCAAGATAGGTCTGCTGTTCGCTCTCAATCATTTCAATATCTTGCGCCAGAAATTTACGCAACACAAATCGTTGAATCAGAGTACTCAGGAGGGGCTTTAGCGGTCGCAGTAGCGACTGGGGAAGATTGATTTTGAAAAAGAATAATGCGAAAGAGCGGCTTTCTGTTGGCCCAACTGGCAAGCGCATTAAGTAAAGGGAAGAAACACCCTGGAGGGAGCTGGCATAGTGGGGGTAGCGATACTGGATCGAGATCGGTAAAGTTGTCACTTGATCAGCGCGATCGCTCAAGCCAAGAAATTGAGCCATCCGGCCTTTGTAAGAAACATTGTATTCAGCGCAGACAGCTGCTTCCGTTTCCTGTAAATTGATCAAGACTGGATCGAACCAGCCCTGGAGCTTTTGATGCAAAAATCCGTGGAAAACATCCATGGTATTTTCATTGCAAATCGAAAAATGAGCCTGAAAATGGGCAGTAACTGGCACCATTAGCCAATCGGGCTGCTCAAATTCCGAGATTAGGGGGGGCTGGCTAGCAACCGCTAGGGCTGGCTCACCAGGAAAAATCCAAATCAGCCCATATTTTTCCTGCACCGGATAGCTACGTGCTTGGGCACGGGGCAGCTTTTGATCTTCAGGCAGGTAAGGAATACTGACACACTGGCCGTTGCCGTCAAACTCCCAACCGTGATAGGCACAGGCGAGGTGACACCCTTGAACTTTGCCCTTGTGAAGTGCTATGCCCTTATGAGGGCAGGCATCCTCTAAAGCATGGATCTGGCCCTGGAAATCACGGTAAACGGCGATTGCCTGCTGCCACACCACGACAGGTAACACCTCCCCAGGTTTAAATTGAGAGGCCCAACCAACTGGATACCAGTGATTTGGATTGATGCCTACTTCTCGAACACCGTTCTGTACCGTCTGACTGGTAAGAGATGTAGACAGTTTCATCGCTGTCATGGCGTTACCCCTATCACTGGAAAGATATTAAGCTGGTAAACTCTACAATTGTCAATTGATTTATCACAAAAAACTCAATCGGGGTCTCCCCAGTCTAAGCTGACATCTATAAAACTATAGTGGTTTTCCAGGTACATCGTTGCGCACACAAGACTTAGAGTTGCAGGTGCCTGGGGCACCCATACTGCATGACCCTAGACTGTTGGTGCTGCTGGCCTCCGGTTCTCTGACCACAATGGCAGGGGGCGTGGTTGCTCCAGTTTTGCCAGAGATGGTGCAGCAACTCCATCTTGAACCGGGGTTGGCAGGGCACTTGGTTAGTGCTCACTGTTTGACAATTGCTCTATGCAGCCCATTCCTCGGCATCTTAGCAGACCGAGTTGGCCGCTTACGGGTGCTAGTAGGGTCACTGCTCCTCTACGCCTTATGTGGCACCGCAGGTGCTTTGATGTCGAGTTTTGGACCGCTACTGATCACGCGCGGGTTACTCGGCGCGGCGAGCGGTGGAATTGCCGCTGCCAGTCTTGGCTTGTTGGGTGGTCTTTATGAAGGCCAAGGGCAAGACACCACTACCCAACAGGTACTACGCTCCCAGGCCCTAGCCTACGCTACGAGTACCTTGACGATTACCGGCATTGCCTTTCCCCTTTTGGGCGGGGTGGTGGGAGCCAGCCATTGGCAATTTGCCTTTGCACTTTACGGATTAGGGCTGCCGCTGGCTCTGCTTTCAGCACTAATTCTTAAAGACAGTCAACCTCCAGCCTCGAAAATAGGGTCTAATCACAAGTTAAAGAAAGTTTTGAGCGATCGCCAAGTCGTACAGTTGTTACTGACGCTTGGTTTGGCATCCATTTCTATGTATGCCGTGGTGATCTATGCACCGCTTTACCTAAAGGCAACGATTGGGGCTGGAACGCTTCTAAATGGGATTGTTTTGGCAGTACGAGCCATTGGTGCCGCTGTGGTCTCTGCTTTTTTGGCTAGGCGGATCTCCCTTCGTTGGGGTGTAGTGCCAGCCACAGCCGCAGGATTCGGCATCATGGCCTTGACGCTGGCAACGATTCCCCTGCTCGATCAATTAGGCTGGATTCTACTAGCGGCAGTACTTTTCGGTGGTGGGTTTGGCATTGTCTTGCCTAATCTTTATAGCGTCCTGGCAAGCTTGGCGCCCGCAGAACTGCGGTCTAGTGTCTTAGCAGCCGGAACAGGTGCTGGCTTTCTGGGACAGTTTCTCTCCCCAGTCTTGTTGGGGATAGTGCTAGGTCACAGCGGACTGCCAGGCGTATTTTATGCCGCAGCCTGTATTGCGATCGCCGCCGGATGCCTGCTCATGCTCGGTCCCCATCGCTAGCCATTTTGGCAGGCCACTAGTCTCCAAGTAGCCTCACCTCCCGCTCAACACCCAAGCCGCTGAGAAAGTTACGGTCTTCACTCAGGTGGGGAAATTTGAGTTGGGAGTCGGGTATGCCCCGCTGAAGCTGGCGCTGGCGGAGAATCGTAAAGCTGCCGGGAGTAAGGATACGCAGGCGTGGTGGTGGTAGATAATTGTCTGGGCGCTTGGCGGCATAGGAGGGGTGAATTGCTTGCAGCTCACGATCAAAGCTCTGCAAAAAAGCTTGAGGATTTCTGAGACCAGAGCTGGGAGCCAGCTCGATGTTGACTAAGTAGTGAGCGGGGGTCTCTTGCTCAGACAAGGTGATACAGAAGTCTTCTAGGGGAAGATCAAATTCCTGTTGCAGGGCTTGCATTACTTGCGTCACATGAAATTCAGTGGTTTTCTCTGAGGTGGCAGATAGCACCCCGCCCTGGCGGTAACGGAATACCAGCAAAGGAGCCTGCTCATAGAACCCCAAAACTTCTACCACATCCCCAATGTCGTAGCGATAAAAGCCACTGTAGTTAGTCATCAGAATGCGGTAGTATTCCCCAACCTTTACTTCCGATGCGAGTAGGGTTTTCGGATGCTCGGCTTCCCACTGATCAGGGGGAACAAACTCAAAAAAGCCACTCTCGATCGCCAGCGCGCTGCCGTCTTGATCAAGGTCTGGATAAATCCCAAAGGTACCTTCCGATGAGGAATAGACAGCTCCATATCCCGGTGTGTCTTCAAAGTAGTTGGGAAATCGCTGAAAGTAAAAATCTGAAGTTCCACCCCGCGCCGTGGCCACAAAAGCCAAGTGCGGCCAGACTAGCTTCGGGGTCAGCCGTCCTGTTGACTTCCAAATATCTCGTAACTGGGCGGCGCGAGATGGATTAGCTGACCAGCGTCGTTGTAATTTCGCCCGCGCTTCCGGTTCTAAGTTTAACCAGGGGGCGATCGTGCCCGTCTCCAAGTCCCGAATCAGGTCCTCAGCATACTGCTCCAAATAGTTACAAGTCCGTAGGATCAGCATCGGAAAGTTTGCGCCCAGACCCCGCATGAACGGTTCTCGCAAGGCAAACAGGAGGCAGATGTAGTGGCGAGCCAAGCTATCAGACGGCTGTAAGGTTTCGTAGGGATGGGCAAATAATTGCTCGTAGAGGAACTTCCCCATTCGCAGCACGCCAACACTGGCAGGACCGTACTCGATGCCACCGCTTGTCCGCCCTGGCAACTGGACGGAGTTTGTTGCTAACAATTTACCAAACCGAAGCTGCTTGGCTTCCAAAGCTTCACTTAAAAAGCCAATGCTGGTCAGGTTAGCCCGTCCCAAAGAGTTTTGGAACCGCCGGGTAACGGGGATGAGCTTCTGCTTGCCGGTGGAACCGCTACTGGTATTGAAATAGACCACTGGATCAGGGGTGAGAATATTTTTTTCACCTCGAGCAATTCGTTCCGTGTAAGCTTCATAACTGCTGTAAGGCAGCACGGGTATCCGTTCTCGAAACTGATCAATCGTTTTGATATCCCTCAAACAGTAGCTGCGGCCTAACTCTGTATCTCGGTAATCAAGCAACAAATCGCGGAGGAACTGGTCTTGCACCCTGAGAGTCTGGCGAGTCTTTTTGACAAAGCTTGCCTTAGCACGTCTAGCAACAAGGGTTAAAAGCGGTAGCAAGGAGGTTGCCATTGAATCGAATCTTGAAAGAAACTTGCTTTCGAATTAAAGCGGATTGTTATTAGTGACTTCAACTATTTCTGTTTGAGCCCTGTATGAGACCTATTTGACGGTTTCTAAGTCCAGAAGGGCGCTCTCTAGCTCAAACCTCTAGGCCAATGAAATTCTCTTGGTCAATGGGCTTTACCAAGAGAAGCAATCACAAGATAACCGCCTCTTCGGGGATGTTGCTGAGCATTCACCAAGGCCAAAAAATTGCTACGAGACTTAACTGGAGGCGGCAACTACACAAAAATTTGCTTGTTGGAGCCATCAAAACAAGTACTTGTGTCTACAAACTGTGATATTCCTGCTACAGTTAAGTCGCTCATTTTTGGAGTGCCCGATGCATGTACTGCTGCTCTATCCCCTGTTTCCACAATCATTTTGGTCTTTTAACAAAGCACTAGAACTGATAGGACGCAAGGCTTCCCTGCCACCGCTGGGCATGATCACGGTGGCGGCGATCCTGCCGCAGGAATGGGAGTTTCGCCTGGTGGACCGCAACGTTCGGTTGGAGACGGAAGCGGATTGGGCCTGGGCAGATCTGGTGATTATTTCCGGAATGATTGTCCAAAAACCAGACATGCTGCACCTGATCCGCGAGAGTAAGCGGCGCGGTAAGCGGGTAGCCGTGGGTGGCCCTTACGTCACATCGGTTCCGGAAGCTGCCCAGTCAGCTGGGGTGGACTTCCTGATTTTGGATGAGGGTGAGATTACTCTGCCCCTTTTTGTCGCAGCTTTGGAACGGGGAGAAACCTCCGGCGTGTTCCGGGCCGGAGGTGAAAAGCCGGATGTCACCCATACACCGGTTCCCAGATTTGACCTATTGGACCTGAAAGCCTACAACGAAATGTCGGTGCAGTTTTCGCGCGGCTGCCCCTTTCAGTGCGAATTTTGCGACATCATTGTGCTCTATGGGCGGAAGCCGCGCACCAAGACACCGGCACAGCTACTGGCGGAATTGCAGGCCCTTTACGACCTGGGTTGGCGGCGCTCCATTTTTGTTGTCGATGACAACTTCATCGGCAATAAGCGCAATGTCAAGCTCTTGCTGCGGGAATTGGGTCCCTGGATGGCAGCCCATGAGTATCCCTTCCGCCTCTCCACGGAAGCGTCGGTGGATCTGGCTCAGGACTCGGAACTGCTGGAATTGATGATTGCTGCTAACTTTGGTGCCGTCTTTTTGGGCATTGAAACCCCAGACGCTGAGAGTCTCTCCCTTACCCAGAAGTTTCAAAACACCCGTAACTCTCTGGCAGAATCCGTTCAGACGATCAACCGAGCAGGCTTAAGTGTGATGGCTGGGTTTATCCTGGGCTTTGATGGAGAACGCTCTGGAGCAGGCGATCGGATCATTGACTTTGTAGAGGCAACTGCGATCCCCAAGGCGATGTTCGGCATGCTACAGGCTCTGCCGAATACTGCTCTGTGGCATCGGCTTCAGAAGGAAGGTCGGTTGGTGGAAGAGAACCAGGAAACCCAAGGTCACCAGATGGCCTTGATGAACTTTGTCCCGACCCGCCCCCCCCAAGAACTGGCCCACGAATATGCTAGCTGCTTCTGGGAACTGTATGAGCCAAGCCGCTACCTATCGCGGGTTCACCGGCACTTCATGGCAATGAAACCAGCCCCTCACAAGGTACCGTTTCGGATGCTAGAGCTGATCGAGTTACGGGCAGTTTTGATCATCTGCTGGCGGCAGGGAATCAAACGCAATACCCGAGTTCAGTTCTGGCGGCAGTTGTTTTCCATCCTCAGGCATAACTCCAGGGTGTTTGTGCCTTACCTGAGTAACTGTGCCTTGATCGAGCACTTCCTGGACTACCGCCAAACAGTTCATGCTGAAATTGAGGCTCAACTGGCCGCCCAGGCCGATCAAGCAGTCGCTTCCCCGACTGGAGTTTTAGTCAGCTAATACCGCTCCAAAGCCAATTAGGGTAAAACATAATCAAGGGATATTTGAATTACGCTGTTTATCCCCAACCGTGGAGGAGTAACCTTTGATTGGCGTTGTTTGTTTTGTGATTGCTTTTGTCTTGGCAAGTTTAGTGGAGTACTGGCTGCATCGCCTGATGCACGTTTCGAAGCGAATTGGTGAACGTCACCGCGATCATCATCGCCGCAATGAAGGCCAAGGCGTATTGTGGGAGTTTCGGGATTACGTTAAAGGCAGCTTCATCGTGATGGCTGTGATGTTTTTCTACTCTCTAGAGGCGGGAATCGGCTGGTTGTTAGGGGGGCTAGCATATGCGGCATTTTCAGCCTATGCTCACCAGTTGCAGCATGAAAACCCAGCCAAGTGCTTTTGGATGAAAATGCCCGTTCACTACGTGCATCACAAATACAATATGTGGCACCATAACTTTGGTCTAGCTGTTGACTGGTGGGATCACGTCTTTGGCACTTACAAACTCGTTGAGTGGCAGACAGAGTTAGAAACGAGCCAACCTTCGCGAGGTCGCTGGCAGCTGCGTTGGTGGTAAGCGGAGCCTTAATTGCCGATTTGTGATCCAGATGTTATCGTTCCTACAGCCTTTCATATTGCTTTAGTTCCGGTTTATAGCGGGAGAATCATGAGCTACTTCCAGGAAGCCAAAGCCCACTTTGTTGCCAGTCACCAGAATCCGATCAACCAGTTTTTGCACCACTTGACAAACTTACTGGCGATTGCAGCGGTGATCTACCTTTTCTACGATTGGCGACTAACCTTAGTTTGTTTAGTCTTCACTCAGGTTTTTGCTCTGGGAGGGCATGCCTTCTTTGAGAAAAATGAACCAGCTTTTGTCAAGTATCCGGGTGTTACTATCCTTACCTCGTTGAGCTGGTCCTTCGAAAACCTGTTTGGCTTGCGTCAGATTTGGGTTTACTTCAACCGCCGGCAAGCCACTTAATTTTTTTAACAGCAGTCCCTCATCTTTAGCCAATTTTTGTTGGCGCACACCTCTGAAGGAGAACTCATGTACGAAGGTTTACTCGTTGTTGATGCTGATGCCCATAAGCTAGAGAACCCTCTGGTAATGCGAGATTATATTGAGCCAGAGTATCGTGATCGCATTGGTTTAGTGGTAGATAGTTTAGGGGACCAGCGGGCGCGAGTGGTGGACTTCAACCCAGCGACAGGCAAAAACGATTTCATGCGGATGTTTCCGCAGCCACAGGGACTGGGGAAAGGGGGATTTCGCAATTTGCACCCTGACACTACCTTGGGGGCGATGTTCAACCGGGTGCGGATTGAGCACATGGACCAGGAAGGTGTTGATGTCCAGGTGATTTATGGCACCCTCAACCTAATCTTCTCTAGCATTTTGGATCCGGACCTGGCGATCGCTCTGTGTCGGGCATACAACAGCTACATGGCTGATGACTGCCGGGGGTATGACAATCGGCTGAAACCAATTGGCGTTTTGCCCCTCCAAGACGTCGATGCGGCTGTCGCAGAGATGCATCGCTGTGTTAATGAACTTGGGATGATTGCTGTCGCTGTTGCCCCGAACCTGCCCATTCCCCACCCGAAAGCCCCAGCAGCTTTCCCAGAGATCCGCACCTGCAAATCGATCAGCCATCCTGACTTCCGCCCAATTCTCCAGGCAGCGGTAGACCTAAACATTGCCCTGGGAATTCACGGCGGCCCTGGCTCCTATATGGTGGGGGGGCTAGCAGACCATATGGAAACCTTTGTTCTCACCCACATTTTTGTGCAGCGCAACCAGCAACAAATGGCTTTAGCCCGGATGGTGTTTGACGGCGCGTTTGAGCAGTTTCCCAGCTTGCGAGTTGGCTTCTTAGAGGGTGGCTGTGGTTGGCTGCCAGACTTAGCCCATGCCTTCCATGAGCACTGGGAAAAGCGGATCCGCGACTTTGACCCCAAGCATCCCTATCGCCCTTCCTTGATGGAATTTACGAAATTAATGATCCAGGAGCGGGGCGGCAGCAATAATGTCAACATCATCGGTAAGGCCAAAAACCTATTTGACTTGATGTGGAATACCCAGCATGACCCCACCAAAATTGATGATGCCAGCTTGTACGAGCACTACGACCTGCGCCACCGCGACCCGCTAGAGTATTTTGAACGAGGACAAATCTTTACCTCGTTTGAGTCTGATGACCCCGGTCCTGCCTATCTACCTGTGGCGATGGGTGAAGTCGGCAAGCATCTAGCTTGCTTCTCTGGCGACTATGGCCACTGGGATGGCGTTCTCCAGGATTGTGTCAAAGATGCAGCAGCTGTGACCGATTATGATCGGGAGCACTTGAGGCTACTGCTGGGGGGAAATGCCTTGGCGCTTTACGGCGAACGCCTACGGCAATCCTTACCAGCCAATACCCCTAGTCTCAACGTAGCTCGCCCCTAATTAGCGGCCTACTGGCCGAGGCCATAACCTTTACCTTAGGGAGCTTACTACTCAGTAGCTTCTCTAGCACTGCTGGGTCTAGCATCTGAGTGATGCTTAGCCTCAGCGGGGTCTGGCTGATGGCTGTAGCGTAGGCGGGGGTAAGATAGCGAGCATATCCCGGTTGTTTAGTAATATAGGTTTGAAAAAAGGCAGCACTCAGGGCATTCAGATATCGCCGAGCCAAGCTGGGTGATGGCCCAATCACCTCTGGCGGTACGGGTAAGGCACCCGTTTTAACAGATGACTCTCCGGTTGTAGAGAAATGGGTGGCCCCTTCGATCAATGTCAGGTATTTCTGGGGAGAGCTTAACCAGGTAAATGGTTGAATTTGCTCTAGGAGCGCTGGAGTTACTGTATCTGCACTCCCCGCAACAAGCATAGCTGGAACTTTAACTAAACTGAGACCAGGTTGTCCAAAAACACTGCTTGTTAGTGGGTCAATTGCCACCACTGCTTTGACGCGGGAGTCAGATAAGTTGTAATTGCGCTTGGGTAAGACCAGAGCGCGGCACTGAAGTAGTAATGACACATTTAAGGTCCGATCCAGATTTGTGCCACAGCTTTCTTCTAGCTTCTCAAAGTTGAGCCTAGCACCAGCTAGAGCTAGAGCTGTATAGCCACCGAAGGAGTGCCCAATCATACCTACCTGCTGCAAATTAAGACGACGATAATAGGTTGGGTCAATCTGCGAGGGGCTTGTCCTTGGGGTTGCGCCTCGCCGCCCTAATTCATCTAGCAGAAACTTGACATCCAGGGGACGATCAACGAACTCGCTAGGCTTTGCAACTTCGCTGGCCTGACCATTCAAGAGTGCTGTAACTTGCTGCGCTCCGCTCCCTGGGTGTTCCGGTACGGCCACAGCAAAACCATAGGAAGCTAGGTGCTCTGCTAGGTAGGCGTAGGTTTGCCGATCCGAACCCAGCCCATGGGAGAAGACAATGACGGGTATCAACCCTTGCCCAGGCCCCTTCGGCAGGTAAACGTCAGCAAGAAAAGTGCGTCCGCCATCACCGACCCCAAGTCGAGCCCGACTTGCATCCTCAAGCTTTAAAGTTTCTTTTTGCCAAGAAAAAGGACCGCGATACTGTAATCCACGTAATTGAGAAGCGTTGGTGTTAGTACCACTGGCCTGCGCCTGAGACTGGTTACGGACAGCAGTTACGGCCATCGCCGTTTGATCGACTAATTGCTCTACTTGCCTGAGAGTATCCGTAGCTACAGCTAAGTTGACCCGAATCCCCTCTGTGGGAAACTGGCGCAACACATTGAGTGCCGTTATGCCCTCCGGCTCCGCCGCCGCTTGGATCAAGGCCGCCCGAATTGCATAAAAGCCAGATTGGCGTGACTCGGTTTGAATCACTTTTCCTAGACGTCGCAACAATTGTTCGCCAGAGGGAGAATATAAAAACTGGGAAATGGTGATGTTATCCTGGTTAACTCTCGCTCGCAAGCCGGCTCTCAACCGTGCCCGTTGTTGCGGATTTAAGTAACGAGCATAGCCAGCTAACTCCTTTGTGATCCGACCTTCTTTGGCATAAATCTCCAACGCTTCAATTGGAATAGAGCGTTCAAAGGCAGCATAGGAAATATAAATCCGTTCAGCGCCCCAGGCAGGGGCGCTAACGACAGGTAGGATAGTGAGGCCCAAGCCACCAAGCCAGCCAAGCCATTGTTTCTTCATTTTGAGATTAATCACATTTTTTATGTGGCGGCAACTAGTACTTTTCGGTAGCACAGACTAGGTGATTCATCGGTGCCCACTACTTTAGTTTTAAGTTAGTTTTCCCGAGGGAGAGACTGAAGAGATCAAAGATCATCCTTCAGGTTTAGGTTGTGGCAAGTTGTGGAATAGCTGTTCGACTACTTGGCGCGCTTTAAGATCTAGGCGATTCCAGTCGACCTCACCCTCAAGATCGATCAAACTAGTATCGACCTGGGTTTTGTCCTTAGCGATCGCCGGAAAATCACAGAAGCAAATTTGGTAACATAAGTCCCAGATATTCACTTCGAATTGATGCTCTTGTCTTTTTAAGGAGAGCTGATAGCTAATTTCGGGCTGGGGTAACTCAGCTAAAGCCTGCGTCAGTTCCACACTTTGGGTGGGGGTTGCCCTATCTAGTTGCTCTTGCAGTTGGTTAACTTTAGCTTGTATTTCCGGCGTTGTTCCTTCTGGCCAGTTCTCAATTGTTTGGTAAGTGCCCTTCCACTGCGATTGCTCTAGCTGCTTGCGGATATTGTCAATTAAGCGAATAAAAGCAGGCTGCATCAATAGCTCTACCTGCTCTAACTGATGACTATCCATAGTGCGGTAATTTTCCATCATTCAGTTAAATTATTGCTGCTTACCATGAGTTGAACCCTGAGCAGCATAGATAAAGGGTATTACAGAAAATCTAGATAACGATCCACCAAAGGGATGCAAGTGATAAAATCATCGACAAGCTAGGGGTGCCTGGATTGCCGGGCTGAGATCAGACTCTTAGAACCTGATTCCGGTTCACACCGGCGGAGGGAAGCTGTTTATTGAGGTCAAATAATGCGGACTGAATGGGTCGCGAAGCGTCGTGGGCACGATAACGTGTCTCAAATGCACTATGCCCGCCAGGGTGGAATTACGGAAGAGATGCACTACGTTGCGCAGCGGGAGAACTTGCCATCTGAGTTGATTCGCTCTGAGGTGGCACGGGGCCGGATGATCATTCCTGCCAACGTTAACCACACGAACTTAGAACCGATGGCTATTGGCATTGCTTCCAAGTGTAAGGTGAATGCCAACATTGGAGCGAGCCCCAACTCTTCTCACCTGGAGGAAGAGGTGGCAAAACTGCATCTGGCGGTGAAGTATGGTGCAGACACGGTAATGGATCTATCTACTGGTGGCGGCAACCTAGATCAGATCCGTACGGCAATTATTCAGGCCTCTCCTGTACCGATTGGTACCGTACCCATTTACCAGGCCCTAGAGACTGTGCATGGTAATGTCGAAAATCTGACCCCAAATGATTTTCTGCACATCATTGAGAAGCACGCTCAGCAAGGGGTAGATTACCAAACAATTCATGCTGGTATTTTGATTGAGCACCTACCGCTGGTTAGAAACCGGCTAACGGGAATTGTCTCGCGCGGTGGGGGCATTCTTGCTAGGTGGATGCTGCACCACCACAAACAAAACCCCCTTTACACCCACTTCAACGACATCATCGAGATTTTCAAAAAATACGATGTATCCTTCAGCTTGGGCGACTCACTCCGTCCCGGCTGTGCCCACGATGCTTCTGATGAAGCTCAGCTAGCAGAACTTAAAACTTTAGGGCAGCTAACCCGTCGGGCCTGGGAGCACGATGTCCAGGTGATGGTAGAAGGCCCCGGTCATGTACCGATGGATCAAATCGAGTTTAACGTTCGCAAGCAGATGGAAGAGTGTTCCGAAGCGCCTTTCTATGTGTTGGGCCCATTAGTGACAGATATTGCACCGGGCTATGACCACATCACGTCAGCGATCGGTGCTGCTCTAGCAGGCTGGTACGGTACGGCGATGCTCTGTTATGTCACACCTAAGGAGCACTTGGGGCTACCGAATGCTGAGGATGTTCGCAACGGTTTAATTGCTTACAAGATTGCTGCCCATGCAGCGGATATTGCTCGGCACAGACCAGGGGCACGCGATCGCGATGATGAACTTTCGCAGGCCCGCTACAACTTTGACTGGAACCGGCAGTTTGAGCTGTCCCTTGACCCGGAACGAGCAAAAGAGTATCACGATGAGACGCTGCCCGCGGATATTTACAAAACGGCTGAGTTCTGCTCCATGTGTGGGCCGAAGTTCTGTCCAATGCAGACTAAAGTTGATGCGGATGCCCTAACTGAGTTAGAGAAGTACCTGGCCAAAGAGCCGGTAACCCAAAGCTAGAGAAGAACATTACGGTAGGGGCACTGGAGATTGGAGATGCCCAACGCCCCTACTCCTTCGTTAATTTCCCTGCCAAAGCTTGGGCGCGGGCATGAATTTCTTGAATTGAAAAAAGAGCCTTAAACTTTAATCTTAGATCTCGGTATAACTCTGCTCCTCCCTGCTGTCTATCTACTAAAGCAATAATATGATCCACGCTATAGCCTGCCGTACGTAAGCGCTCCACAGCTTTTAGTGCTGACTGACCTGTCGTTACCACATCTTCTAGAACAACCACAGCGCTGCCATTGGGAAGTAAGGGGCCTTCGATATAAGCTTGCGTCCCGTGCCCTTTAGCTTCTTTACGCACAATCAAGGCTGGAATTCCACCTGGCATAGGTCTGTTTTCCAAGGCAGAAATGACACTGACAGCAGCCACAATTGGGTCTGCTCCTAAGGTTAACCCTGCTACGGCCTGAGTATCTGCTGGTAGCAAGGACAGCAGGATCTGAGCGATTGCTCTTGCACCTTGGGGATGCAGAGTCACCTGCTTGCCATTAATGTAATAGGAGCTTCGTGCGCCGGAAGATAAGACAAAATCGCCTGTACGGTAAGCCAGTTTGCAGAATAAATCAAGTAAATCTTGACGTAAATTAGCTAGATCATTCACTGAAGGTGAGTCGATCCTTGCTGTTGGGCTTGCTGAAGCCTCAAACGGTTCCGCCTGTATTCCATCACTCATAAGTGGGTAAGCTAGTAATCAACGTCAAAAGGAAGGGCTTCAATAATGGGTGTGAGGTTTGATAGTTATATTGGCCTAATCATTCTCGTTGCTTCTACCATTCATATGCCCAGCGTATGGGCACAAAATACCCCTAGCTACAAGCCTAAAACAATTCCTGAGGTTGTTGATCAAGTAGCTATTCAGTCCTCGGGTGATTTTTTTGAGAACCGCTCAACCGCTGGGGATGCCCGCTTCCTGTTTGGGATTGACTACGATGATACCAAACTTGCTAAAGACGCCCGACGAATTGAGGTTCTTTATCAAGATTTGCTCAAGCAGCAAGCTGAAAGTGATCCGGTTATTCGTACTCAAGACTTAGACAGCCCCTTTAATACCTCACTGCGATTAAGTACTCAAGCGAACCCTTAAGGATCCAGGGTGCAGGAGTTGAACCTGCCTGGGGCGAATTATGAGTTCGCTGCCTAAACCGCTCGGCCAACCCTGGGTAGGTTCTTATTATATCCCGAAGGTATAGGCGGTAAGGCGAAACGTTCAACATCCTACGCACTACAGTAAAATCTGAATATTAATGTTTATCCTTGAAGTCCTCCTATAGTTTGGCAGAACAAGCCTGATGAAACTCAATTCAACCGTAGCGCTGACCTTGCTTCTGTTGTCTTCTATGTTTGCGGTAGGCGCTATTACTGGTACTTGGGGCTACTCATTTGGCCGCAAGGCCCTCAGAGGCATTACTCAACCTGCCCTTAGTCCTGTTCTAGGTGGGACTACTAGTCAGAGTAAGCCTCGTCAAGGAGCAACTTTCTTGCGGGAAGAAGATATTTTGAAGCAGGTAAAAAAACGGACTAGCACAATAGTTACAAGTTCTGATGTAGCTAAGGCCTAAGCTGAATGTGCGGCAACACAAACTAGGATTGCAGTTATAGCTTTATTCGGTTTGCACTGCTTTATTTTGGGTGTGGGGAATCCTTATTACTAGAAGAAATGAGATGATTAACGCTCCAGCCCTGTCTTCACAGTTCCGAGGAGGATGATTCCCTTAATAGGTGTGGTATTACAATCTCCTGTTCTGGCTGCAACCGTTTCCAGTCTGAGCGGACTAGATATTTTACTGCGGGTGTTGTCAGTTCTGGTATTAATCATCATTAATGCCTTTTTTGTTACAGCTGAGTTTTCCATTGTTTCGGTGCGGCGATCGCGGATTGACCAGCTAGTGGCCGAAGGAGATGCACAGGCAAAGACGGTTCAGAAACTTCAAGGAAGTATTGAACGCCTGCTCTCCACAACTCAGCTAGGAATCACGCTCTCCAGCGTAGCCCTTGGATGGATTGGTGAAAATACCGTAGCTGTTTTAGTTGAAAGCTTGTTACAGTCATGGTCATTTTCAGAACGTGTTCGCCCTACATTGGCTCATTCGGCAGCGATTCCAATTGCATTTTTGCTGCTTGCCTATTTACAAATCGTTCTAGGTGAACTTTGCCCCAAGTCTGTGGCCTTAATTTACCCAGAGCGACTAGCACGGCTCTTAGCTCCACCTAGCCTAGCGATTGGACGTTTGTTCAACCCCTTTATTTGGGCTTTGAACCAGTCTACGCGTTGGCTGCTGCGCTTGGGGGGCATTCAATACACAGGCCAAGGCTGGTACAACCAGGTTACTCCAGAAGAATTGCAGCTAATTATTGCTACCTCCACGGAGTCTAGTGGTTTAGAAGCAGAAGAACGAGAGTTGTTGAGCAATGTGTTTGAGTTTGGAGAGGTCGTCGCTGAAGAAGTGATGGTGCCCCGGACTAGCATTGAGTCAGTCCCAGTCACGGCTACCTTTCAAACCCTATTGAATGAGGTTGCTGCCTCTGGACACGATTGCTATCCCGTGATTGGAGAATCTTTGGATGACATTCGTGGTCTGATCTACTTTAGTGAATTAGCAAAACCCTTAGCTGAGGGAACTCTCACGCCTGGAACCCCGATCCAGCCCTGGATTGAATCAGCAAAGTTTGTGCCAGAAAGGATACTGCTGGGTGAACTTCTACCGCTGATGCAACGCTCCCACACCCGAATGATGGTCGTGGTAGACGAATTCGGAGGTACCGCTGGGATTATTACCCTCGAAGATTTGGTTGCCGAAATTATTGGTCGCACTTACGAGCCAACAAGCAGCGAGCCACCCGCCATTCAAATCTTGAATGAACACAGCTTTGTTGTCCAAGCTCAGACAGATCTTGAAGAGGTAAATGAGGTCTTGCACTTAGACCTACCCCTGACAGATGAATACCAAACATTAGCTGGATTTGTGCTTTACCAACTCCAGAAAATTCCAGACGAAGGAGAAGTATTCTACTATGGCAAGCTGGAATTTACGATTGTCTCAACGGAAGGCCCCCGGTTAAATCAAATCCAAATCCGGCAATTGGATACCGCATCACCAGAGAAGGGTTTTATTGGAGCACCAACTAACAAAAATGTTCCAGCTAACAACCCCGTTCCAGAACAGATAGAGATGAGTCTAGAGGAAAGCCAGATTACTAGTAGCAGCCTAGCAGAATCCCAGGCTCACCAGAGATCCATAGATCAGTCTGGCAGGCCTTTAGAGCCTCCTAAGCCGCCTCAAGATTCTGACTAATCTTTGAGATTAAGCTGTTCCGACAAAAGCAACTTCAGGAAACTTAGCTTGTGCTTCTGTTAGAGGGCGCTTTCTACCTTCTTCTTGCCAGTAGTTGATGACTTCTGTTGCTTTGTTCAACAACTCGATCCGGTCTACATCCGCAATCCAGCGTTTGCCTTCCAACTCATTTTTAAGCTGCTCCCAGGCATCATCTCGGGGCCAAAAAAAGTAAGAGGTTAAAGGGCTAGTGCCTTTACCAACAACCTGATCAACGGCAAGGGCAACGTTCTCATCTAGCCAAAGCACTTTCAAAATAAACTTGGACAATCACGACCTCCCTCGTACTTCTACTTTCTTATCATGGTACAGCTTATAACTTTATCGTAGGAGAGCAAGGTCATACTACACTTTTAAGAAAAGACCACACTAACAGTAATATATTGAAACCAAAGTTCTGCTTAGAATCAGAAATAAATTCTCAAATGAAGCCATCTGCAATTGTTGTTCTTGACATTGATGGTGTGGTGCGAGATGTCAAACAGTCGTACCTGCGAGCTTTAGCAGATACCGTGGAGTATTTTACAAGCGGAGCCTATCGGCCTCAGTTGAGTGAAATTGACACTTTAAAGTCGGAAGGCCTTTGGAACAATGATTGGGAAGCTTCCCAGGAAATGATCTATCGTTTCTTTGAAGCTCAGGGACAACCAAGACCCACTATTCGCTTGAACTATGAAGCGCTAGTCGCTTTCTTTCAAGCCCGTTACCGAGGGCCTACCCCTGAAAGCTGGACTGGCTACATCCAAGATGAACCCCTATTACTCAGTTCTAACTACCTAACAGGTTTGACGCACTCAGGCATCGCTTGGGGGTTCTTTAGTGGGGCAACACGGGCATCAGCTTTGTACGTTTTAGAAAAGCGTTTGGGCTTGGACTCTCCCGTGCTGGTGGCAATGGAAGATGCGCCAAGTAAACCTGACCCGACAGGGTTGTTAGCAGCGGTCCAGCAACTGGACGAGTGGGCAGTTGAAGCTGATTTACCTGTCTTCTATGTCGGCGATACAGTGGCAGATCTATATACAGTTCAACAGGCTCAGGCAATGGAGCGCTCTCGGCACTGGATTGGCGTAGGAGTAATACCACCCCACGTTCAAGACCGCCTGGGCTATACAGCCTACTTACAGGAAGCAGGAGCTGCTGTCGTCTTAGATAATGTGGAGCAGTTGACCCCGGAGCGCATTATCGCTTTGCTATCAATGAAGTAGGGAAATTTGGTGCTCAGGGGGTTGATAACCCAAATGTTTCCAGGCAGCAGGGGTGGCAATGCGACCTCTGGGGGTGCGGTTGAGGTAGCCAATCTGTAACAAGTAAGGCTCGTAAACTTCTTCAATTGTCTGAGCATCTTCCCCAGTAGCAGCGGCCATGGTTTCCAGCCCCACAGGTCCCCCGTTGAAGTGCTCAATCATTACTGTGAGGAGGCGGCGGTCTGTCCAATCTAGACCACAAGGATCGACATTAAATAACTCTAAAGCTTCTGTAGCGATCGCCTGCGTGACAGCTCCTACCCCTTTAACTTCTGCATAATCCCGCACGCGTTTCAGTAAGCGATTGGCGATCCGGGGTGTCCCGCGTGAGCGACGAGCGACTTCTGTAGCGGCATCTGGGACGATCGCTGTATGCAGAATCTCTGCGGTTCGGAGGACGATCTGGCTCAGTTCATCTGGCTCGTAAAAGCGCAAGCGTTGAATAAACCCAAAGCGATCGCGCAGAGGAGAACTTAATGCCCCCACCCGCGTGGTCGCTCCTACTAGGGTGAAGGGTGGTAAGGGAATGCTGCGCGTCTTAGCAGTTTGATTTTTGCCAGTTACGATGTCTAGCCGGAAATCTTCCATCGCCGGATAAAGCAGTTCTTCCGTCATCCGGTTCAGGCGATGAATTTCATCAATAAACAGCACATCCCCCGGCTGCAAATTCATCAATAGGCCAACAATATCGCGGGGGCGCTCTAGAGCTGGAGCACTAGTGACTTTGCAATTTACCCCCATCTCTGCAGACAGAATAAGAGCGATCGTCGTTTTACCCAAGCCGGGAGGACCATACAGAAGCAGGTGATCCAAGGCTTCTTTGCGTGACTGAGCCGCTTGGATCGCGATCTGCAATACCTCTTTCAGCTCTTTTTGCCCCACGTAGTCACCAAGCTGTTGGGGTCTAAGCTTCTCATCGTGCTTGCTGCTACGCTCATCTCCGGCGGCTTTCGGCTGCAACAATGACTCTGTGGCTGCTGCTGGGCAGGTAGCACTATCAACACTGGGGCTAGCCGTTTTAGAAAGCAACTCTCCCTGCTGAGCGGATTTAGAAGTCTTCTTAGAAGAAATGATTGCCATGGCTGACCATCATCATAGATGATGTTTCAAAATAAAGAATTTAACCGACTCTAATTGTCACGAATTTAAATCACTCCACTCTACTCAAACTGCCTTAGTCTGACAAGTCCCGCAGAAAGTAGACGTGCGATCGCTTATTTCCAATAATTCGGCTTCTATCAACCAATTGGACAACAACACCAATAACTAGCTGTTATCGTTTAATTTTTCTCCAGTAGCAATAACTAAAACTAATTACGCTGTAAACATACGGATACTTAATACCTGTTGCCTCTAAATCTGCCAGCAATATGATGATTGTTGTGGGCTTTGCTTTGGGAGAGTACTAGTTGTGGCTCACAGATTGCACTAGTCCTACTAGCGATGGCAGTAGAAAATAGCCAAGGACTATGATTGCAAGCGTTGTACAGCAAGGATTTTAGTTCTTCTGCCATTCTAGAAGTATAGTGCTTGATACGCAGTATTACCTCGTAAGCTAAGCTAACAGCCAACCGCGTAGAGACCCCAGCGTGTCTTACAAATCGTAGCTCATCGCCCAGACACTTTTGGCCTCAATTCATTCAAGCCTAGCCCAATCTATTTACTACTAATTAGGCTCTCTGGTAATCATGGCAGACATTAATGCCTGCTGTGCGGCCTGGCTATAAATCTGCTTTAATGCCTCTGTCACCGCCTCGCCAGAAGGTTGAACACCACTGGCTAAATTCGATTCGAAGGGAATTGGCCCCAGTACATCCAAAACTGTTTCACTACTGGGGGGTGGGGCAATCACCACTAGAGAGGCATCTAGTTGGGCGTTGTACTCCCAGAATTGCTGGTCCAGCTTTAGGGGGGTAAATGGAACTGCTGCCGCTGGAACTTGAGTTGTCTCAACAAATTTAACCCCAGCAGCACTTCGCATCTGGCGTAAAGTTTCAATCGTTTGTTGTTTAGTCCGGCCCCGCAGCTGTAGCAAGATAAACGGGTCTTGGCTGAAGTAGTCACCCAGTAGGTAGTAAACGGCACCGATGTGCTTACAAGGATTAACTGGATCAGGGCAGGAACATTTGCTGTGAATATCAAATTTGCTGAAGGGAAATAGGCTTAAACCCGCAGATGTAAAAGCTTCTTCAATACTTTGGGGCATTTCCCCAGCAAGTAGCTTGGCAGCAAAGATAGCGCGTTTGGACATTTCCTCAATCACATAGTCCCACTGCTCCTCACTAAAAGGGTCAAGGGAAAGAGAGACGTCGTAGGGTTCAGGAGCAGTTCCTTGAACCCTAGCAATCACCTGTGGCCCCTGAAATTCCAAATGTAATACCCTACCTTCACGCGCGTAAATCCGTGCTCGCTCCAGCCGTCGCCGCCAGCCAAAGGATTCTAGAACGTCAATCCAGCGTTGAGCCCACCACTCGCGACTGCCATTGCCAGCGTCCGCTACAACAGGTGTAGGGGCAGGATCAGTAGCCGCCTGAGGTTGCAATTTGTGTGAGGTCACCTTGAGAACTTGCACCCGTTGCTGGTCCTTAGAGTGACGGGATGAAGAATTTTTGCGGGTCATAATGTTTCCTCAATCACGGTACTGCGATCTAATAACAGCAAGTTGCGGAGCTGATCGGTATCTAGGTCAGCCAGCCAATTTTCACCGGCCCCAATGACTTGCTCGGCCAGAGCTTTTTTACTCTCGATTTGCTCGTGGATCTTCTCTTCTAAGGTGCCAGTGCAGACAAACTTGTGCACCTGAACATTCCGAGTTTGGCCAATCCGGAAAACGCGATCGGTTGCCTGATTTTCCACTGCCGGGTTCCACCAGCGGTCAAAGTGAAAGACGTGATTGGCTCGGGTGAGGTTAAGCCCAACTCCGCCCGCTTTTAAGGAAAGAATAAAGATTCGGGGGCCGTAGGGGTCATGCTGAAAGCGATCTACCATTGCTTCTCGTGCTTGCCGGTTGGTGCTGCCGTACAAAAACAATGTTTCCCGGCCTAGGCTGTCTTCCAGGTATTGCTTCAGCAACTTACCCCACTGAGCAAATTGCGTGAATACTAAAGCGCGATCTCCTTCTGCTAGGGCTTCCTCCAACATCTCTGCTAAGCGCTTCAGCTTGCCGGAACGTTCGCCAAAGGGAAGCTTAGCCTGCTTCGCATCCTGCAAGAACTGCGCTGGGTGGTTACAGATCTGCTTCAGCTTCACCAACGTTGCCAGGATTGTACCGCGTCGTTGGATGCCCTCGGCCTGTTCGATTTGGGCTAGGGATACTTCAACAACCTGCTCATATAAGGCGGCTTGTTCTGGTGTCAAGCCACAAAAGACGGTCATTTCCTGCTTTTCTGGCAAATCTTGAATGATGTCACGATCCGTCTTGAGCCGCCGGAGAATAAAGGGCTGCACTAGCGATCTCAAGGTAGAGAGCGAAGCCGTATCCCCGTAACGTTCAATCGGTACCGCAAACCGCCGTTGAAAGAAGTTGCGCGGCCCTAAGTAACCAGGATTCAGAAAATCCAAAATTGACCAAAGTTCCGACAACCGATTTTCCAAGGGTGTGCCAGTCAGGGCAATCCGAAACCTCGCTTGTAGTTGCCGCACCGCCTGGGATTGTTTTGCCTCCGGATTTTTGATGTTTTGGGCTTCATCGAGGACAATCCCTTGCCAGGTGATGCTTCGCAGTGCCTGCTCATCCCGGTAGATGAGGGGATAACTCGTAATCACTAGATCCTGGCCTTTGATGGCTTTACCAAACGCTTTTGTACTAGCTCGTTTATCCCCATGGTGCACCAATACCTGCAAAGAGGGAGCGAACCGCTTGACTTCCCGCTCCCAGTTGCCGATTACCGAGGTTGGGCAAACTAATAAAGTTGGTCCTTCCAGCGCCTTTTGTTCTCTTTGATGCAAAAGAAAAGCGATCAGCTCGATGGTTTTACCCAGCCCCATATCGTCGGCTAAACAAGCTCCTAATCCCCAGCGTTCTAAGAACGCTAGCCAACCAGCACCTCTGGCTTGGTAGGGTCGTAGTTCTCCTTTGAAATCTTGGGGTGTGGCGATCGCGGCAATCGTTTGATTTCCAGTCAGGGTTGTGACCAACTCCTGTAATGACCCTGACGCCTCAAAGCTGACAACGGGTAGCTTTTCTAAGGTCAAGGTGTCGCCTGTACTCAGCCGTAAGGCATCTTCTAGCGACAGGCTGGTTTGCTCCTTGCGAGCCGCAAAGAACGCCTGGGCTGCTTTCACATCTTGGGCTCGGAGCTCTACCCATTCCCCATTAATTTCTACCAGGGGAGTGTTCAACTTAACCAGGCGGTCAAACTGAGCTTTCGATAGGGTTTGCCCTCCAATCGATAGTTCCCACTTAAAGTTCAGCAAGCTCTGTAACCCCAAGCGCGCTGCCGGCTTTGAGAGCATAGGAGTCTCGGCACGCACCTTTAGACCAAGCCGGTTTGCCCACCCTTCTCGATTGGTAAGGCTAGCGGGCAAGACAATACCGAAACCGCTATCTTCCAAGCGCCAAGCCACAGTTTTAAGAAATTCATAAGCTTGGGACGGGGTAAGGGGTTGTTCTTGGGGCCGCGCCGTTTGTAGGCTAAACTCAATCAGCGGATAAATTCTGGAGGCCAAGCCGAGGCCGAGCAGCAATGTCTCCTGAGGACGCTCCACCGTCCGCTCTTGATAAATGAGCTGCTCAGCCGGCGTACTCCACACCAGTTCGGCCTCAACTAATAGCTGCGGATCATCGACAGCCTGGAGGTAATAAGCTAAGCGCCAGGTTTGCCCAGTCTCAGGGGGATGCAGGGAAAAGCAGGTACGGAATGAGTGTTGCTGTTGTAGTGCCGCTTGGACTGGTGCTACCCAGCTGTCTAAAGCCGAATGCAGCCGTTCAATCTCTGAAGGTTCTACTGCTAGCGTTGCGGCTTCGGGGCCAAGGGCCTGCAACCAATGTTTTAAGATCGGTTCTATTGTCTTCTGCTGAGCAACAGAGGTGATTAGATCGGGGCTTACAGCAGCGCGAACTTGGGCATCAATGGTCTGCTGCAGAAATCCAGTCAAGATTGCCTCTGGCTGTGCGGGAATGTCCACTGCTAGACCAGTATCTGCTGAGCTAGACCTCTGATAAAACCGGCAGATACTGGGCATTTCTTGTGTAAAACCTTTAAACCGCATTCGGTCAACCGCGCTATCTAGAAGCGGCAGCCAGCCAGCTTGACGATCATCTCCACGCACTTGTAATTGGGGCAAGAGCTTTGATCGGACCAGCAAATCTAATGTCCAGCGGCCAATATGAGCCCAAAAACGGAGATCACTACCTAAGAAAGCATCTTCTGAGTGATCAACTTTCAGGGGTAAGGCTATCAAAAATTCCATCGCAACCAGAGGAGCCAAGCAAAGTCCCTTACTCCTCCATGGCTGGAGATAGGCATCCTCTAGAACCGGAGTTGTGGAGTGGTAGGGCAGGGTATTGCTTGCTGCTAGGTTTGAGGGCAACGCTAAGGTTTGTTCTCCCCAGTGAACAGAACCAGCGACAAGTGGTTCCAAGGTAGAAGTAGCGGTGGCGCCCTCAGCCTTCCCTTTGCGAGACTCTAGCTGATGATTGGTAGGCCAGCGTTCGTTGCAGTCTTTGATGAACCCCTGAACCGTACTGGGCAGAGTGAGGCTTCCTGTTTGACGCAGGGAGCTTAAAAATTCAGCAAGTTCTGCCGAGTTCAAGGCGAAGGGATGATGTGGTCTCCTGTCCGCAGTGGAGCTACCTGAAACAGTAGTACTGCCACGCCAGGCTTCTCCCCAAATAAATAGTTGTCCTCCTTCCGCCGAATCTACCCAGCTACCGTGCAAAATTGCCATGGGGTGAAAACGTTTAACCTTGATATGTACGAAATCTAGATGGTTGATGGTTTAACCGCTTTACATGGGTTTTAGAACCTTAAGATCTACGGTCATGCTGCACGCCAACCAAGCTTGGGGACAGGCCATGCAGCTACAACACTTTTAACGCAGAAGTAGCGTTACTCAACGCATAATGTCACCCAAAATATGTATGGTCTACTGGCCCGGAGTGAAATCACCGGAAGCTGGCCCCAGCCAACAAAAAATTGCGGGTAGGAGATCGGTTTTTGGAGCTGCCTATATCTTTATTTATGCTATCAAGTGGTAGTAGTTTACGGAGGATCCAATCAAGACCACTGGACTATTTTTTTAGGCTTGTCGGTTTGCTGGCGGCCCAAAATTATTTCCTGGTGGTTAAGGATTTAAGTGATTTATCACAATGACGTTGCTATTTTCTAATTAGAGTGTTATTAGCCGACAAACAGCATTTACTTATCAGTGCTAGGATTGCCACAGATAAAGCAAGAAGGACAAAATGCTGAATGTCAGAAATCGAAAAGTCAATATCCTTTAACGGGCGGGATATTCGACTCAAAGTTGGCCTACTCGCTCCACAGGCCGGTGGTTCCGTTTTGATTGAATCAGGAGATACAGCGGTTTTAGTCACCGCAACCCGTGCTCAAGGAAGAGAAGGAATTGATTTTCTTCCCTTATTAGTAGATTACGAAGAGCGCCTCTATGCTGCCGGTCGGATTCCCGGTGGCTTCCTGCGTCGCGAAGGCCGTCCGCCAGAAAAGGCAACCCTGATCGGCCGCTTGATTGATCGCCCCCTGCGGCCCCTGTTTCCGCAGTGGCTACGGGATGATATTCAAGTGGTTGCAACCACGCTCTCAATGGATGAGCAAGTTCCCCCAGATGTCTTGGCTGTCACCGGATCTTCAATCGCAGTGCTGCTAGCGGGGCTGCCTTTTCATGGGCCGATGGCAGCTGTGCGGGTGGGTTTGGTAGGGGATGACTTTGTGATCAACCCAACCTATGCTGAAGTTGCCGCCGGAGACTTGGATTTGGTTGTCGCTGGCACCCCTGATGGAGTGATCATGGTGGAAGCGGGAGCCAACCAATTGCCAGAGCAGGATGTGATTGAGGCAATTGACTTTGGCTATGAAGCGGTACAGGACTTGATTCAAGCCCAGCGAGATTTAATGACTGAGCTGGGGATTCAACTTGTCCAAGCGACCCCACCGGAAGTGGACTTGAGGTTGGAGAATTTCATCCGCGATCGCGCCTCTGAACCAATTAAAGCGGTTCTAGCACGGTTTGACCCGGATAAGCATTCCCGCGACACCTCCCTAGATGAAATTAAAGAATCTGTTGCGGCGGCGATCGCTGAGTTACCAGAAGATGAGCCGGTGCGCGTAGCCGCAACGGAAAAGCCCAAGGCGCTCAGCACTATTTTCAAAAGCATTACAAAAGAGTTAATGCGCCGTCAAGTCGTGACAGAAAATGTGCGGGTTGATGGTCGCAAGCTTGATGAGGTGCGGCCAATTTCCTGTCGAGTCGGGGTACTACCGCGCCGGGTCCATGGCAGTTCGCTGTTTAACCGGGGGTTGACCCAGGTGATGTCAGCGGTCACCTTAGGCACGCCTGGGGATGCTCAGGAACTAGATGATCTCCATCCCGATGAGCAAAAACGTTACCTGCATCACTATAATTTCCCTCCCTACTCCGTCGGTGAGACGCGACCAATGCGATCGCCCGGCCGGCGGGAAGTTGGTCATGGTGCCTTGGCTGAACGTGCTATTGTGCCGTTGTTACCCACCCAAGCAGACTTTCCTTATGTGATCCGTGTGGTCTCCGAGGTTCTTTCTTCCAACGGGTCTACCTCAATGGGGTCAGTTTGTGCCTCAACCTTGGCCTTGATGGACGCTGGGGTGCCCCTGGTGAAGCCAGTCAGTGGTGCGGCAATGGGATTGATCAAAGAAGGGGACGAGGTGCGGGTTCTCACCGACATCCAAGGGATTGAAGACTTCTTAGGGGATATGGATTTTAAGGTAGCAGGCACTACCGACGGAATCACAGCCCTGCAAATGGATATGAAGATTACAGGCCTACCTATGACTGTGATTGCTCAAGCAATTGAGCAAGCCAAGGCTGCCCGTAAGCATATCTTAGAAAAAATGCTGATTGCAATTGAGCAGCCTCGGCAGGAATTGTCACCCTTTGCCCCTCGCTTACTGACGATTCAGATTGAGCCTGAATTAATCGGCATGATCATTGGTCCCGGTGGTAAAACCATCAAGGGTATTACCGAAGAAACAGGGGCAAAGATTGACATTGAAGATAGTGGTGTGGTCACCATTTCTGCTGTGGATGGTGAAAAAGCTAAACGAGCCCGTAGCATTATTCAGGGAATGACACGCAAGCTTAATGCTGGTGATGTTTATGTGGGTCGAGTTACCCGGATCATCCCAATTGGAGCCTTCGTTGAATTCCTGCCTGGCAAAGAAGGCATGATCCATATCTCTCAACTAGCTGAACACCGAGTGGGCAAGGTAGAGGATGAAGTCGGCGTCGGTGACGAAGTAATCGTCAAAGTTCGCGAGATTGACAATCGCGGTCGCGTCAATCTCACTCGTCTAGGAATTCATCCTGACGAGGCTGTTGCGGCCCGTGAAGCTGCTGTTGCTTAATGTAATAGCTCATGTTTTGACTCTGAAAGCCTCTATAGATAGAGGCTTTTTTTAGCTTAAAACTTCTCTTTATCACTGACGCAGCTAGCTGAGACACAGTTCTGCATTTTTGTCGTAGAGAGAAAGCTACCATTAAAGTAAGTCAAAGGTTCAGCATTGATGTTGCTATCTAAAACGCCCATCATCAAACAAAGCTTAAAGTAATAAACTTCTAAAGCTAGGCAGAGGGCATTGCTTGGAAAGTACCTCTTATGACCAAAGCCGAGATTGAAGCAGCTCTTAAAGCAGCCTTTAGTCAATGTGATTCTACAGGTTGCACCCTAAGCGACCAGCAACAGCAAATCCTGCTCAAAGTTGCGGAAGTTTTAACTCAAGATTTATGTGAGAGCTTGAGTGAGAATACCCGAGCCACCAATCCCTTAGATGAACTATCCTCGGAACAGCGCCAAGCACTTTTGCAGTTTGTTGGTGAGTTTGACCAAGACAACGATTCCTGGAAAACCCAAATACTCAATGATTGGTTGCACGGCAGAGATTCAGG
Organism: uncultured Synechococcales cyanobacterium; assembly: GCA_902806435.1. Lineage (GTDB taxonomy): Bacteria > Cyanobacteriota > Cyanobacteriia > Thermosynechococcales > Thermosynechococcaceae > CADCWO01. The sequence continues at coordinate 3,778 of CADCWO010000138.1, read as the reverse complement.
ATCTGTGCAATTCATTCGCGATCGCTACGGCCTGCAATGGCTAGCCACAATTCAACCAGCCCACTTAGCTGCTTACGACCAAAACGCTAGCGTTGTAAAAGTCAAAGTTGGTGATCGCCTAGAGGTTTCCAGTGGTTTGTGGGAGTGGGTGCCGACCACAGATGTCGATCAGCACGAGTGGTTATTGTGCACAGTGATCCGAGTATTTGAAACCTCTGATAGTGAGCGAGCTGCCCTGAACTGTACTGTACGCTTAAGCAGTGGCCTTGAATATGACATCAACGGGATGTACGATTGGAACCGCTTCTATTGGCGCTGGCCTCAAGTTTAGTCTTAGCATTAGCTTGCTCCAACCAGCCAATTCTATCTTTGGTACTAGGCTTGTCACCATTGCTGCTTTTGCTTAATTTCTGCTTTCCGTGACGTAATACTATCTTGATCTACCTGTTTGACTTTGGTGAGCTTGGATTTGTTGAGGGCCTCTTCAGCCATTTTTGTAGGCACTTTGATGGTGTGAAATCATCCCGCTGCGAAAGCCTAGGTCAAAGGTTTAACCCAATCACGCTACGGCCTAATGTCGTTACTGCAAGCATTGTAAGTGAAAAAGGCAACGGATCTAGATTAGAGATTCACAAGGAATATCCTGGTTTCCTAAAGGGTGTGTATGCTTTTTTTTATTGCTACATGGTGCAGCCCAATTGTGGAAGAGGCTTCCAATCATTGAACGCCTGCTCACCCTACAGTTCAAGGCTTCGCAGTTTCCAGAGACACATCTTTACCTTTTCTTTGTGTGCGAAGATTCACCAACAAGGGACAATTGAACAAGTTCAATATCCTGTTTGTTCAACAATGATGCGTGTACTCAAATGGTTTCAAGCAAGCCTGAGTGTATTAACAGCCCTGGCTTTATCGCTCTGCCTATCTGGTGCGGCGTTGGCTCTGCCTATTAATACCAGTTTAATTGCTGGCTTACCAGCGGGGAATGCCATAACTGATCCAGAGTCCCTTTTACGATTAGCTCTACCAACGGATAATCAACCTATCCGGGATCTGCAAGCTGACTTGGAGGACATTTCAAATCAGCTACGGGCCAAGCGCTGGGGAAGAATTGATAAAGATATCTCAAAAGCGGCAAAGGTTCTTAATAACCGCAAGGATGAAATACTAGCCAGTGTTTCCGAGGAGCAGCGCAATGAAGCGGAGCAATTGATTGAAGCAATCCGTACTGACTTAACTCCCCTGCGTGAAGCCGTGGATGCTGAGGACAAAGAGCAGGTTAGTAAACTCAGATCCCAGGTTCTAGGTCTAATTGGTGATCTAGAGGCATCAATGGTGGCAAGGTTCCCATTCGAAGTGCCGGCGGAATATAGTAACTTGCCCCAACTAAAAGGCCGTGCCACGGTCGTGATGGAGACTGATAAAGGTGAAATCAAGCTTGTGGTGGATGGCTACAGCGCTCCGGTTACGGCTGGTAATTTCGTTGATCTGGTCCAGAAGGGATTCTATGATGGCTTAAAGTTTACCCGTGCTGAAGACTTTTACGTGTTGCAAGCAGGAGATCCCCCCGGACCAGAAGAAGGCTTTATCGATCCTAAAACCGGCAAGTATCGGGCGATCCCTTTAGAAGTCCTGGTCAAAGGTGATGCTAAACCAACCTATGGCGTGACATTGGAAGATTTAGGCCGTTCCCAGGCTTCTCCTGCCCTTCCTTTTTCTGCCTATGGTGCTATCGCGATGGCTCGTCCCGGTGATGATGCCAATGGTGCCTCCTCCCAGTTCTTCTTCTCGCTGTTTGAACCGGAATTAACACCGCCTGGAAAGAATCTGCTGGATGGACGCTATGCTGTTTTTGGTTATGTGGTCGATGGTAAAGACGTTTTACGGGAGCTGAAGGCAGGGGACACGATTCAGTCGGCTAAAGTTATTCAAGGAGCAGAGAAGCTGGTACAGCCGCAGGCGGCTTAAGCTAATGTAGAACTACCATTGGCGCATTCTAAGTATTAGCCTATGGCCCTGCTTGAGTTACTAATTGTAAGTGGGCTGAGTGTGCTTTTCAGCCTGTTTGTGCTGAATGGCTTTCGGAATTGGCGGGACCAGCGTCAGTTGGAAAATGCCTTTTACCAGTTGCTAAAAGCTCAAAACGGCTGTATTTCATTAATTGAATTGGCTGCCACAGCAAGAGTTGATGCCCAGTTAGTTAAGCAGTACCTGGAGGAACAGGTCCAAAATTTTGAGGCAGTCCCAGAGGTGGATGAAGATGGGGATATGTTTTATCGGTTCCCGAAGTTGCATTCTCGGTTTGAACCATGAACCTCAGTTCCTCCCCTCGGGTTCGCGACCTGGGGGAACAAGCGTTTTTGGAACGGTTACAGCGCTTTTGCCCAGCCGAGATAGTTGGGGATGATGCGGCTGTTCTGACGACTGAGCCCGGTCAGTCTCTTGTCGTCACCACCGATCTGCTGGTTGATCGGGTGCATTTTAGTGAGGGTACAACCTCTCCTGAAGATGTCGGCTGGCGAGCGGCTGCCATGAATTTGTCGGATTTGGCAGCAATGGGAGCTTCTCCCCTCGGCCTTACTGTAGGTTTGGGGGTTCCCGGCCAACTTTCCGTGAGCTGGGTTGAGAATGTTTACCAGGGGTTAAGTGCCTGTCTGCAACAGTATGCCACGCCAATTGTGGGCGGAGATGTCTGCCGTTCGCCGGTGATTACTGTCGCGATCGCCGCCTTTGGTCAAGTTTCTCCTCAACAAGTGATTCGGCGCTCAGCTGCTCAGCCGGGAGATGCAATTTTGGTTACAGGGGTGCATGGAGCTTCGCGGGCGGGCTTGGAGTTACTGCTTAACCCCAGCTGGGGCAGTGACCTGAGCGAGGTGGAACACCGCCTCTTAATCCAAGCGCATCAACGCCCCCAGCCTCGGTTGGATGTTGTTCCAAAACTCTGGCAGCTAGACAAGCAGTTACGGGTTGCCGGGATGGATAGCAGTGACGGCCTCGCCGATGCTGTTGTGCAAATTTGTCGCGCCAGTGGCGTCGGTGCAAGCCTAGAACGGGCTGACATGCCCATTGCGACACCATTGACTAAGACTACTTTCCTGACACCGGAACAAGCTTTAGAATGGGCACTGTACGGGGGCGAAGACTTTGAACTGGTCTTGGCCTTGCCGCCCGCGCTCGCTACCTCCCTCGTTCAGCAACTAGGTCAAGGCGCAGCAATCATTGGGGAAATGGTAGAAGGAACGGGGGTGCAGTTAGTTGATCGCACAGGTCAATATCCAGCGATTACCCTTTCCCTCAGCCGGGGATTCCAGCACTTCTTATAATGAATCTGTTGCCAATTGCGCCTTAAGCTCGGTTGTTTATTGCAACGGGACATCTTCCTAACCCTCTACCCAAGCCGTTTGATATGGTTTAGATTCCCTCACTGTAGCGAGCCAAAAGCCGGTTAATAAAGCTGGCAGCGGTGGTGCGTTGGTGGCCATCTTGCTGCACCCACCATCCTTCAGCCGTGTGAGGTGAGCTCCACAAGTCCAAATGCTCAACGGGTGGATCGGCATAAAAACTCTCTGATCCAGCACCCAGTAGCCGAGAACTCCAGTCAGTAAAGTGGTCATGGCTGAGCCGATGGATGGGGAAATTGCCATACAGTGGTACCCCCCAAGCATCACAGGCAATGAGTGCTCGCAGCTCCCCTCCTGACTGTTGCCAAGCCCAGGCAGCACCCGCTCCTCCGACACCCCCAGCACTAAAGCAAATCACGACTAAGGGAGATTGCCGCTGA
>CADCWO010000137.1 GCA_902806435.1 uncultured Synechococcales cyanobacterium | reverse complement strand
CATCCTGCTGTTGGGCGCGTTGTTTAATTGCTGGATAGTCTGTTTCTAACCATGCACTAAGCTAATAAGCATTCAAGCTGCAACATGATGGTTATTACCCTTATTCTTGATCTTGCGATGCCATTTAATTACTAACTCGCCTTGGTTTAACAGCCTATCCAGTAGTAGTTTCAATTCATCTACTGATTGAAACAGACGGTGAGCAATATATTCTTTACATGAGTGCCAAACTAATTCTATAATGTTGTAGTCAGGGCTATAAGCTGGCAAGAAATCTAGCCGGAAGTTAGGAAACTCTTTAGATACTTTACTTAAAATATCTTGACGTTTATGAAAACTAGCATTATCCAGAATTAAAATAATTCTAGGTCCATGTGAATGAAAAGCCTCAGAGCGATTTCCTTGATTTACCCACTCTTGTTTAATTAATTCATTAAATTGTTGCAGCTGCTCTAGAAAGATATCTGCGTTACCGTTCGGCTGAGCTCACGGCCGAAGCCTTTTTTAATAAAGAAACATACTTGAGGAGCGGTCTGATTCTCGAATTGCTCCCATTACATTTATTCGACCACGACGACGTTGCCCTGTAATATTTTTACGTTGTCCTCTCTTCCCCCAATTTTTTCGACGTATCACTCTTAAACTAAATCCGCTTTCATCCCAAAACCATACTTGTAATAGCTCCCGGTACTCTCTAGCTACTGCTAAATATTTGTTAAGCCTCTCTTGAAACAACGCTCTCTCTAATTGATTTTGTTTGTCTCCTAGGTCATATTTTGCCCAAACATAACTATACTTTTTTCGCTTTAATATCCTCCGAACTTGAGAACTACTTAACTCAATCCCTGGCAAGCTCTGTTAAATATGTAGCTAACGCGATGTGCCACTAAGATTTTGCAAAGAAAGTCTCACCCTACGAAGCTAGAAGTACAACCTATCTAGTTCGGGTGAGACCAATGTTTTGTATTGAAGAGTTTATCATTGCAGTTTTTTGCTGTGTGGATGATGACGAAGGCTGAGGTGACGCAAGGGCGACCGATTCGCTCCAAAGGATTTGCGCCTACGTTGAGCGATAGTGAGGTACTGACAATGGAGATCGTGGCAGAGTATCAAGGGATAGATACAGACCAAGCGATTTGGCAGTATTTTCGCCGTCACTGGTTGGCATGGTTTCCAGGGTTGAGGAGCCGTTGCGCCTTTGTGCGGCAAGCCGCCAATCTATGGCAGTACAAAGCCATGCTCCAGCACCATTTAGCGACCAGATTGGGAGCGTTGAACGAGCCAGTGCATCTGGTTGATGGCATTCCCATCCCGCTGTGTGGCTTTAGCCGTGCCCCCAGTTGCCGCAGTTTCAAAGGCGTTGCCGCTTATGGGTATTGTGCTGCTAAGAAGCAGACCTACTACGGCTTTCATGGACATCTACTCATCAGTGCGACGGGGGTGATTACCCAATTCAGTCTCTCTCCTGCCAATGGCAGTGAGCGAGAGGCACTGTGGGAGATGGTGCACTCGATTCACGGGCTACTGGTTGGTGATAAGGGCTATCTGTCTACCCCACTCCAACACGAACTCCGACAAGTTGGCATTCAGTTGGAAACCGCCCTGCGTGCCAATATGCACGACTCGCGTCCCCCTGCTTGGGTCGCCCTACTTAAACGACTGCGGCGACTGATTGAAACGGTCATCGGGCAGCTGGTCGAACGCTTCTCGATTGAGAAAGTCTGGGCACGAGACCAGTGGCATTTGACTAGTCGCATCAATCGTAAGCTATTAGCTCATACTGTCTGTCGCTGGCTCAATCGCTTCAGTCCTAACCCTTTGCAGTTTGAGCAGCTTGTGGCAGCCTAGTTTTAGTTGCACATCGCGTTAATTTACTTGTCTGTAATTAGGGTTCGGACGATTAGAGCAATTACTAAACCATCAACAGCTAAATGTGACTTGGATACTTATACGTTGTTTCTACTGGCGGAATCAAAGTATCCAGGCTGCACACGGTTGGCTCAGATAATGAAAGATTTATCTCACGATAGTATCAATAGATTTTTGCTGCGTGAGCGTTATGAACCCAAGGACTTATTTGAAGAAATCAAGCTAAGCATCAATTTAGTAGGAGGTATATTAAGCGGAGATGATACGGTAATTGACAAACCTCATAGTAATCCAAGAATAACAGAATTAATTGGTTACTATTACTCAGGGAGGCATCACCGTGCCGTTAAAGGAATCCAGCTAATTACGTTGGATTACACAGATTTAACAGGTAAATCTATACCTGTAAATTATCGCATTTATAACAAACAAGAGGGAAAAACAAAAAATGATTATTTGCGAGAGATGATTACTGAAGTTTTGGATTGGGGTTTAAAGCCGAAAACAGTGACTACTGACACTTGGTATTCTAGTAAAGAAAACCTGAAATTCCTGAAAAACAAGCAATTAGGGTTTTTAACTGGTATAGCTAAAAATCGCTCATGTTCGGTTGATGGTAAAAATTTTACTCAAGTCCAAAAATTAGAAATTCCAGACTCCGGTTTAATAGTGTATCTAAAAAATTTCGGTCAGGTGAAGGTATTTCGGAGAAATTTCAAAAACGAAACTTCCAGATATTACATTATGTACACTCCTGAAAAAGATGCACTCTCTTCAATTTCTAGAACAGAATTTCGGGAATTGCATTCAATACATTGGGGAATTGAGTGCTACCACAGAGCTATCAAACAAGTGTGTGGCATTGGGCGATTTATGGTGAGAGCAACCGAAGCAATTAGAACTCACTTTGAAGAGCGCAATTCGAGGTTTTACTCAATTAGAATTAATGCGCTCTAAAGATTTAATTGAAAACTGGTATGAACTCCAAAGAAATTTATCTCTTCAAGTCGCTCGTGAATTTATTTTAGAACACCGAACGCAGAAGTTGGGCTTGGCTGCATAGTATCTATTTTCTGTCAATGCGTAAGTTCTATCCACCATACTTCATCGGCAAAACCCAAGACCCAATCTGGGTTCTGTTCGCTTAGCTCAATCAGTCGGTTGCGTTGTCG
>CADCWO010000136.1 GCA_902806435.1 uncultured Synechococcales cyanobacterium | reverse complement strand
AGGCTAGATTCAGGCATGAAAAGGGAGAGTTAAAGAGACAGGCTCCCTACCCTATCATTTCTCGCTTAAGTTTTTGCAACACAACCACAGAGGCTATGTTACGCGTGTCTATGTCTGCGGTGACAACACTAACTCGGTACTCCTTAAAAAGGTGATTGATGATTCGCTTACAGAGGTGCGTGAAACATTTTGCAAGGTGGCAACTAGTTCACTTGCTTACTGAGTGAAAAGAAGCTGGCGCGAAGCCGGTCTCTAGCCCTGGCCGGGAAGAACAGCGGTGTAACAGCACTATCGTCAGGAGTGATCGACCATTCAAAGCGTGTCAGCAGGATACTTATGGCAATCTTAAGCTCCATTAAAGCAAACTCACGACCAATGCAGACGTGCGGCCCTGCACCGAACCCAACCAGGGTAAAGGAGTCTTTGCGGTCTTCCTCACGGGGGGGCGCAAAGCGGTCCGGATTAAAACAGCCCGGCTCAGCAAACAGTTCGCTCATCCGGTGAGTGACAAAAGGAGAGACGACTACTAACCATCCGGCAGGAATACGATAATCAGCAAAATTAAACTCTTCGCGAACTCCCCGGAAGATCACTGCCCCCGCAGGGGAATAAAAGCGTTCAATTTCCTTAAGGAACCAGCTCATCTGGGTGAGTTGCCGTAGATGAGTAACCTGAATTGGCCCTTCCCCTATCACCTCTTTAAGTTCGTAACGTAAGCGCTGCCGCCATTCGGGGCGAGCTGCTAGCTCGACCAGTGCCCAGGTGAGGGCGGTAGCCGTTGTGAAGTGTGCCCCGTTAACCAGGTGCAACAGTTCGTCAATGATCTGCGCTCTGGGCAGGGACTCACCCTGCCCATCTACCGCTGACAGGAAAAGGCCGAGGGCATCGTGGGACTCGGCAAGCTTTCCCTGCCGTTGACGCTCTGCAACAATTTGGTCCAGCAGTTCTTGGAGCTGGCAGCGGGCACGTAGCGCCCGTCCATAGGTAGTGTACGGACCCCCCAAGCGTAGAACTGCCGTTGCTCCTGCTAATAGGTGGCTGTACCAGTACTCGATCTGCTGCACCTGTCCCTCAGCCTGCACCCCCAGTAGCAAGCGTATACCGATGACAAGTGCCAACTTACGACACTCTTGGTGGATAGGGATGTTTTGCTGACCTGGCCAGGCACTAAATCCCTCGTCCAAGATCTGCTGCATTGTCTGCACGTAACTGGCGATAGCTGTTCCATGAAAAGCCGGGGCCATCAACCGCCGCGTGCGGCGGTGCTGTTCACCGTCTTGGAGCATCATGGGCTGACCAAAGATGTGCTCGGTGAATGGTCCCCAGCCATGATAAGACGATAGGCGCTCGCCACCCTCCTGGAGCACTTTCCGGTTTGCCTCTGGGCCAATAAGCACCGCAGCGCGGTGGCCGAGAAAATTGCTTTTGAACACTGGGCCGTAGTGATGATAGTCTTCTAGCAGGCCGAATCCTTCTGTAGCCACTACCTGTCGGACCCGGCCCAACCAGGGCAGCCCAAGGTCGCCTGGCATCTTCTGTGCTGTCTTAACCTGCATCGCTTCCTCCTGTGCTGGTTTCTGTTGATCCATACATCTGCACTACCTTCTGCAAATACTGCACCCGCAGTGGATCAAAAGTATTTATACATGACAAAATATTCATGTCTGGAACTAATTATGACGCAATACTCGCGTTTGTCAAGGGGAGGAACAGCTAATGCTAGGACAAGAAGTGCTCAATGAGCACCCGTTGCGACGCGTGCCTCGGCAACGGCGCAGCCGTGAACGTGTTGAAAGGCTTCTAGACGCCGCGGCTGAGGTGTTCGCTGAAGCCGGTTACGATGCAGCGACAACACACCTGATCGCCAAGCGCGCAGGTACAGCAGTCGGCTCATTTTATCAGTTCTTCCCAGATAAACGAGCTGTTTTTCGTGCCCTGGAAGAACGGCACCATCGACAAGTACAAGAGTTTCAGGCCCGACTACTGGTGCCAGAGATTGTTCAACTCCCTCTTAAACAGATGGTCCAAAGGATTGTCAAAATGTCCATCCGCTTCTTTGATGATCCAGCACCGCGCGTGATGTTCATGCTTTACTACACGACTCCACAACTGTTTGAGCGTTTCGATGAGGGGTTTATTCGCCAGATGGTACAGACAGCCGCCGGATTGTTTCTTGCACGTAATCCTGCCCTCACCCCTGCCAAAGCTGACGTCATAGCGGAAGTGTTTATCCAAAGCTTCAATCACCTGATGCTTGTAGCGCTACGCAGCAAGGAAGACCGCCAGCAAAAGCTTTACCAGGAAATTGAGGAATTACTGGTTGCTTACTTATGGCCCCACGATGGTAAGGAGAAAGAGACCGAACAAATGATTCTGCCCGCCGAGATGCAAAACCTATCCCAACGCCAACGAAGTGCCTTAGCCTGGGCAATGCAACAGGGAGAAATGACCATCCAGCAGTTTGAAGCCCTCTGCTCTGGTGAATCCCGACGGACTCTACAGCGTGATTTGAAAGCCTTGGTTGAGCAGGGCTGGCTGGAGGCAGCGGGTGAAACCAACCAACGTGTCTACAGACCGACGAACAGGAGCTGGCAATCTTGCGACAGCTTATGACAAACGAAGAAAGTGGTTCTAGGTCTACCTCACTCCTCAGTACAGCCTCAATCAGATGAATTATGCTGACAGCCAGGCGATTGAGATATAGAGATTGGGTAATGTTGCTGATTTGTTGTTTGACTTTAAATTGATAGTCCGAACTCGTAGCGTAGAGCTTTGCTCCGCCAAAGGCGTATGATGAACAGACCAATTACCAGATCGTGCATCTGTTCAGATTTGGGAAAACAAATAGTCCTCCGGGCAAGTCGCTTAATTCTGGTTTTCAGCCGCAGATGTTTGCGCTCAATTCTCTGCGTCTTCCGTTTACCAACTTCATGCTTCTGTGCTGGTAGATGTCTTTGATAAGCACCCCATCCATCGGTACAAAATCTTTTGATGCCAAAGGGTTCAAGCAACCTCTTGAGTTGGCATTGCATAATGGAGGGATGAGTTAA
>CADCWO010000135.1 GCA_902806435.1 uncultured Synechococcales cyanobacterium | reverse complement strand
CTAGAGAGCCACTTCATCGCTACAATCCAATTAACACTATTACACTGATCGCTGGGGAGCTGTATTTGCGTTTTCTCGAGTAGCAATATTATTTTGAAAAGCCAATACTTAGGAAATTGAACATCGGCATTTAACCTTAAAAACCCGCATTACACCCCTAGCGCGTAGAGTAATTTACTTCTCGAAGTCAATCTGGCTACATGACACCATGGCTGGGCTGTTTATCAACCTCTATGAGTTGGCTCGAGCCATCTGGTCCTGAGCCACAAGTCCTAGAACATCATTGGGGAAAGTTATTTCATTCTAGATGAGCGGGAGAAGCGCAAACTAGAAACTCATCTTCTCTGAGAGATACCCCCTAACTGTAACCGAACTTTTTCAAAAGCTTTAAAGTACTTTGCGAGCAGCATTACGCTGATCACTTGGCTCTTTTGCTGTATTCCCCTTAACTTTGGGTCAACAGCAATACGAACTATAGATCTTAAGGGAGGCTTCAATTCTCGGGTCAGGTCGACAATGAAGTTCCCAACTGAATACCCTTCTTTTTTCTTTTTATCGTGCTCCCCACCAGCACGACGAACCATCTTTGTGTAAAGCTGGCCCAATGAACGTCTTGCCGGGTGAGCTACGCAAACATCATCCGCGTAAACCTGATTGTAACCTGCTGCATAAACCCGCTGCCCCCACTCTATATCGCCACCCGATTTCAGTGTAGCGTCAAAAGTACCGACATCATTAATTACACTTCTGAAAGTCCAGATATTTGCGGTTGCACCACCTTTATAGTTTTCAATGTAGTACTTCTGGCGAAAGCTTTTGATTGTCTCATAAAGTTCTACAGCTGTGGGCCGAGACGGATTAAGGCAAAAAAGATCTATTTTTCCGGCGACCAGCCCACAGTTAAACACACGCAGTAGATTCGCTACACCTTTTTCAATCCAATTGGAGGCAGGAATACAGTCAGCATCCGTGAAACCAATGACCTCCCCTTTAGCAAGAGAAAGGCCCTTGTTACGGGCAGCATAGGAACCAGGGAAGCCTTCACAGACAGTTAACACTTGGGCAAATTGACTAACTACATCAGCCATATTGCCATCCGAGCCATTGTCAACCACAATGACTTCGTAAAGATGCCTCGGGTAGGTCTGACTTTCTAAAGCTGCTAAACAAATTTTGAGGGGTTCAAAATCGTTGAAAACGGGAACAATGATCGAAACAAATGGACAAGATGGTTCACGATTAAGAGTGTTTTGCATCCTAGGCCTTCTTCAACATGCGGTGTACTCACAGATAAATATCTTCGATAGCACACCCCCTGCATGGCTCGAACCATCAAACCACCCTCCAGTAGTGTACATAGATTTGTAAATTTGTAAAGAAGGATAGTCTACAACTTGTAGTTTTAACCAAGCCTTAGAATTAGCTTAATTTCTAAACTTGACTATCTCTCCTCGATAACCTGCGGCTCAGCCCATCCTTGACAACCTTAATTACTGTAAGTAGAACCTAAAGTAGAGCACCTAAATCGGTAGATTGAGCTACGCAGCCATTTCATTAACCCTTGCAACAAGAGGCTTGAATTCTGCGCAGGGATTCCACGCCAATGGTTTATCTTTAACTTTTGAGTTAATTTCCAAACTAGCTTAAGAATGCTAATTTGGGGGTTTAAACGATGCTTCAGCAAATTGCTTAATAGTTGTACTTGATTTTGCCCGATGAAGCCCTATCTGCATCTACAAATCGTGGAGTGTGGTGAGTCCCCGATCCCCATTTTATCAATGCAGTTTAGCGTTCAGCAGCCTCACCCCTACCCGCAACTGAGTGCTCCCTACCGCAATGAGCCCCTTTTCTTCTGCATAAAGGGTGAGCTCACAAAGCTCAAAACTGTTACATCCTTTAGAAAACTGCTAATTTGCGGAACTGGTTCATTGAAGATCAAAAAGACCACGAACGTGATGCGATATCAACAATATTTAAGGTGAACTATGTCTTTATCGAACAAGCTCAAGAAGATTCAGAATCGAGGTGTTTATAAAGCCAGTTGGGTACGTTTTCAAGCTACTCTTAAAGGCTTTAATCTCCTAGTGAAGCTCCCTCCAAAGAACGCCGGGGCTTATGTTAATCGTGGGGCCGCGCGCTTAGCCGTTGGAGAGCATAAATCTGCTATTAAGCGTTTTATTGAAGCGTTCAGGCTTAACTTCAAGTCCGTCAGCGGCTGGAATAAGCGAGGTCTGTTTCGCAACAAGTTGGGTGGCTTTAAGAGCGAGATCCGAGATTTCGCCGAAGTGCTCTGGCAACAGCCTCAACCTGTAATAATTAACCTGAGTGATGAGGAGTATGCAGCAGCGCTAGTTGCTGGATTTGAGCCTGAAACTGGAGAGCAACTATTTTCCCGGCCCTACATCCGGGAGCTGATCGAGGACTATCAGGAGGCTGAGGGAAGACAGAAGGAATCTCTTCTCTATCTAATCGGCGGGGAGGGTGGAGTGATTACTGTGGAGGATGCACAAGAGATCTACATGCAAGTTCAACCCAAACTGCTTAAGCATCACAGTCGCAAGGTTAAGCAGTTTATCGATCAACAGCTCCAAACCCTTATTGATTTTTGTCCCGAAGTCCATCGCGAAGTACATGGAAAGATTACTATTTCCATCCATCAACGCACGGAACTGGACAAATTAAAGTACGGCTACTCTCTGCGCCACAGCGAATGGCTAGTTCCCGGTTCATCCCCTTGCGAGCCCTTCACTGAGCCAGACATCGAGGGTAATGCTGAATTTGAGCGAGTGCTGGCGAATGCCAGATGCGCAGTACTGGATCGCAACCTCCGCTTCATCCGCTCTGGGTTTCATCAGCATATCCTCTTCGAAAAGTATTGCACTGAGGTAGCGAGGAGGAATACAAGTAAATAACAGTTGAGGAGAAAACCTATTAGAACAATGATTCGGTAGTGCACTAAACTCGACTTTATCCATCAGGCTGCGTAGCACAGCAAGTCAGACCAGGCGTTGAAGAGGTGACGGGGAACTTTAACCGTGTCTGATTCCACAGCCGACATTTGAGAAGTCCGCATCTGCCAAAGCTG
>CADCWO010000134.1 GCA_902806435.1 uncultured Synechococcales cyanobacterium | reverse complement strand
ATCCAACACTTTGGGCTGCTGGACTTCGAAGCGTTGAAGGGGCTAATTAGTGAAGATGATTATGAGGCCAGTGTTGTAGAGTGGTCGAAGAAGGGCACAAAAAAGTGGTACCACATGACCCTTGATGCATTCGTGAAGCTGATGCATGAGGTGCGATGTCAAACCACTTGCTCTATTTATGTATCCTGTCATACTTATTGTTTTGTAATTCCGTGAATTTTAATGGTTTGATGGTTGTTTATTATCAGCGTGAGCTCATCGCAGTCCAAGAGGAGCAAATACGGATTTATAGAGACTCCCTTGTCACCGGCGTAGGTGACGACCGTATAGGCAATCCAGCAGATTTGGTGAGGTTGTGCAACGAAGCCGTAGCAAAGAAGAAGACTTCTTGCACAACACAGTTTCAGCGGTACCTAGCCGTTGCCAATCCTGCCAATGGTGAAGATTTTTTCAGGGAGGTATGTTCCTCGTCCCTTGTTCTATCCATTTCTTTAATTCTGATTCTCATGGTGCTTTATACTTATTGCGTATTTCCTTGGTTTAGATAAACCGCCACTTTGACATTTATCAACTGAAGCCGGAGATGACAGCAGAGAAGCTTCAGCTAATTGCTACAGCTAAGGTGCCTGCACGTTTCAAGGCGAGATGGTGCAGATGGTGGAACATGAGTAAACGCTCACGGGAGGATTATAATTTTCCAGCCTCTCCAGCCTCTGACAAGATTCTTCGAAACTGGATTGATAGGGCAGCGTTTTGGGCCGGAGTACGTTCTCATTACACTACATTTGTCTTCATATTTGCAATCTTATTTATACATTTAGTGACTCTAATCTTTCCTATTTTCTGTCATAGCTCGAGGAGGAGTGCGTTAAGCTATTCACGGAGATTATCATAGAGGACAATATTGTCTTTAAGACAGAGGGGCTTGCCAATCCCATCCAAGAGATTGGCAACTGGATCGAATCAAAGTGCATCACGCTATGGTGTAAGGTCTATCCTAGCCATATTGGGCAGCGCCTCAATCACTCTAAGGGGGAGGAGTTCACCACACAGCCGGATTGCGAGAATGTTGCCAAGCGCGCAGTGCTCCGATATTTTTGGAGGGAGCTGGTAGCTAATGGTGCCTTGGATGCCAGTCGCTTACCCTTACGCTTCACGAAGTGGATTGATACGTCTTCAGCAGACTGCATCTTCAGTGAGCAGCAGGTGCGGCGATTTTCTCGGCATCATCTTCGACAATGCCCTTGGTATTTGGAAATGAGGGACGGTGATCCAACCCTTGCAGACGAGATCATTCATAGGGCAAATTGTGATGCTACGGCCTCTTCATCTGACGATGGTGGCATGCTTCCGTTGTTTATGGCTCCAATAGCTGCGATGGAGGCTCTTGATATGACTGATAAGAATAAGGCCAAGGCTGCTGAGAAGGCAGCAAAGGCAGCGGCCAGAGAGGCACAGAGAGAAGCCCAGAGATTAGAGAAGGAGATGGCCAAGAAGGAGAAGAAGGAGACTAAGGAGAGGAACAAGGAGCTCGCGACATTGGTTGCAAAGGAGGGGCCTGAGAAGCTCATTTCTCAGCTTGGGGGGCTTGGTGGTTTATCGGTCCCTGCAGCGGTGGCGCATGCAATGGGCATTTCACCTTCGGCGAGCAGCCGGCCTTCCACGTTCATTGAGAAGCCTTCACAGACAATCTATTCGATCCCGGCAGGCCAACACATGGAGTCAGCTGTTGGAGTGAAGGTCTTGTGTAATAGCCCCCTCACTATTATGCCCCTTTGTGATAGCATTGCTCAGGAGGATGATGATCCAGCAGTTCTCATTGAGATGAGACAATTTTTGAAGGAGTATGGGGGCACTAGATTGCGGCGCATTGATGGAGAAGAGTGTACCTCAGGCTTGGTGGACATGGTTCTTTTTGACGTGCCGGAGGATTTGCCGGTACCTGGCATTGATGGCGGCAAGGAGGTGCCAGGTTGGAACAAGCTTCCAACACGGATGTCAGAGGGAGGTCGGAAGGAATCACAGTGGATCTACCGTGCTTTTGAGATGGCTGCTACCTTTCTTCGTGACGGAGCACCTCTCATTGTGTTCTATCCGGACTCAAAGTTCATTTCCAATGAACTTCAAGCCTGGGCTCATTGGGCGGAATTTGAGGAGGAGACTAAGTGGTTTGCCATTAATGGCCTACCTCTCTCGCGCGCCGGGCACCCCGGGCGGACTTTGAAGTTGTTCATGGTAAAGTGCTTCGTGAGGAAGGTGGAGTCTGCTATTCCTTTTTCTTTCTTTGACAGGATGGAGCTCCAAAGGGAGGGCATTCAGCTCTCTTCAGATGGTTTCCTGACTAATCTAATCACTCAAGAATCTCTGACGATGAAGGGGGATAGCAATATGCCATGGCGAGGTGCACGGGAAAAGTCCACCAATTTCCTCGAGGCGCTTATTGATCTTTGCACTCAAGAAGATGATGTCATCCTTGATATCACTGCATCTACCGGTAAGTTCTTATATTTCTACCAATTGAATTATGTTTTTATGAATTCAGAATCCTAACGCCTTATTCATTGTTTTTCTGTGAAGGTGCTTCTATCAAGGCCTGCAAGGCCCTCAAGCGCCATATCTTAGCATTGGAGGAAGATTTGGGCTTGGTTGAGGAAGTTCTCCAGCCTTTAATTCCTCCTGTCGTAGAGGTGCAGTCGACTATAATACCATCTGTGCCGGAGGGCTCTCGCAAGCGCCCCTTGGAGGTTGATGACGACGAGCCGGAGGTGAAGACGGCTCCTAAGAGACGCTGTAAGTAAGTTCTTCACTTACTTCGGTTTATAAATCATATTGTAGTCTATAGAGTTGCAATTTATTTTATTGTAAACAATGATGTGACGTTTCTTTCTGCAGTCGGTCGACGTCGTTGATGGCTATACCGTCAACGACATTTGGTGGAGTGTTGTCACGCTTGTCGATGACGGTGAAGAGCCCACCACGGTCGTTCAATTTCAATCCGTGGGACGAGGGTGTTGCAGATGTGATGGCTGCACTTCCATCTCCTTCTCGTGTGCGAAAGGTAGCCCGATGTAAAGGGGACATATAGCGCTACGTAGACATAGAG
>CADCWO010000133.1 GCA_902806435.1 uncultured Synechococcales cyanobacterium | reverse complement strand
TTTGCCTGTTTAACTTGAAACAACACATCTGGAACACTACCAGAAGTGGATGAGCACTACTTACTTGCACGAAGGCATCTGGATTATTAACCTTAGGATTCTCTACCTCAGGTAGCTCAGGGCGTAGTGGCTGTACTAGCGTAGGCAGCAAACGATGATCACGGACAGAAAATGGTGCCACTTGAATAGATGGAACTTGGACATATAAGTAGTTCTACCCGCGAGAATCTCTTACCCTACAAGAAATCCTAATTGTTGCAACATAATAACATAGCTGCATCATCCGCTATAGGCCTCACGAAGCCCTCTATTTTCTCTTCAGAATCTGGTGTAAAGTGTTCAATAATTCCTCAGCTGTGTAAGGCTTTGACAGGAATGTTTTAATGCCAGTACCAGCAACTTCAGTCAACTTCTCTCTTGACGCAAGGCCACTGGTAGCTACAATCTTGACCTGTGAATTCATTCTTTGCAATATGCGGATAGCCGTTGGGCCGTCCATCAAGGGCATCATCATATCGGTCAACACTATACTAATTTCGTCTTGGTGCTGAGCGTACAGGGTGACTGCCTCAATCCCATCACTGGCTGTGAGCACCCTGTAGTTGTGTGCTTCCAGTGAGGTTTTGGTAATTTCTCGAATAGCAGCTTCATCATCCACAACCAGAATGAGTTCCCCCTGTCCTTGAGACAGTACGAGAGCTGGCGTTGTCTGCTTTTGATTCATTGCCTCTACTGCTGGCAAGTACACCTTAACTTGAGTACCTTGCCCGACCTTGCTCGATACGTTCATAAAACCACTATGGCTTTTGATAATCCCAAGTGCTGTGGAAAGACCTAGACCTGTGCCTTGACCTAGTTCCTTAGTTGTAAAAAATGGCTCTGAGATCTTATCGAGTACTTCAGGCAGGATGCCCATTCCAGTGTCAGAAACTGTGATGACAATGTAGGGACCTACTGAGGCGTGAGGGTTTATCTGGACATAGTGTGCATCGATAAACAGGTTCTCAGCAGTGATAGTCAGAGTACCGCCGTTCGGCATGGCATCACGAGCATTGAGGCAGAGATTCATCAGCACCTGATGTAGTTGGGTGGCATTGGCTGTGATAGGCCACAGAGCTGGTGAGATGTGTGTAGAAACCTCAATAGATTTGGAGAAGGTTTCTTTAGCAATTTGCTCAACTTCCAAGATTAACTTATCAGCTTGCACAATCGTGCGCTTGCCTTCAGAGCCGCGTGCAAAGGTCAGAACTTGCTTGAGCAAATCAGCTCCGCGTTTGACGTTGGTTTCCAAGATGGTTAGGAGCTGCTGGCTCTGCTCATCAGGGAGTTTGCTCTTTAGGAGTTGACCAATTAGCAGAATGGGTGCGAGTACATTGTTAAGGTCGTGGGCAACACCACCAGCCAGGGTGCCGAGGCTCTCCATGCGCTGCCTGCGCAGAGCCTGTGCTTCCAGTTGCTTCTGCTGTGTGATGTCGGAGTTGACCGTCAGGATGGCTTTAGGTTGTCCCTGCTCATCGCGCATCAGGCTCCAGCGGCTAGCGATGATGATGTCCTTACCTGCTTTGGTGACTTGATGTAACTCCCCCTGCCACTCTCCTTTCTCAACAACCGTCTTCTGGGCTACTTCAAGTTGAGGCGATGGTTCCTTGTACAAAAGCTCATCAAGGTTCTGCTCCATAACTTCCGCTGTCTTCCAACCGTATAGACGCCCGGCACCTTGGTTCCAGAACAGGATTTGATTCTCCAGACTTTGAACCAGAATAGCGTCGGTGGCAATATCTAGTAAGGCTGCTTGTTGACGTATTTTTCCCTCTGCCCGCTGGCGCTCCTTTAGTTCAGTTTGCACCTGTTGATAAAGTTCAGACTGCTGGAGGGCGATCGCCAGCTGCGTTGCCAGTTGCTTGAGCAAGTTAATTTCCAATTGCTGCCACTTGCGCGGTTGTGAACAGGCGTTAGCGACCAGCAGTCCCCACAACTCTTCCCCCTGCAAAACAGGAACCACCAAGGTTGCCCTGACCTGAAACTCAGCCAAAAAGTCGACGTAGCATTGGGTTAGCTCCCCTGCGTAGATATCCTCTGTCGCTTGAATCCGACCTTCTTTGTAGGGCTGGACATAAGTTTCAACAAAGGTAGGGTCTTTGAGCCTGCTTCCCAGAATAGGCTTCCAATCGCCACCTACAGATTCAACAACCACAATCCCACCCCAGTCTGGCTCGAAGCGGTAAATGAACACGCGATCACTCTGGAGGAATTGTTGCACTTCAGAGACGGTGGTGCTTAGTATCTCCTCTAGGTTCAGAGACTGGCGGATGCGTTGGGCTATTTCTACGACTAGCCTTTCGCGTTCTGTTTGCTGGCGCAATACTTCTGCTGCCTGCTTGCGTTCGGCGATATCACGCAGCAACCAGCGCAGAGTGCCTAGCCTGCCTTCGCGGTTATAGGCAGTAGTGACAGTTATGGCAACGTCAAAGGCCATCCCCTGGCGTGGCTGTAGAGGCAATTCCCATTCCTGGAGTCGCTCCAACTGGCCTAGCTTTAGCTGAGTGAGTTGAGAACGTAAGGTCCGACGTGAGGACTCAGCAATAAAGGTAGCTAAGGGCTTTCCTGCAATAAGCTGTTGCGATATGTTGAGCAACTGAGCCGCAGCATGATTGGCTTCTAAGATTATCCCTTCCAGGTCAGTTATCAGGTAGCCGTCAGGAGCAAACTCAAACAGCTCCTGGTAACGCTGGCGTTCTACTTCCACCTGTGCGTGTGCGGCTGCTAACTGCTCATTTTGTGCCTGCAGCTCTTCCTCGGCTACCTGTAGTTCTTCAAAGGCAGTATTCAGTTCCTCTAGAACTACCGGCAGCCATAATTCCTGCTTCGATGGCCTAGCGCTGGCCTGATGCTGTAAGGCGATTACCCGTTTGTACAGCATCTTTAGCTGCTGGAAAAATTTGTCCTCCTTCACTAGGCCTCTCATTAGTTGACGTACAACTCAAGATGATGGAGTAGCTGCGCAACCACTCCCTTATCAATAGGTTAAGCCAGTACTTTGAGCGTGGTGCATTCTATGCAACAACATGCAACAGAGCTCAGTCGCCGTGGCTTCCACCCGTTGCAAGTCCCCCC
>CADCWO010000132.1 GCA_902806435.1 uncultured Synechococcales cyanobacterium | reverse complement strand
CTGGGCACGTCTTGCCACATCAAAGACTCCTGAAGAGCAGGAAATCGCTAAACAGACAGGCCTCTTTTTCCCGAATCAAACAGGGCGCGGCACCCACATCAACATCAGTGGTGCGGGAGTCATCAAGAGTGCTCCCAATCAGTCCAACGCGGTGAAGTTTCTTGAATATCTAGTCAGCCCCGAAGCGCAGAAGATCATTGTCCAGGGTAATAACGAGTACCCAGTGATTTCCGAGGTGTCATTGAGCCCCGTCGTCACTAAGCTGGGACAGTTTAAATCTGACAGTGTCAATGTCTCTACCTATGGAGAAAATAACCCAGAAGCGGTTGAATTGATGGACCGGGTTGGCTGGAAGTAGGCTCAATTTCTCAGCTGGGATTGAGTAATCCTGAAGCTCAAGAGCACTACGGGGATGATGCCAACGGCAACAATGGCTAGGGCAGGGCCGGAAGCCTCAGCCAAGCGCTCATCAGCAGCTAGCTGGTAAGCCTGAACTGCTAGGGTGTCAAAGTTAAAAGGCCGAATGACGATGGTTGCAGGAAGTTCCTTCATCACATCAACGAAGACCAGCATGGCTGCCGTTAAAAGACCGCTCCCCATCATGGGTGCATGGACTCTAACCAGAGTGCTAGTAGGTCCATGGCCCAGGCTGCGGGCGGCATCATCCAGGTTCAATTTGATCTTGGTCAAGCTGGCTTCAACGGTGCTGAAAGAAATAGCGAGGAAGCGGACCAAGTAGGCGAATACCAAAGCGGCAATGGTACCGCTCAGGAGCAGGCCGGTCGAGACCCCAAAGCTTGCCCGGGCCCAGGCATCAATTGTGTTATCTAGCCAGCCAACGGGCAGAAGTACACCGACTGCAATCACCGAGCCTGGTACGGCATAACCAATTGAGGCAATTCGGGCGGCTAGGCGCATGCCACTACTTGAGTAAAGGCGAACGCCATAGGCCATCAGGACACCAATGACCACAGCTAGCAATGCAGTGGTTGCTGCCAGGGTGAAACTATTAGCAGCAAAGCCCCAAAATCGATTATCTAAAGTTTGATCGCTGTTCTTGAGGGTCATCTGGAGCAATAGGGCGGCTGGTAGTAGAAAACCTAAGAATAGAGGGACAAAACAAGCTATTGCGGCGATCGCGGCGCGGAGACCTTGTAGCCTATAACCCACTAGCCGGCGATCGCGGTTGCTCATCTGATAGTATTGGGCCTGCCGCCGCGACCAACGCTCCACCAAAATCAGCCCCAGAATCAGTAAGAGTAGGCAAGCGGCGAGTTGGGCTGCCGCTACTCGCTCCCCCAAGCCAAACCAGGTACGGTAAATGCCGGTGGTGAAGGTGTCCACCCCGAAATACTGCACCGTACCAAAATCGTTGAGGGTTTCCATCAGCGCCAGGGCAAGGCCAGCCACAATTGCAGGGCGAGCCAGGGGCAGGGCAACGGTTGCAAAACTTCGCCAAGGACCACAGCCCAGAACCCGGCTGGCTTCCAAGGTGACGATCGACTGCTCCAAAAAGGCGACGCGAGACAACAGGTAAACGTAGGGATACAGCACTAAAGTTAACATCGCGATCGCGCCGCCGAGAGAGCGGATGTTAGGGAACCAGTAGTCTCCAGCGCTCCAACCAAACCAGTCGCGCAGCAAGCTCTGTACGGGTCCGGCGAAATCCAGAAAGCCAGTATAGGTATAGGCCAGGACGTAAGCTGGTGCGGCCAGGGGTAGTAGTAAGGCCCACTCCAATAGACGGCTGCCAGGAAATCGGCACAGGGTAACCAGCCATGCCGTGCCAACCCCAATCATCAGTACACTGATCCCAACTCCCAGCATCAGCCAGAGGGAGTTGGCAACATAGCGCGGGAGTACTGTCGCCGCTAGATGGTTCCAGATTTCACCGGAAGCAGTAAAAATGCTGCTTAAAACCACAATCACCGGGATTGAAACCAGGCCAGCGATCACCATTACTAGAATCAGCCAGCCGCTGGAACGGAAAGTGTGAATTCCCGGCTTTCTCCAGACTCCGGGGGCAATCACATTAGGATCTGGCTTTGCCACGGGTTTTACTTTAAATGCACCTCATTAGCCAGGATATCGTTACTGGGAGTGGAACTGTTCCCTAGATCAGCAGGCATGCTTAGTAGCCAACCCTATAGATTTTGATCAGCTGCCCCAAACCGATAAGCCCTTCTGAAGAATGTCTCGAGGGTACAGCCGCCCAGCTGGATGGGAATAAGAGGGCCAGCCGCCGGCCAGACTTGACTTTGACGCTATGTAAACCTGTGGTCATGCCTAGGTAGACAGTACCTGATTGCCCAAGCCTATCTCCCTTGAGGCATAGGGCAGAACGTCCTCACAGTCGCTCCTTAAATCTCTGATAACCAAAATTTAAGCCTGAGTTCACCCAGTGCCCTCACTCAAAATGCTATTAATTTTGTGATTGGCGCTTAGGGTTTAGCGGCTTAGGTAACCTTGCTCACAACTTAAATATCTCCATCACCCTCAACAAACTATGGCTAGATTGTACGATTTTGTGATTGAGGGGGGACCAGTGATGTGGCCGCTCTTGGGGCTATCTATTGCTTCGCTCGCCTGCGCCTTAGAACGAGCCCGGTTTTGGTTTGAATTTTTGCGCCAGGAGGATCGGGTTGTCCATGATGTCCTAGCAGCAGCCCAAGTCGATTTGGATAAAGCCACTGCGATCGCAGCTCAAGCTCAGGCAATCCCGATAGGCCGCTTCCTGTTAGCTCCTTTAAAGCTGAAGCACCCGACGCCGGAAACCTTTCGTTTGGCCATGGAAGCCGTGGGGGATAAAGAATTTATCAGGATGCGTAAAGGGGACAAATTTTTGGAAACCGTAGTGGCTTTGGCTCCCTTGCTGGGTCTGTTAGGAACGGTTACAGGTCTGATCCGGACCTTTGGCAACCTCGAACTTGGCAGCCAAGCTGGTACAAATACCCAAAATGCCACAGCGGGAATTGGTGAAGCGCTCATTGCGACAGCAACCGGGATGCTCGTGGCGATTATGGCGCTGATCTTTTTCCGAATCTCTGTCACCCTCCAGGCACGGCAGGTGGATTACTTTGCCGAGGCGGGCACTGATCTAGAACTGGCCTATCGCCAGTGGCATCAATCTGAGGGCAATGGCTATGCCTATGCGCCCGCGGAGGAAACCGCAGCAGCAGATTCACCCGTAACCGCTGACCGCGCTACTAAACCTCCCACTGGTTAGTTTTGTTGTCCCTGTTAATCCTAGCTATCCATGCGATTTAAAAAAGGCAAAACTGGCGCTGAAATGCCTCATTTAGATCTTGTCCCTCTGATGGATGTGATCTTGACAGTCCTCACGTTTTTTGTGCTGGCTTCTCTGTCTTTAACGCGCCAGCAAGCAGTGGATGTCAACTTGCCCGGCACCAGTGCCGGAGCCACCCAGCAGCAGACACCTGATCCCTTCGTAGTGGGGATGAACCAGCAGGGCCAGATTCTAGTGGGAAATAAACCTGCTAGCAAAGACCAACTAACCCAACAAATGCAGTCTTACCTAACCAAAAACCCGAAGGGAGCTGTAATTCTGAAGGCAGACCGAAAGTTACCCTACGAACAGGTTGTTCAGGTACTGGGTGAGATGCGGGATGTAGGGGGCGATCGCGTTTCTTTAGGGGTTGAGCAAAGCTAAGTGGGTCTTCAGAACTTTGCTGAAGCAGAGCGGGTTCACTACGAAGAGATTAGAGCTCTCAACTTACTCCTTGACCTTATCTTGGATCCACTGAAAGGTAAGGGTTCAAGGCCCATCCCTAACCTCAAGGGCACGGCTTGCCACTGCAATGACCTGCTGAGCTGCTTTTTCCTTGCGTTCGCTATAGCGATCCGTTAAGTAATCAACTTTTTCCCGCAAGAGCAGGGTGAATTTGTAGAGTTCTTCCATCACGTCGATGACGCGATCGCGGTAAGCAGAATCTTTCATCCTGCCGTCTTCATGGAACTCGTTGTAGGCTTTGGCAACCGAAGACTGGTTCGGGATCGTAAACATCCGCATCCAACGCCCCAGTAAGCGGAGTGTATTCACAGCATTAAAAGATTGGGACCCTCCACTCACCTGCATCACGGCCAGCGTTCTGCCTTGAGTCGGCCTCACTGCTCCCATACTTAAGGGAATCCAGTCAATCTGATTTTTCATGATGCCCGTAATTTGCCCATGCATCTCCGGGCTTGACCACACTTGGCCCTCAGACCAGAGGCTTAACTCTCTCAACTCTTGAACCTTGGGGTGGGTGTCCGGTACGCTGCCGTAGATCGGTAACTCACGCGGATTAAAGAACCGCGTTTCAGCCCCAAATTCCTGAATGATTCGTGCAGCTTCCTCAGCCACTAAGCGGCTATAGGAGCGATCGCGCAATGAACCATACAAAAACAAGATTCTGGGGGGATGATCAAAACTGGCCATAGACAGTTGATGAATTAGTGGGGCAAAGTGGGTTATTTCTTGGCTAACTCTTGCAGAAAGATAGCTTGGGCTTCTCGCAACTCAACATCAGGGTTTGCCGTCCGAATGGTCTGCATGGCATCGCCGTAAGATGCACCAGCATGAATTAGGTAGGAAGCCAGCATCGTACCTGTCCGGCGTCTGCCACTGGTGCAATGCACTGCAACTGCGCTGCCAAGATGATTTTGCTGGTCAATAAAGTTTTGGAGTTCCTGAATCTGTTCGCGGCTTGGTGCGGTACCGCCCTTGGTTGGCAACCAGAGGTGAGGGATGTTTGCCTGTTGATACAAATCTAGATTGGAGGGGTCATCCATTACAGAGACGATAGCGCCAATACCCGCAGCCTGTAGTTCACTCAGTTCCGCTGCTATTGGCTTACGGACCCCTGCAAGCTTTCCCGGAAGCACCCACCATAGATTTTGGGCAATTGGCTGAACTGGTTTTTTTGTTGGTGTTCGGTCTGCCAATCTCTAATTCCTCTGTTGATGTGGCTAGAGCTATAGCGGTTTCGACTCGGAGGTCATGAAATAGCGTTTCTCAAGCCAGAACGCAACGTTCACCAGCGCAATCAATACGGGTACTTCCACTAAGGGACCCACGACGGCTGCAAACGCAGCACCTGAATTAATGCCAAATACAGCAATCGCAACTGCGATCGCCAGCTCAAAATTATTGCCTGCAGCCGTAAATGCCACACTAGCGGATTGAGAGTAGTTTGCTTTGATGCGCCACGCCATGTAGAAGCTGACCAAAAACATCACAACGAAGTAGATGATCATCGGGATAGCAATTCGTACAACATCCAGGGGAATCTGCACGATCAAATTCCCCTTCAAGCTGAACATCACCACGATTGTAAATAGCAAGGCAATCAACGTAATCGGACTAATTTTAGGCACAAACTCTGCGTGATACCAGCGTTTACCTTTCGCCTTCACTAAAAAGAAACGAGTGAAATATCCCGCTAGAAAAGGAATGCCAAGATAAATGAAAACACTCTGAGCAATCTCAGCAATGCTCACGTTGACGACACTTCCTTCCAATCCGAACAGTGGCGGCAGCACGCTGATGAAGAACCACGCATAAGGACTGTAGAAGATAACCTGAAAGATGCTGTTGAAGGCAACTAGCCCAGCCGTGTACTCAGTATTCCCTCGCGCTAGATCACTCCAAACGACGACCATCGCAATACAGCGAGCTAATCCGATCAAGATCAGCCCTACCATGTATTCTGGGTAGCCACGCAGGAAGGTAATGGCCAGCAGAAACATCAGAACAGGTCCGATAAGCCAATTTTGAAGCAGCGATAAACCGAGAATTTTGCCGTTACGAAAGACATCGCCTAGCTCTTCGTACCGTACCTTGGCTAGAGGAGGATACATCATCAAAATTAGACCAATCGCGATCGGGATATTGGTAGTCCCAATTTGAAACTGATTGATAAACCCTTCAACGCCGGGGACAAAATACCCCAGGCAGACCCCCACAGCCATCGCACCAAAAATCCATAGCGTCAGGAAGCGGTCTAGGAAGGAAAGCCGTTTTGCCTTTGTTTGTCTCATCATGGGTTTCCTAATGAGTTAGCTCAGGGACAGAATCAATTTCTCTACTCGCTCCTTGACCTGATCCCGCACCCGGCGGAAGGTTTTAATCGATTGCCCCTCTGGGTCTTCGAGTTGCCAATCTTCAAAAACGTCTCGTACGACCCACTCACCGGGTAAGTTGACTCCGCAACCACAGAGGGAAATCACCGCATCGTAGTCATAGGATCTGAAGTCACTCAAAGGCTTGGAGGTCTGCTCCCTGATATCAATTCCCACTTCAGACATGACTTGAACCGTGGTGGGATCAACCAAACTCGCCTCCAGCCCTGAACTAGCAGCGGCAACCTTACCTTCACCTAAGGCGCGGGCAAACCCTTCTGCCATCTGAGAGCGGCGGGAATTTTTCTTGCATACAAACATAATTTGTTTCATGGGTGAGCTTGATTGAAGAAAAAGGTTTAGTTAGGGATGTGGGTACCATTTGTCTCAGGAAAAAATTTGCTTTAGAACTTTATCTCTTTGCTCAAGCAGACAGAAAGCTTTTGTTGCCTCTAGCTGGCTAGAACTGCCAGCCTGCTTTGCCCCCGACAGGTACTCAAGGGGCCAATAGCAGCTAGGGAAAACAGAAAAGAGCCAAGTTTTAGGGTGTAGTTACCATCGTTTTATCGGCCCTCTAGACAGAGCTTTCTGCACGCAGGGCATCGAGTTTACCTTGTTTCTCTAGGGCGTAAAGCTCATTGCAGCCCCTGATGTGCTGGCCTTGAATGAAAATTTGGGGCACAGAACGCTGACCATTAGCTTGCTGTGCCATTAGAGACCGAGCTTCTTGATCTCCATCAACGGGGTACTCGCTAAAAATAATGCCCTTGTAATTTAGTAAATGCTTAGCGCAAATACAGAAGGGACAAGAACGCTCAGTGTAAATCTCTACCTTGGAAGCCATATTCTCTGTGGGGTTTACTTTTGTCTTGCACCCCACTGGATGATTGAGGGTTATAACTCTATCATTTCAAAAAAAATTGATTTGTCAAGCAATCATCAAGATTGATTAACCACTAATAGGATCACAATGATTAAGCATCAAGGCTCATCGCGACAAAGACGAGCCGGTAGCAGCGGGCTGAAGCGCCGGTATTCAGATAGATACTGCTCTAGAGCAATGAACTGCACCAAATTGAGGCTGTAGTAGATCCAGCGGCCCTCTTGACGAGCTCGAACCAGCTCTGCTTCTTTCAAAGTTTTGAGATGAAAGGAGAGTTTAGACTGAGTAACGCTTAAGCGCTCACAGAGCTCGCACACACATAACTCTTGTTCCCGGAGCAACTCCAAGACTTGAATCCGGAGCGGGTCAGAGAGGGCATGAAACCCAGAAGCGATGGAAGCTGGTGATGAGGTAGCTGTTTTCAACATCAATTTTTATTGAAACTTACTCCAATTTAAACTTGAAGCCAGCTTCCTGCTACACAGGAGAACTTGTCCACACGACTACAATGGTTCCAGTCCGGTCTTTGGTGGGCAGTAGGTTGAGATAGCCTGTAAAAGTTCCTTTTTTCATCTGATAAAGGCTGCCTCCGCCATAGGTGCCAGAATCGAATACCTCTATCTGATTGCCCTGGAGCTTTGGCTGTAAATCACTCAACACTTTATCGGGAGTCTGACCTGCAACCAATTTTGGGCTACCGTCGATCGCAGGATTAGGCTCTGCTGCCAGGATGCTGCCGTCCGTGTCCTCACTGCTAAGCTTCGAGTAGAACTGAGTCGGATCAGTAAAAGCTGTATCGTCAACGGATTCATCCCCCAGCTCACCTAAAACGG
Organism: uncultured Synechococcales cyanobacterium; assembly: GCA_902806435.1. GTDB lineage: Bacteria > Cyanobacteriota > Cyanobacteriia > Thermosynechococcales > Thermosynechococcaceae > CADCWO01. The sequence continues at coordinate 44,254 of CADCWO010000132.1, read as the reverse complement.
TATACAGTTCTCCAGGGACCTCAACTGCTTTTTTAATATCTGTTAATTGGAGGGGTTTATCACTAAGCACATAGGCCGCCCCCCCTTCATTCGCAAATAAGTTGAGGTACTGGACTGTACCTGCCTTGGAAACTTGGTAAACCTTACGTTCCGCCTCATCAGCGTCAGGTTGAATTTCGTATTTTTTTGCTGGGAGTTCCTTCGTGAAATATGAGGCTACCTGATCTAAGGGAGCCGCTGCTTGACGGCAGGAGTCTTTACCAAAACAGCCAGGTTTGGCACCTGGATAGTGAGGAAAATCAGCAAAGGGAGTGTTAGTACCCGCTGTAGTCGTTGGCTGAACAGCGACAGGACGGTTAGCTTGCTTTGCGGCACTATTAGATTGACGAGTCTCAACAGGCTGACGCGCTGCCACAATCGCACGTGGGCGATTCACGGTAATAGCTTGGCGTGTTGATGGGCGTGGCTTGGTGGAGGGTTGAGAAGCCGGCTTGGAAGCGGGCTTAGCCGAAGGAGGCAACTGTGTAATTTTGACAGCCTGTTCCTTCTTGGCCAGCACAGGATTTTTATCAGACGACATTGGCAAAAACAATAACAAGCCGTGCAGCCCCAAAGAAATCAGCAGCATAGGCCGAATTAACAACCGTACCGGAGCAGGAAGATTTTTTAAGGGATAGGACTGTGCCATTAATTGAGACTCGCAATTAAGATAGATAACTTCAGTACTCAGAGCTTAGGTCAGGAACTTATATTTAGATAATCAAACTAAAAATCAATCTAAAACCATTCATCAAACTATTCTTTAAAGCCGAAGAGCTCAGGAGTGATTTTTTAATTATGAAAGATGCGAGCTGCATCCAATGTATATCTGGTTAGCTTGCAGTTTTTACTAATAACTAGCAAACTCCGCATGAGTGATAAGTATCTTTTGAAACCTTCAACTATCTTCTTGAAGCCGAATTAAGTAGCGGAAAGCCTGATTCAGTCATTCTCTCAAACGGCTCAAGTTAATGGATAGAGGCTTTTCATGCATGCTATTAGCTCGATTGGCGAGAGTTAGTTCCTGAAGCCTAGTTAAAACTAGAAATAGCATACCTCTAGACGTATTCAAAGATTTATTTCAAAGTCAATCCTGAAAATAGCGCAAAGAAAGTTTATCTATCCTTTTGCCCTCACCAGTTATAAATTCTGTCATTCCTTAATCTCTAGTTAAATAAATTTTAATCGTTTATTTATTACTACTTAACCAAGAGAGTTGTTGCCAGGAGGTAGGGTTGACAATGATTGCCCAATTACTACTACATTGCTAATACTTAAGAGGCAAAATGGCTTTCCCTACAACTAATCTTCAGCGCACTGCTACGACTTCGGCGGTCACAGCAGCCTTTGTATTTGGGCCTTTTTTAACCGCGATCGCTCAAGCAGTCCCTTTAACTGGTGCTGGTGCAACATTTCCGGAACCCCTTTATCAGCGCTACGCCAGTGAAATTAAGAAGGTCTACCCAGATCTGCAAATCAACTATCAAGGCATTGGCAGCGGCGGTGGTATTAAACAGCTAACTGCTGGAACCGTTGACTTTGGTGCTAGTGATACAGCCATGACAAATGAGGAAGCCGCCAAGGTTTCTCGTGGTGTTATCTACGTACCCACAGCCGGGGGGGCAGTAGCGGTAGTCTACAATCTACCAGGCGTCAATAACCTTAAGCTTTCCCGCAAAACCCTACCAGCAATTTTTTCTGGCCAGATTACTCGCTGGAACGACTCCCGGATTGTCGCTGACAACCCTGGTGTCAGGCTTCCCGCTCAGCCAATCCGCCTAGCAACGAGGGCTGACAGCAGCGGCACCACCTTTATCTTCACAAATCACCTGAGCGCGATTGATCCCTACTTCAAAGGTAGAATTGGTGCTAACAAAGCCCCTCGCTGGACTAGAAACTCATTGAAGGCTAAGGGTAACCCTGGGGTTGCTCAGATCGTCAAGCGCACACCGGGAGCGGTTGGTTACGTCGAATCTTCTTTTTCCAAAACCAACAGGCTCCAAACCGCACAAGTCCAGGCAAAAAATGGTAGTTATGTTGCTCCTACCGTTCAAGCTGCTAATCAAGCTCTGCAAGCTGTGCAGTTCGATTCTGATAACCGAGTTGACTTCACAAAACTGGGTGACCCCGCAAATGGCTATCCAATCACTGGCCTAACCTGGATCATGGTCTATAAGCAATATGCCGACCCTGCGAAGGCAGACTCTGTAAAGCGAATGGTGCAGTGGATTTTAACGAGAGGCCAAGCCCTGAATAGCAGCCTTGAGTATACTCAAATCCCTCAATCTACTGCTAATCGCGTAGTGCAAGCGGTCCAAAGTGGCGTTGGTGTAAGTACCGCTGCAACCGGTTCTGGCCGTTAATTCATTGTTTCTTTAGCTTCGCCTGTAGGGGGTATCTCCAGCCGGGGGTGCCCTCTGTTTGTATCTCCGCCAAGGCTATTTCATGCAATCATCTGAACACGATTCCTCAATTGGAGCTAGGGCTCCTGATCCACAGAAGGCTGGACTTATCCTGGACATCACCACTACGGATCGCTGGGATCTAGTGCTGGAGCAAGGCTTTTCCTGGCTTCTCCGGGGTTTCGCTCTCAGTATTGTCGTGGTGCTGGTTTGGATGAGCTGGGTGATCTTTCAGCAAGCACGGCCTGCAATCCAGCAATTTGGTCTAAAGTTTCTCTGGAGCCAGGATTGGGATGTTCCAGGCCTAACCTTTGGTGCCCTGCCCTACATCTATGGCACACTGGTTACCTCAGCGATCGCCCTGATACTAGCAATTCCGGTCGGGATTGCGGTTGCCCTGGTCAGTAGTGAGAATTTTTTACCGCTGTGGCTGCGATCGCCCTTGGGATTTCTAGTAGAATTGATTGCCGCCATCCCCAGCGTCATTGTCGGCCTGTGGGGAATCTTTGTCTTAATCCCTTTTTTGCAACCGCTTCAGCAAGGGCTTTATCGTTACCTGAACTGGTTACCGCTATTTGGCACAGAACCCTACGGGCCTGGCATGCTTCCGGCTGGGGTCATTTTAGGAATCATGGTTTTGCCAACAATTGCCGCGATTAGCCGGGATGTGTTGTTGGCTGTGCCTGGAGAGTTGCGTAGCGCTTCGATGTCCCTGGGGGCGACCCGCTGGGAAACTATTTTCAAACTACTCCTGCCTGCTGGGGCATCAGGCATTTTGGGGGCGGTAATGCTGGGCTTGGGGCGAGCGTTAGGGGAAACCATGGCAGTCACAATGGTGATTGGCAACTCCCCGCAGATTAGTGCGTCACTACTAGATTTGGGCTACACCATCCCGGCAGTATTAGCCAACGAGTTCGCCGAAGCCCTGGACAATCTACATATTGGTGCCTTGATGTACCTGGCCCTAATTCTATTTGCAATTACCCTCCTGGTAAATATAATCGCCGTACTGCTAGTGCGGCTGATGGGTCAGCAAGGCGGGATCAGCACCCGCGTAGAGCCGACAATCAACACTGGGGCTGATCAGCCTCAACGATTACTGCCATGACTGCGACTCCCACTAACTCCGACCCAAAGAGTCTTGCCGCTGAGCTTTTACATCCCCTACCGCTAGGTCGCACCTGGTTCACCTATGGGATGACGGCGATCGCCTTTGGGCTGACGGGTCTGGCCCTAATTCCTCTACTGGCAATTTTGATTGAAATCCTCCGGCAAGGGCTGCCCCATTTAACACCGGAAGTCTTTGTCTCTTTACCCGCCCCAGCTGGGGTAACCGATGTGCCGAACGGATTTGCCAACGCCATCCTCGGCACTTTGATCATGGTCACCATTGCCACCCTCCTGAGTATCCCCTTTGGGGTAATGACAGGCATCTTCTTATCGGAATTGGGTCGGGGGGCAGCTGCATCTGGCCCTGTGCAAACCGTAGCTAGCTTTGTGCGCTTCATAGCCACTATTCTCAGCGGAGTGCCTTCCATCATTGCCGGGGTGTTTGCTTGGGGAGTGATTGTCCAGACGATGAAAGGCTTTTCGGCACTAGCTGGAGGGTTTGCCCTGGCAATCATTATGCTGCCAATTGTTACTCTAACGACGGAAGAAGCGTTGAAGCTAGTCCCTGACTCGCAACGATTGGCTTCCGCTGCTTTAGGGGCTAACCGGCGGCAAACCACCTTTCGGATCGCGGTCACCTCAGCCTTATCAGGAATTACTACTGGCATTTTACTGGCAGTTGCCCGTGCGGCAGGGGAGACTGCCCCACTCCTATTTACCGCTTTGGGAAGCCTCACCTGGCCGGACGGACTGCTAAAGCCAGCTCCCTCTCTATCGGTGCTGATTTTCAACTACTCCCAGTCTCCTTTTGTCGAGCAAACTGAACTGGCTTGGACTGCCTCTGCAGTTTTAGTTGGCTTGGTGCTCCTGACCAGTATCCTTTCTCGTTTCTTTACCCGCAGACGCTTAAAGATCCGCTAGCCTATGAAATTTCCTCAGACGAACCCTCCCCACAAACCTACTAATCCCTTAGGAGCAGCCAGTCCAGCGGCGCCAATCCCAGGACTGCTGCCTGCTCTTAAAGCGAAGCAACTCAGCTTCTACTATGGTTCCCAAAAGGCCCTAGAAGATGTGTCGCTGGATATTTACCACGGGCAAGTGACGGCGATTATTGGTCCTTCCGGCTGTGGTAAGTCCACGTTTATTAAAGCCTTGAACCGGATTGGCGAGTTGGAAGGCAAGGTGCGGGTTGAGGGGGCGGTAGAGTTTTTTGGCCAGAACATCTACAGCCACCGGATTAATTTGAATCGGTTACGCCGCCAGATTGGCATGGTATTTCAAAAGCCAAACCCTTTTCCGATGAGTATTTATGACAATGTGGCCTATGGCGTGCGAATCGGGGGCCGCTATTCGCGCACTGAACTAGATGCGATCGTAGAGTCTGCCCTCTCCAGTGCGGCGTTGTGGAACGAGGTCAAGGATAACTTGCATAAGTCCGCCTTAGGGCTTTCGGGCGGCCAACAGCAACGTCTCTGCATTGCCAGGGCGCTGGCCGTCAAACCCCAGGTTTTATTGATGGATGAACCTGCCTCCGCTCTTGATCCGATTTCCACCATGAAAATAGAGGAATTGATTCACACCCTCAGCCAAGAGCTAACGATCGCGATTGTTACCCACAACATGCAGCAAGCGTCACGGGTCTCTCATTACACTGCTTTTTTTAGTACGGATGAAGGGCGGATTGGTCAGATGATTGAATTTGGCCCTACGGCTGAAATCTTTACCGCCCCCACCCATCCCCGCACCCAGGACTATGTTGAAGGTCGGTTTGGCTAAGTTTTTTACTTAGGGCAGCTAAGCTGAGCTCAGTCCCTCCTTAAACTATTCATCATCTCTTTTTAAGCTTCGCTTCACTCAAAACCCGCTTTAAGAGTGTTATTTGTTGAAGTGGGTATTCAATCTACGTTTTTTAATTTGCCTGTCTAAGCCGGGAGTGCTTAGAGGTATACTAATTTAAGAAATAATACGGGGGGTGTGGTGTAGCCCTTCGGATCCAGTCAGTACAGTGTGAGGAGTCAAAAATGTCTAAGATTTTATGGCAAGCCCTAATGTTAGGGCCAGTGGTTTTGGGTGCGTCCCTAGCGATCGCGACTACAGCCAGCGCTAATGAAATTCAAGGTACAGTGGCAGGGCTTGATCCCTCCAGTGCCGTTCAGCCCGTAGCCAATTTAGAAGCAAGTCCTGCTGTTCCAGCAGCGCCGGTCACAGCCCAAAGCCCCGCAGCGCCTCAAGCGCCTCAAATGGTTGACCCACAACTGCAACAGGCTCCCGGATCACAAATCCCTGATGCTACGGGCAATGACCCAGCCGGGCGCGTTAACTCCGTTTCCCAGCTGACGGATGTTGACCCCGGTACCTGGGCGTTTCAGTCGCTACAGTCTCTTGTCGAACGCTATGGCTGCATCGCCGGTTACCCAGATGGCACATTCCGGGGCAACCGCTCGCTGACGCGCTACGAGTTTGCGGCCGGGATGTATGCCTGCTTAAACAGCCTACAAGAGCGAATTGGGCAGTTGTCCCCCGAAGAGCTGGCGACCATTAAACGACTGCAAGAAGAGTTTGCCGCTGAACTGGCGACCCTGCGAGGCAGGGTGGATCAGCTTGAAGCCCGGACTGATGAGCTAGATGCCAACCAATTCTCGACTACCACAAAGCTGAGTGGAGAAGCGATCTTTGCTACCGCTTATGCCTTCGGAGACGAAAGAGCAGTTCGCAGCGGCGCTGCTCCCAGTGGGGTTGATATTGAAGATAACTCCAACCCGATCTTCGGCTACCGGGCCCGACTAAACTTTGATACCAGCTTTTTTGGTAAAGACCGTCTGCGAGTTCGTTTGCAAGGCAGAGATATTCCTAACCTGGGCACGGTTACAGGCACCAACATGTCTCGTCTAGCCTTTGATGGCACGACAACGCCCCAAAACAACTTGGAGCTGGATGACCTCTACTACCGCGTCCCTCTAGGTGCGAATGGCAACGTTTATATTGCCGCTACTAACGTTGAGTACAATGACGCCGTCGAAGTATTCAGCCCGCTAGAAAGTAGCGGTCGAGGTGCTCTTTCTCGCTTTGGCCGGTTTAACCCAATTTACCGCCAGGGCGGCGATGGCACCGGCCTTATTGCCAATATTGGTCTGGGCGAGAAGGTGACCGTTAGTGCTGGTTATTTAGTCCCTACCACGGTTGCCGCTGACGCCTTGCAGGAACCAGGCGATAATAATTCCGGGTTGATTGGCGGTGAGTATGCTGCAACGGCTCAAATCGCCTTTGAACCGACTGATAAAGCCAGCTTTGGTCTTACCTATGTCCGCTCTTACCTACCGACTGGTACTGGCTTCCTGAGCAGTGTCGGTAGTGCCAACGCTAACAGCCCCTTCGGTGCTGGGGTGCCAATTACCGCCAATTCCTTTGGCGCCCAAGCGAATTTTCGGTTGAATCCGAAAGTCAACCTTTCCGGTTGGGCAGGCTATAGCCTAGTTAACGCGGCTAATGCTACAGACGATAATGCTGACGTTCTCAACTATGCCGTCACCTTAGCCTTCCCGGATTTAGGTAAAGAAGGCAACCTGGCCGCGATTGTGGTTGGTCAACCGCCAAAGGCGATCAGTAACACGATTGCAAACCGTGAAGATGAAGGCACCTCTTATCACATTGAGGGGCTTTACCGCTTCCAGGTAAACGACAATATCTCGATTACACCGGGTCTATTTGTGCTGCTCAACCCAGAGCACAACGGTGCCAATGACCCAGTCTTCACAGGTACGATTCGGACCACTTTTACTTTCTAACTGTCGATTTAACTTTACCGAGCCTTGGGGGTAGCACTTGCTACCCCTTTTTTTGGCATTGGCCTGTGCAGTCTCCTGTATCGATTCGTACGAAAACCCTATTTCAGATCAGCTAGAGTCTGAGGGTAAGTCTGATGTATTTTAGGCAACATTGTAATGCGCTTAGAGCAATTGCAAGCTTTTCTGGCAGTTGCAGAAATGAGCAGCTTTCAACAAGCAGCAGGCAAGTGTGGAGTCACTCAATCAACGATCAGCCGTCAGATTCAATCTTTGGAATCTGACCTAGGCCTACTTCTATTCCATCGCAATGGGTTGGTAAAGTTAACGTTGGCAGGAGAACGCTTCCTGTCTTATGCCCGTAAGATCACCCAAGAGTGGCAGAAAGCAACAGAGGACTTAGCAGACTTAATTTCAGGCCAGCAATCGGAGCTTTGTGTAGCTGCCATCCATTCTGTTTGTGCTCACTTTTTACCCCCCGTGTTGCAGCAATTTTGCCAAGACTATCCAGACATCCAACTACGAGTAACCTCTCTAGGCAGCGATCGCGCTTTGAAAGTACTGAAAGATGGCCTAGTGGATCTGGCGCTGGTGATGCATAACCGCTCTTTAACCACTAGCTCAGAACTGGTTGTAGATCTGCTCTACGATGAGCCTATTCAAATCCTGATGGCAGCGAATCACCCCTTAACCCAGTATCCTGCGGTTTCCTGGCTGGAATTAGGGCAGTTTTCTCAAGTCGTGTTCAAAGACGGCTATGGCATGCAACGCTTAGTTCAAGAGCAGTTTAAACGTCAGGGGATTCCCTTCAAGGCGGTTCTAGAGTTAAACACTTTGGATGCGTTTCGAGGAATTATCCGCCAGAGTAATCTGGTCGCCCTGCTTCCGCAAGGGGCAATTCTAGATGCTCACCAAGATCCAGCCCTAGCGGTTCGAGATCTTGCTGGGGCAGAGAATGGCTTTGACCCTCCCCTAACCCGCCAGGTTGTCCTGGTCACCACCCAAGATCGACTGGCGATTCCGCCAATTCGCCACTTCCGACGATTAGTACAGGAATTAATTACCTTACGGCCTCCGGCTGCAAGGCAGGCGGCATGCCTGTATAGTGAGCCTTTAAACTTGAAAGGGCCTAGTTAATCTGGCTGCTGAGTTGGGACAGGTTATAACCATGAGTGATAGTTTTCGAGAACTTTTAAAGAAAATTGGGAGTGGCCCTCATACTAGTAAAGACTTAAGTCGCTCTGAGGCAGGGGCAGCCACGGAGATGATCTTGCTAGGGGAAGCAACCCCAGCTCAGATCGGTGCCTTTATGATTGCCCACCGGATCAAGCGGCCAACGGGTGAGGAGCTAGCCGGGATGCTGGATGCTTATGATCGCCTCGGTCCCCGTTTGCAACCGATTGCCTACCCCAAAACAGTCTGCGTTTTAGGTATCCCCTACGATGGGCGATCGCGGACTGCCCCGATTAGCCCTCTCACAACCTTGATCTTGACCGCTGCTGGATGCCCAGTGGTGATGCATGGTGGCGATCGCATGCCCACAAAGCAAGGTGTGCCCTTAATCGAGCTGTGGCAGGGCTTGGGAGTAGACTGGCAACACCTTTCCTTGGAGCACGTGCAGCAAGTCCTTACGCAAACCTTGCTCGGCTTTGTCTACTTGCCCCGCCACTTTCCCCTAGCTCAGCAATTAGTACCCTACCGGGAGCAGTTGGGTAAGCGCCCCCCCTTTGCCACCGTTGAGTTGATCTGGTGTCCTTATGCTGGAGAGGCTCACTTGGTAGCTGGGTATGTTCACCCACCCACTGAGGAGCTATTCCGGCAGGCCTTTGCCTTGCGTGGAACAACGAAATTTACTACTGTCAAGGGTTTAGAGGGAAGCTGTGACTTACCCCGCGATCGCACAGCGATCATTGGTATCCAGCAGCCAGGATCTGATTCTGCTTTTGATCACCTACTCTTAGCACCGCGAGACTATGGGTTTGCAGGAAGTGAAGTGCCGCTGGGTTCAGAGAAAGAATTGATTGCACAGATGCAAGCTGTCTTAAAGGGAGAGTCCTCAATTCTTAGGGATGCAGCAATTTGGAATGGCGGATTTTATCTTTGGCAGTGTGGTCTAAGTCCAGATCTGCCAGCGGGATTTTCTCAGGCAGAGCATTTGCTAGCCAGTGGTCAAGCTTTCAAGCAATTGCAAGAACTTGGTAAAGCATCTCAGGCACGAGTAGTGCCGGTGTAGCTCCTTTAAGGAATAGGAGCAAGCTCGGCCAACAGCTCATTGTAGCGACGCACTTCCACTAAACGATTTTGGGCATTAACCAAGACGACGGTTGGCGTGTGGCTGCGTACTTCTTCGGGGGTTAGCTGAGCATAGGTCATGATAATGACGCGATCGCCCTTGATACCTAACCGAGCAGCTGCCCCATTCAACTCAACTGCTCCAGAATAAGCTGGGGCTGGGATGGCATAGGTAACTAGCCGCTCTCCATTTGTAACATTCACCACCTGGACCTGCTCATAGGGTAGGATACCCGCAGCATCCAACAAACTTTGATCAACACTAATACTGCCCACATACTCGAGATAGGTCGCGGTTAAGGTGCAGTTATGAATTTTAGCGGAGAGAAGCGTTCGCTGCATAATTACACGTTGATAGGTGCTGCTTTACCAAACTAGCGCAAACACCACCTCTGCCCTAAGCCTTCCCCCAAACGGAAGCACAGGAGTGCTTGCTCTCAGTTTAGCGTCCGTGAGATGCCCTTCAACTGTCAAGCTAACTACAGACTCAAGATACATTGCTCTAGCTCCATCTAAATTTCTCGAGGCAGAAGAATGGCTAGCCTTCGCTCTCAGAAAGTTTGGCCAGAGCCTCTTCAAGCACCGCCGGTAACCGCCACAGGATTTTTCCCCGACGACAATCAAGCGCAACTAATGTTACTTGAGCTGTGGCATAAAGTTGTTTGCCATCCAAGGATTGAATTTGGTAGTCAAAAACGAGCCGCACACCCTTTCTGGCCAACAGGTGAGTCTTCACAACGGCTTCCATGCCCAGCCGCACGGGTTGATGGTACTTCACCGTCAGCTCCACAACGGGTAAATCACATCCCAGTTCTACCAAGTTACTAAAATCAATGCCCAGCGAGCACAGATATTCTACCCGCGCTGACTCTAGCCAAGTAAGGTAGGAGCCATGCCAGACAACGCCGGCATAGTTAGTATGGTGAGGCTGCGCCCGCACCTGATAATCAAACCCATTGCCCAAGTGCCTGGTTAAGCCAGAAGCTAAACGCTGCGATTGAGCTGACAATCGCGAAGTTTGAGGTTGTGATGACATCAGCGGCAAAATGGAATTAGACCTTGGAGAGTTCTTCGGGAGAAATATCTTTGGAAGTTGCCAAAATTTCAACCTCAGAAGCCGACGTAATAATCCGCGATCGCAGCGCCGCCAGCGCCGTTTTAATTACCCCGGCTGTAGGAACTGCAACCACAATCCCCAGTAATCCCCCCACCTTAGCGCCAGTCAAAATGGCGATGAAGGCCCAGACTGGGTTTAAGCCCGTAACACTGCCAAACACACGTGGCGCAACCAAGTTATCTACAATTTGCTGCACAATCAGTGCCCCAATCAAAACCTTCAGCCCTAACCAGGCATTTTGCAAAGCGACGAGCAGGGTTACCAGAGCGATCCCCACGGTGCCACCGAGTGGGATCACAGCCATTGTGCCAATCGTCAAACCAAACAGCACCCCGAACGGAACTTTCAGCAGTAAGAATGTGGGAATTAAAGCAGCGGCCCAACAAGTCCCGACAATTAGTTGTCCGATAAAGTAGTTTTGAAAACTGATCTTGAGGGTTTGTGAAAAAGGCTGTTGAACTTTAGGGGGCAGCCATTCAACTAGGCTCTCCCAAATCTCATTGCCGTGGAGAAGCAGATAAAAAGTCAAGACAATCGTGATCACCACATCAATCAACACATCTAGCACACTGCTCACGGTGCCCAAGGCTAAATTGAACACTTCTCTAGTTAAAGCTTGAAGTTGTCCCTTCAGTCGATCAATCACTTGAGCACTCAAAGCATCTAGGTCGATCGGGAAACCAACTTCATCCGCTCGCAAGCTCAATGTGGTTAATTGCTGGCGGCCAGACTCAATCCAGTCGGGCAATCGCACGGCTAATTGCTGTGCCTGGGCAAAAGCAACAGGTACAAGAGTAATCCCTAGAGCAAACAAGACCGACAGCGCCACTAAAAAGACGACAATCGAGGCTATTCCTCGTTTTGCTCCGTGCTCCTCTGCCCAACTGACAGGGTAGTTGAGTAAAAAAGTTAACAGAGAGGCCACTACCAGAATTGCAACCAGAACACCGAAGTAGCGAATGATCGACGATATCGCCCAGAAGTTGAGCACCAAGATTGGCACGAGAAGTCCAATTACTAGTACTCGAGAAAAGGGAGAAAGGCTATCCCACCACTTTAATGATTTCAACTGACTCATGTACCAGCTCCGGCACAGGTTTAGAACAAATAACTAGTTTATAAATTATCTAACGGGTCTACTACTCACTCGCCTGTCCGACAAGCTTATCGCACCATGGGCGAATGAACTGATTTCTCAGCCCAGTGATTCAAATATGTAGCTTAGAGTACTGGGGCTCTTTTACCAAATTATAGGGAATACTACAGATCTAGTTTGAGCAGAGTCAGTGGTCAAAACCCTCACTCTTAGGATTGACTTCTAACAGGGGATTGGCTTATGGAATCCGATGCTTTCGAGAATGCCCAACTCAAACGCCTGCAACTATTTTTGTACTTGGTGCCAGTATTTGGTTTTTTCCCCGCTTGTTGGACCCTCTACCGACGCAAAGGTAATCCTCAACAACGAACTGTCAGCCGTCAGGTAATTACACTTGCTTTAGCTTGGGGGTTAGGCTACGTCCTTTTAGGGACTGGCAGTGAAGCAATGATCGTTGACGCAGAGCCGTTAGGGGTATATCTACTGCTGCTTAACGGTTTGCTAACTTCCAGTTACTTTCTCGTTAACCTATGGTTGATGGTGCGGCTATGGCAACACAAATCCTTGCAGCTACCTGGAATTAGTCAAATCTCCAAACACCTTCCCTAGTCAGAGATGTACTTACAGGGTAACGTTCGTGAAGTTATACCTCTGGTTAATCGTTTGGAAGGTAGAGGGTAGAATCAGAACCAGAACTTAACTTCTCCATGCCACTGTCGCGCTTCCTACCGCTGCTAATTGGTATCAGCCTTGCTTTAGGGCTGATGATTTGGCTTGTCTATACACTGTCCGGGTTCTACAACTCGGTCTACTTTAGCTCACCTCTGCTTGCCAATGTTCTGCTGGTGTTACTGATCGCCCTTTTAATCATTCTGGTGGGAGCTGTAATTTACTACGCCAGACTGTTTCAGGGGTCACGACGTTCACGCAGAAAACCCTCTAGGCCACAGGTGTCCGAACTTAAACCGGAAGCGGCTGAGGAAACCCTGCGAGCAGTGCGTCAGCAGGTGGCTCAAATCCAAGACCAAGTGGCGCGGCAAGTGCTGTTAGAGCGCTCCCACGATATTGAAGAAAATCTGGCCCGCCGAGAACTACGAGTCGTTGTATTTGGTACAGGTTCTGCGGGTAAAACTTCGATTGTCAATGCAGTCGTGGGGCGGATGGTAGGTCAAGTCGGTGCTCCCATGGGCACAACTGTGGCTGGAGAAACCTACAATTTGAAGCTGAAGGGGCTGAATCGAGAGATTTGGCTTACCGACACCCCCGGTATTCTGGAAGCTGGAGTTGCCGGTACGGAACGGGAACAAGTGGCTCGCCAGTTAGCAACCGAAGCCGATTTACTCTTATTTGTGCTTGATGACGACCTGCGCCAATCAGAATACAGGCCGTTGCGGAGTTTAGCGACTATTGGCAAGCGATCGCTATTGGTATTCAACAAAATTGACCGCTACTCCGCTGCTGACCGGGAAATCATCTTAAGCCACTTGCGCGAGCGAGTGGTTGACTTCATTGCTCCAGAAGATGTTGTGGCTGTCGCTGCTCGACCCCAGTCCGTAGTCTTGGAAAATGGAGAAACCTTGCAGCCGTCACCCAACATTATGCCGCTGATTAAGCGGATGGCAGTGGTGCTCCGGGATGAAGGGCAGGACCTCTTGGCAGACAATATCTTGCTTCAATCGCAACGTTTGGGGGAAGAAGCCCGACAGTTAATTGATGCCCAACGCCAACGCCAAGCTGATAAAGTTGTCGAGCGATTTCAGTGGATTGGGGCCGGAGTAATTTGGGCCACACCCCTACCTGTGATTGATTTGCTAGCAGCAGCGGCGGTAAACGCTCAGATGGTGGTGGAAATTGGTAAAGTTTACGGCTGTGAATTAAATATGGAACGGGGCCGAGAACTAGCTATCTCCCTAGCTAAAACCCTGACTGGGTTAGGAATTCTCCGAGGGGCAATCGAAATTGTCACGTCAGCCCTTAAACTCAGTGTTGGTGGGTTCTTAGTCGGCACAGCGATTCAAAGTGTTACAACTGCCTACTTGACTCGGATTGCCGGTAAAAGTTTTATTCAGTACTTCCGCAACGACCAAGACTGGGGCGATGGTGGGATTACGGAAGTGGTACAGCAACAGTTTCAACTCAACCGCCGGGATGAATTTATCCGCACTTTTGTCCAGGAAGCACTTTCTAGGCTACCCGCACGAAGGACGGATGATTAGGTGCTTATTTTTTTTACACTAGCCACAGTCACTGGATGTTGACTCCTAAGACCGCTCTGATGAAGGGTTTCGCCTTCCCTCGGCAGTCACAAAGTGGAGGAAGCGATAAAAACTCCACACCATCCAAGCTGACCTGGCACTTAGTTGCACTGTCCACCCATCTGACATCGCTCTTCTTCAACGGGTAGCTCTGGACCACAACGGCAAAACGTCCATCCAGTGCATCGTTTCAACTTCAATCAACTTAGCAATTGAAGCGGACTCCTGTGCTCAGTCTTTAGTTAGACAAAGGTTTAGTTCTATAGTGAGAGATTCAAGAGTTCCAACTCTAGGGGAATAATTTTAGTCTTTAGCCACGCGAATCCCTACCAGTATGTTAAAAATGCTGAAGTCAGCTCAGCCAATGCTTCTAACCAGCAAATGACAACATTAAAGCAATCTCCGACACCTTCAGGACCTAGCACGACTGTAGCAATCCCTACCTGTACCTGGAACCGCCCGATTGGATTGGGTTGGGAGAACCCCTACACTGTCCGATATGCTAGCAACTTGGATGACGGTCCCTGGCATGGGATGCCACTTGGTGGGTTTGGAGCAGGTTGTGTGGGCCGCTCCTCGCAAGGAGATTTCAATCTATGGCATATAGATGGCGGTGAACATATCTTCGAAACAATTCCCGCTTGCCAGTTCAGCATCTTTGAGCAGATAGCGCAGTCACCACCGCAAGCCTATGCTCTGTGTACACAACCTCCCGACGATGGTAGCCTGGGCCAGTGGCAGTGGTATCCGTCCAGCTCTGCTACCCAGACAACAGGCACCTATCATGCGCTTTATCCCCGGAGCTGGTTTAGTTATAACGGCGTTTTTCAGGCCCAACTAACTTGTGAGCAGTTCTCACCAGTTTGGGCAGGCAACTACCAGGAGTCGAGCTATCCCGTTGCTAGCTTCCAGTGGACAGCCGAGAACCCAACTGACCAACCCATCACCCTGAGCGTGATGTTGAGCTGGCAAAATATGGTTGGCTGGTTTACCAATGCGATCGCCTCTCCAGAAGTGCATGTCCGTGATGATGGCAGCCCGGAATACGATTACCAACCCTGCCTAGGAAAAAGTGCGGGCAATTTCAACCAACTTGTGCAGGCGCAGGGGGCTGTTGGTTGCGTGTTGCAGCAGATTAATCCCTCAGCCCCACCACGGGAAGGTCAGGGGCAGTGGGCGATCGCGACCTTGGCACAGGATGTAGAAATCTTTCATTACAGCCGTTGGAACCCGGCTGGGGATGGGGCCGAGTTGTGGCAGACCTTTGCCCAGTCTGGGTCTTTAAGTAACCAAGTGGATGAGACACCTGCGGTGGAAGGTGAACAAGTGGCCGCAGCGATCGCGGTGCGCTTCACGCTAGCCCCTGGTGAAACGCGACAGATTCCGTTTACCCTTGTCTGGGACTTCCCGGTGACGGAGTTTGCCCAAGGCGTGAACGCTTACCGGCGCTACACGGACTTTTTTGGTCGTAGTGGTAAAAATGCTTGGGCGATCGCGCAAACCGCTTTGCAACACCTTAAGCACTGGCAACAGCAAATTCAAACCTGGCAAAAACCGATTCTGGAGCGCCAAGATCTCCCCGGCTGGTTCAAAATGGCGCTGTTCAATGAACTGTACGACCTTACCAGTGGCGGTACCCTCTGGAGCGCTGCGGATGAGCGCGACCCGATTGGTCAGTTTGCGGTACTGGAGTGCTTAGATTACCGTTGGTATGAAAGCTTGGACGTACGGCTGTACGGCTCTTTTGGCCTGCTGATGCTGTGGCCGGAGCTAGAAAAATCTGTAATGCGCTCATTTGCGCGTGCCATTCCCAGCCAGGACGCTCGCCTACGGCAGATTGGCTACAACCGAGCTTGGGCCCCTCGTAAAGTCGCAGATGCCGTTCCCCATGATTTAGGCGCACCAAATGAGCATCCTTGGGAGAAAACCAACTACACCAGCTACCAAGACTGCAATTTGTGGAAAGATTTACCGTCTGACTTTGTGCTGTTGGTCTACCGCGACTTTTTGCTTACTGGGGGAACAGATTATAAATTCCTGGTTTGCTGTTGGCCTGCAATCCGGGCAGCCCTCAGCCATCTCAAAACTTTTGACCTTGACGGTGATGGTATCCCAGAAAATTCCGGGGCCCCAGATCAAACGTTTGACGACTGGCGGTTGCAAGGAGTTAGTGCCTACTGTGGGGGGTTATGGATTGCTGCTTTAGAAGCGGCGATCGCAATTGGACAATGCTTAGCTAATGGCTCAACTGGGATAGACGCCTCCTCTGTTCAATCGTCAATCACGACCTACCAAAGCTGGCTGGACCAATCGCGGCCCATCTACCAAGCAAAACTATGGAACGGCCAGTACTACCGTTTAGACAGCAACAGCGGCTCAGATGTAGTGATGGCCGACCAGCTCTGTGGTCAATTCTATGCCCGTTTGCTAAAGCTACCGGATGTGGTGCCGGGCGATTGTACCCACTCAACCTTAACAACCATCTACGATACCTGTTTCTTAAAGTTCCAAAATGGTCAGCTTGGAGCTGCCAATGGTCTACGGCCGGGTGGAGTACCAGAGAAACCAAACGCAACCCATCCCTTAGAGGTTTGGACTGGAATTAACTTTGGTTTAGCTGCGTTCCTGCTGCAAACAGGAATGCAGCAGGAAGCCTTTCAATTAACAGAAGTTATCGTCCAGCAGATCTATGAAAATGGGCTACAGTTCCGCACTCCGGAGGCAATCACTGCCAAAGGAACATTTAGGGCCTGTATGTACCTCAGAGCAATGGCAATCTGGGCCATTTACGGCACCTTAACCAACTTTTCTGAGGGGATGGCATCGAAAAACGCGGAATAGCAAGGTGGGTATCAAGCAAGAACCTTAATTACCGCCTGACTGAACACCCCCCCTAATATTGTTATCGTCTTGAGGGATACGCTGCCATTGACCATCTTCACCTTGATGATAGTCGCGCTTTACAGTAGTCCAGGCAACATTGAGGGCTGTATCACTATCACCATTACCGCCTTCAATGCTATTGTAAGCGGCCATAAAAACCTGTTGGGCCTCATTAGGCAGTTGCTTTACTTCCTGAGGTAAGTCTTCAAGCTGATTAAAAGGCATAGGTATGCTCCCATCCTAAAAGTGTATTTGCAGCTTATGTAACTGCTTATACTCAATCCTACGAATTTACTAATATCAACTCATCTCCCCAATGAGAGAGGGAGTGCAATCGTAACGAAAGCCGACCACAGCCCATTAGCAGTAAATGAAGCTTCAGCTTGCCGCGGTGGGAATACCCAGCACCGGGCAAGGGAACGCATTACCTAACTCCTGTACAATCGGATGAGTCTTAGAATGGCATCCCAGGAACAAAACAGCTGCTGCTTCAGAAGCAACAATTTTTCTCAGCTCCGTAGAAACAGCCCCGAAACGTAGATGAGCTTTAAGAGAACCCCGCCATTCGTCAGCTAGATGACGGGCTTGCCATAAAATCTGGTCTGCTTGCTCAAACGGGTCGATTTGATAAACGCCTTGAGTAGAGATATGCAGCTCAGCGGGTGCAGTCAGCGTACTTGTGGCTAGGGAGCTAGATTGGTCACTAGCGGCGGAGGCTGAGCTACCAAAATTTAGCTTTAACTGGGGTGCGGTTTCGTAGAAAGGCCTAGCAGTACTCATATCACTGAGGCTAAACCTATCAGGGCAATGCTGCGATTGGCTAGGATCTACCACATAGACAACTTCAACGGTTACCTGCTTTTGAGTAGCTAATCGAGTTTGGTGAGCAACCCACAAGGTCAAATCCAAAGCTGTGTGACTTTTAGGGAAGCCATTATAGCCAACAACTAAGTTGATAACTTGCTCAGTTTGAGCCCAATCAGCAGGTGCAGAAGATAGACCCGGTAGGAGAAGCAGTTCATGACTCAAGTCATCCCGATCTAATGCCCCTTGCAGGCGCAGCAACATTGATTTAATGTTCACAGTTTTTGCCTCTCTGTAAATTCAGTCAGTGAGAGGTGGGTCAAATCGGATAACCACTTCTAGAATCCTGTTGTGATATCCGCAAGGAGACCTAAGGACAACTGCTACAAAAAGCTTAAGTCTTTGGTGCTCCTTCCATTACCGACGGAGTTAGCTGACGGGCTAAGACTGGAAGGTGTCTCTCCCCTTAGTTAGAAGATTAGCCCCAATAATTGGTTCCTCCGCTCTAAACCTGATTCTGATGTCTTTATGAACATCAGGACTAGACTCAGATTAGGCCACCCACGTAACGTACTAAGCGATATTGTACCGTATCAGCACCTGGTCGCTCACGATCTTGTATTTAATGTTAATCAAAATAATGGTTTAGGAAACCCAGGGCATGGTTCCGCAGTTCTCGGTACTCAGGCAGTTCACTGAGAATGTCCCGATTACGTGGGTGAGGAAACGGGACTTCCAAAATTTCACCGATGGTAGCAGCAGGACCATTCGTCATCAAGACAATCCGGTCAGACATGTACAAAGCTTCATCCACATCGTGGGTAATCATCATGACAGCCTGACGCTGGTTTTCCCAAATATCAAGCACCTGGCGCTGAAGCCTGCTCCGAGTCAGGGCATCCAGAGCCCCGAAGGGTTCATCCATCAGTAGCATCTTGGGTCGGGTTGCTAAGGCGCGGGCAATTCCCACCCGCTGCTTCATTCCCCCCGACAGCTGATCGGGGTATTTGTGGGCTGCCGGAGTTAAGTTCACCATTGCCATGTGCTCATTAACAATTTTTTTCTTTTCAGCTGGGGAGGCTTTTTTGAGCACTTCATCCACGGCTAGACGGATGTTATCCTGCACCGTCAACCAAGGTAACAGTGAATATTGTTGAAACACTACCATCCGGTCAGCTCCAGCTTTACGAATTTCTCTACCATCCAGTTTCACGGAGCCTGAGGTTGCTTTTTCCAAACCTGCCACAATCTTGAGCAGCGTCGATTTACCACAGCCAGAGTGGCCAATCACCGAGACATACTCATTTTCGCGAATGGTTAAATTGATGCCGTCTAAGACAACAGACGCCTTACCATTGCTACTAGGAAAGGCTTTAACAAGGTTTTCAATTACCAGAAAATCAGATAAACCTGACTTTTGATGGTCAGTGCTAGTGGAATGGGGGGTGAAGTGAGCCATGCTTCTCTCCTAAGCGACGATGGAACTGAAGTCACCAATCAAGACATATAAAACCGAGTGGGACGATTTGCCCGAATCTCAAAACTGTTGAGGTAGCCGACCGGATCGCTGGGGTCAAATGCTTTGTTGTCAATGAAGGCGTCGGCCGGTTCAACGACATAATCCTCTTTTGGGCATTGAATGCCCATCTCTGCAGCAATTTCCCGATAAAGGTCAGTGCGCCAGCCTTGACGGGCGATTTGTTCTGCATTTTTGGGGATCTGCGGAATCTGTCCCCACCGTGCTGCTTGCGTCATCAACCAAATACTGTGTGACTGGCGCAGAAAGGTGGAGTGACTACCTGGCTCTTGGGCAAGCTCAGTCGGTAAGTCAAAGAAAATAGTAGTATCAAGCGCCTTGACAATCCGGTCTTTACCATCAAAGCCGCCATAGTTATACTCCCCAACGATCGCTGGCCGGGTCAACTTCGGTTTTGCCCCCGTAAAGGATTTGGCTGCAATCAGTTTGGCGACCTCTTCCCGATTTTCTGGTTTACTACAGTACTGGCAGGCTTCAATCATCGCTTTCACGAGAGAACGATAGGTTTTAGGATTTTCTTCAATAAAGGATTCCATAACTCCCAGCAGACGATCCGGGTGCCCCCGCCAGATTTCCCGGCCTTGGGCAAAGGTAAAACCAATTCCTTCGTTACCCGCGATCGCCCTTGTATTCCAAGGCTCAGCAACCATATAGGCTTGCATCGCTCCAATCCGCATGTTGGTTACCATCTGAGGGGGCGGAATGATAATGACTCGGAACTCTTTAAAGGGGTCAACTCCGGCGGCAGCAGATAAGTAGCGGACAAAGTACTCGTAGACAGCAGAGCTGAGGACAACGGCCCAGATTCGTTGATCGGGCGGTAGCCCACCAAAGTAGCGCCGGAAGTCGCGACCAAATTCCTCCACGTTACCGTTGTATTCTGACCAAGGGCGCAATCCTGATTCCCACATTGCCCGGTTCATGGTCATCGCATTACCGTGCCGATGAATGGTCATCGCCGCACACAAGGGGGCATGGGGAGCACCTTCCGCACCATCGCGGGCGTTGGTAACTGAGCCAGAGACAACGGGAGAGGCATCCAACCGCCCAAAAATGATGCCATCGCGGGAAGTAGCCCAGCTTGCTTCCCGGCTGAGCTTTACGTTTAACCCATATTTGCGGAAAAACCCTTTCTCCCAAGCAACTGCGAACGGAGCACAGTCATTTACTGGCACATACCCAACAATAAGATTAGGCTTTTCTAAAGTTCTAGGGTCAACTACTGGCTCAATAGCCAGGGCTGCTTTAGATAAATCGTTGGGAGCCTTACTCGCGTTGATCGCACAAGACGAGAGAGCAACCCCAGCTGTCATGCCTCCTATTTTTTTTAGAAAAGCGCGGCGGGTGTAGGACGGCAAGCTGTCATTCATAGACTAATCCTATTAAAGCTTTTACAGCTATAGAAGGCGTTGTGTGGTCCCTGACGTCGTTTCGTTTAAACGGCAATCGACCCAGCAGCCCTCGTCGCCATTGATTTAAAGAGCGATTAAACTGCTGTAGAGCGTGCTGGCCGGCGTGTCACTAGTTCCTGAACTTTACCAACAGCGTAGTCTAACAGCAGCCCAGTCAAGCCAATGACCAAAACTGCTAGAAATACTGAACTTAAGTTAAGGCGGCTCCATTCATCCCAAACAAAAAAGCCAATGCCAACCCCTCCGGTCAGCATCTCCACCGCTACGATCACTAACCAGGCAATTCCTAGACTAATTCGCAACCCCGTAAAAATGTAGGGTAAACTAGCTGGCCAGATGACCTTGGTGATTTGACGCCAGCGAGGCATTTCTAGTACGCGTGCCACATCTAAATAGTCTTTGGAAACACTAGAAACACCTAGGGCTGTATTAATAATCGTCGGCCACAAAGAGGTAATAAAGATAACAAAGATTGCCGAGGGGTCGGCTAGATTAAAAATTGCTAGAGCGATCGGCAGCCAAGCTAATGGCGATACAGGTTTAAATATTTGGACAATCGGGTTGATCGCCAGCATGGCCTTTTTAGACATGCCAATCAGAAAACCGACGGGAATTGCGACTAGAGCACCCAGAAGAAAACCAATCAACACTCGTCGCAGGCTTGCTAGTAGTAACCAGCCAATTCCTAAGTCACCGGGTCCCCGTTGGTAGAAAGGGTAAAGGATGTAGTCTAAGTTATCTCCCAATGCCTGGAGCGGGGTTGGCATCAGTTCAGTCAAGAATGTGGCCACAACCCACCAGAGGAGAATAATTCCTAGAAATCCAAGTAAGGGTAATACCACCTTATCCCTAACCACAATGGGTCGAGTACGTTTCCACACCAATTGCCCAGCTAGGGCGATCGCGTTCAGACTGGGCTTAAACACTATTCCACCTCGTAGAAATAAAGCATAGAGAAACACCAATGAGTGGCATTACTAGTAGCCAAGGATTCTGAGAAGATCAAAATGCAAATAAAGCTGATTATTTACTTCAATTAGGCTTAGCTAGGCAATGTGATAGCTGAGCCTAATTGAAATGTTTGAGCCATTGAACCCTGCCGCTCAAGCTAGAGAAATATCAAGCCGCTATCTGAGGTTCTTGAATGGCTATCGAGGCAGCTGGAGGTGTCGCTTCAACAGCTACAGGTGCAGTTTGCGATGGAGCTTGAGAAAGGAGCTGGGTGTAGAGGTCGCTCAGTCTTGTCGCTACGCCCGTCCAGCTAAACATTGCTTCTACCCGGTGTCGCCCCAGCTCACCCATATGGTCTCGCCAGCGTGGCAGTGCTAAAACTCGATCAATGGCCGTGGCAAAGGCAATTTCATCCTGAGGCGGCACCAGAAACCCGGTTACCCCTGATACAACGGTGTATCGCAGCCCTCCTACTTGGCTTGCGACAACGGGAGTGCGGCTAGCCATCGCTTCAATTGCGACAAGGCCAAAAGGTTCATAGTGGCTGGGCACGACACACACATCTGCCGCAGCATAGTAGAGGGACAAATTACTATGCTCAATCCGGCCTGGGAAAGTGGTTAGTTCTGTTAGGTCTAAGTCGGCGACGAGCTCCTCAATGCGCTCCCGCTCAATGCCATCACTCTTACCGGGACGACTGCCACCCCCAATTATCAACTGCAGGTTGCCCTGCCGCCGGTGTTCAGACATCGCAACTGCCCGTGCTAAGGTTTCGATTCCTTTTCGTTGATCAAACCGACCGACATAGAACACAAGTTTTGCGTTTGGGGCAATTCCCAATTGCTGACGGGCTGCGGATCGCCGAACAGTACCAAATTGCGCTATATCTGTACCGCAAGGGATCATCTCAATCGCCCCCTGACTCGAAACTAGCGATCGCATATGCTCCGCTTCCTGGGGACTTGTAGCCACCACCCGATCTACTGTTTCCAAGCAAGACTTTTCTACCGCCAATCGCTGGGCCGCAATCCGGGGAACTTCTGTCACGGACTGATACTTTACTGCGCCAAGCGAATGATAGGTATGTACCTGAACTAGCGGTTGGCGCTTCTTCAGCTGCATACCTACCCAAGCAGACAACCAATAATTTGTGTGTACTAGAGAATACTGGAAGCCTTCACGCTGCTGGAAATCCTGGAAGGCCCGAATAAACTCCGGTAGATGCTCAAACAAGTTATCTCGTGTCATGAACTCCGGTGGCCCTGCCGCTAAGCGAATCGTCCGGCATTGCGGCCCATGCTGAACTACTGCGGGCTGCTCAATACTGCTGCGGCGAGTGAACATATCCACTTGCCATCCCAGCTCCGCAAGCGCTTCACCAACCTGCCGAACGTAAACATTTTGGCCACCTGCCTCTTCTTGCCCAATAGCAACAGCAGGGTCTCCGTCTACAGAAATAAGGGCAATCCGATTTTGTGCAGTTATGAACATCAGTTATTTTCACCTCATGGTTAGCACTGACTACCCCCTAGCACCATATAGCGACAGCCTAACTGAAGCTTTCCAGAGCCAAGGGCAGGTAATACAACAGACCTTTACCAACCAAGGACACTGATGAGTTCAAGCGATTGTGAAAAATGCTGACTCTTCAGTCTCCTCTCAATGCCTACGGAGTTAGCTGACGGGCTAGGACTGAGAGATGTCCCTCTCTTGATAGCAATCAAGAGATGCGCCCCATAAAGTGGTTCCTCCGCTCCAGCCTCACACAGTAGCTAGTTGCCTACCGGTTGAGCTGAATTAAGCTGACTTATATTTAGACTTCTTTCATAGAAGCTAATTTTTAGAAAATTTAACATTACTCTTGCGAATAAATCAACCCCTCTCAACAAATAGACTTTTAGGAAAATGCGGAGGATATCCTAACCTTGACTAGCTTTGCGTTCCCTCAGCTTCAACAGAATTTCGGCATGGACTTCACGCGTGATTGGATAAAAGTAGGCTAGGACGAGGCCACCAATCAAGACCAGGGTTGGTAGGGGTCCAATCGCCAAACGGATTGCTAAGAGGGCGGATGGGGGTTGAGTAGGGGTAGGCTGCCCCGGTACGGTCTCCATAAATCCAGATATTTCCAAGACCACTCCGACCAGGAACAGTCCTGCTGCCAAACCAATTTTTTGCAGCAAGACCATAAAAGCGTAGAACACGCCTTCCCGGCGCTGCCCAGTCTGTAGTTCATCCAGTTCAATCACATCGGGAATCATTGACCAGGGTATTAAGTAGGCTGTGGAAACCCCACAGCCTGCCAGAATTGCCAAAAAATACATCAAGCCAACTTGGCCGGGTTGGACAAAAAACAGTCCCGCCTCGGCAATGATCCATACAGTCATCCCCATGAAGTAAACAGCTTTCTTACCAACCCGTTGACTGAGAGCACTCCAGATAAATAGCATCACTAGCGCTGTTATTTGAACTGTCAGGGCAACTTGAGTAAAAGCCTGACTGCTGAGGCCCATCCAGTTGACGACAAAGTAGGGAATGATCGCCGCCGTCTGCTGCACAGCCAGCCAAGAACACAGGTAAATCCCTATCACAAACAAGAAAGGACGATTGCTAAAGGCAATCCGAAGTTGTTCCAGTAGAGGGGCAGATTCTGTAGTATTCACCACTGCCCTGGAAGCGGCTGAGTGCTGCCAGGTGCCCCAAACACACCAAAACAAAGGCAGAACTGATAGAACAGCACAGATTGCCCCCAGAACGAGATACTGCTGAGTCGAACTTTTGATCAGTGAAAAAATGAACTGAGCGAGAATTAAAGAAAAAATGCTGCCCCCAATCGAGAAGGTAAAGCGAAAGCTGTTGAGGCTAGTGCGCTCGTTATAGTCTTGGGTTAGCTCTGGCGTCAGCGCTGTATAGGGTAAATTGACCATTGTGTAAGCCATATTGAAGACAATACCGATCGCCACGTAGTACCAAAACAACCCCCACTGGTTGGCTGCCGGATCAGCACTAAAATACGGTACAGTCCACTGCAGAAAATAAAACACTCCGAAAGGAATTGCCCCGCAGATGATCCAGGGATAGCGACGTCCCCAACGACTACGGGTGCGATCGCTTAACACTCCAACAATTGGATCATTGATCGCATCCCAGATCTTGCCAATCATTAAAATCGTTCCGGCCAAGCCAGCACTGATTCCGGCAACGTTTGTGAAAAAAAATAACAGAAAAAAGCCCATGACATTGGCAGTAATCGCCGGTCCTAAATCCCCAGCCCCGTATGCGAGCTTGGTACTAAAGTTGAGCTTTTTTGAGGTTAGTGGTGAAGCGTCAGTCATGGGCAAGCCTGGAATTCTAAATCCAGACTACATCTAAGTGGTAGGGGACTTGACAAGCAACCGTACCGGGATCCTCTTGATGAGAGGGTTTGAGCTGATACATTTGAGAATTTATAAATCTTCAACTTGCGATCCACCTTCTTAATTTCAAGCTGGATAATAGAGATGTTGATTATCAACCGCCAGTGTCCAAGCAGATACGCTCACTCATATCCGGTACCGAACAGCTTCCCCGTCACCACGCTAAACAGGTGCGACAGGATGGGAAACAGTATTATCTCGATAGCAGAGGTATCAGGCTGCCCAGCGTAACAACCATCCTGAATGCCACTAAACCACAAGCCGATCGAGATGCATTGTTTCAATGGCGCCAGCGCGTAGGTCAAGTGGCAGCCAACCAGATTGCGGGAGCTGCCAGCCGCCGGGGGACTGGCACCCACAAGCAGATCCAGCGTTTTCTAGAAGGCGAAGCATTTTCTGGCTCCGCAGCCATCCTGCCCTACTGGCAAAGCATCGAGCCTGTTCTTCAAGACGTTCAAGATGTCAGGCTAGTGGAAGGATCGGTGTTTCACTACGACCTAGGTTATGCCGGGAGGGTAGATGCTGTTGCCAGCTTTCGAGGAGTTCCCTGCCTTTGCGAGTGGAAAACGGCAGACAAGCCCAAAGGCTCGGTAGAACGCCTGTACGACTATCCTCTGCAAATGGTTGCGTATTGTGGAGCAGTCAATCAATACTACCGGGAGCAAGGCGTCAAGCTAGAGCATGCACTACTAGTTGTGGCAATTCCAGGCAAACCTGCGGAAGTGTTTTGGTTTGAGCCAGTAGCAATGCAGGTCTACTGGCAGCAGTGGCAGCAGCGAGTAGCAGCATTTTCTCAACGCCGCAGTTACTGTAGCTCGTAGTGCTAATTATGGCTGTGTTGCCCTACTTTACAGGCATCTCCATTTTGTTGACTTTATCAAAATGACCGCTAACCAGGCGAGCGTTCAGGACAGACCTGATGCAAAAACAACCTCCGGTGAAATAACTTTAGAGCGTGCTAGAACGATTTCTAGTTTGGAGAACCGACAGGAGAAGCTTCTAGTACCCAAGGAGCTGCAACCATCAGATCAACGGTCAACTGAGACAGCAATATTGAATAGGGGCGAGATAACAACTCTAAAGGGTCTCTAGGGCCTCGACTGACTTTGGAACCGCCTCAGTCAGTACTTCATGGCCTGTGGCTGTAACTAAAACGTCATCCTCAATTCGAATTCCAATCCCGCGCCAGCGCTCTGGCACTTCCGGTTGGCCCTCCGCCGGTTTAATATCAGGAGCAATATAAAGACCGGGCTCCACGGTGAGCAAGTGTCCAGGCTGAAGCTGCTGCCACATGTCACCGTACTTGTAAACACCAACATCATGGACATCCAACCCTAGCCAGTGCCCGGTGCGGTGCATGTAGAAGGGTTTGTACTTCTCTTGTTCAATCAGGGTATCCAGTTCCCCCTGGAGTAATCCTAAACCCGCTAGGCCCTCAGTTAGTACCCGCACAGCCGTCTCATGGCTTTGATTGTAGGGGTTCCCGGGCTGAACTTGGTCGATTGCTTGCTTTTGCGCTTCTAATACAAGTTCGTAGAGTATCCTCTGCTCTACTGTAAACTGCCCTCCGACCGGAAAAGTACGCGTAATATCAGCGTTGTAGTAGCCGTAGGCACAACCGGCATCGATCAGCAGTAGTTCATGAGCCTGCATTTGGCGGTTGTTCTCTGTGTAGTGCAGCACGCAGGCATTGGCTCCAGAGGCAACAATCGACGGGTATGCAGGTCCCAACGCGCCATGACGGCGAAATAGGTACTCTAGTTCTGCTTGAATTTCATACTCGTAGCGCCCGGGCTGAGCGAGTTGTCGCGCTGCATTGTGAGCTGCTGTGGAAATCTCTACTGCCTGGCGCACCTGCACCAGTTCCAGTTCGCTTTTGACCAACCGCATGGGATGGAGTGTAGGGCCAGGGTCTTCAAGAGCAATCGGTCCCGTACCCCGCTTGGCATAACTCGCCATTAACTGCTGCCAGTGGCCCAGAATTATATTATTGAAGCTGCGATCGTCACCAAAGTGATAATAAATTCGATCTGCGGGTTCTAGATATTGCGACAGCTTTTCGTCAAGTTCCGAGATCGAATAAGCTTCATCTGCTCCGTAGTATTCCTTTGCTTGCTCAACTCCAGCTCGGTAACCGTTCCAAGTTTCTTTCTCTGGATCTTTGGGCTGCACGAACAAGATAAACTGATGTTCTTGATGTTGGGGAGCTAAAACGGCTACAGCATTGGGCTCGTTAAAGCCCGTCAAGTAAAAGAAATCGCTTTCCTGCCGGAAGTTGTACTCTACGTCTTTGTGCATCACTGCTGGGGGAGCACTGCGAAATATCGCTGTCCCCCTACCAATCTTTTCCAGGAACTGCTGCCGCCGCTGTTGGTATTCCTCCATCATTGCTTGTTTGCTTGCCTTAGCGCCGCTCATGGGATGCAAGATTTCTAAACTTAGTGTACTGGGGTTCAAATAGCAGTTTAACGGTGCCCACAGGACCATTTCGGTGCTTGGCTAGAATCACCTCACAGACGCCGCGATCTGGGGTATCTGGATTGTAGTATTCATCACGGTAGAGCAACATCACCAGGTCGCTGTCCTGCTCAATTGCCCCAGACTCCCGTAGGTCAGACATCATGGGTCGCTTATTAGTTCGTGATTCTACCCCCCGGCTAAGTTGTGACAGGGCAATGATTGGAACGTTGAGTTCCCGCGCTAATCCTTTCAGGCCTCGCGTGATTTTGGATAACTCCTGCACGCGATCGTCACTGCCGTCACCCCCCATCAGTTGCAGGTAGTCCAGTAAAATCATACCTAACCCGTCAGATCGGGCCGCCTGAAGATGCCGCGCCTTGGAGCGAATCTCTGCCATCGTCGGGTTCGGAGTGTCATCAATGGAAAGCGGTAACTGGGAAAGTGTATTAATCGCGTGACCCAAGGGCTCCCACTCGTTTTGGCTAATTCGTCCAGAACGCAAACGGTTGCTTTCAATCTTCGCCTCGTTGGCCAGCAATCGCTGCACCAGTTGCTCTTTTGACATTTCCAAGCTAAAAACTGCAACAGGTAGCTTGTGAATACCAGCAATATCCCGGGCAATTTGGAGAGAAAGTGCCGTTTTGCCCATCGACGGCCTTCCGGCAACAATGATCAAGTCAGAGCGCTGAAAGCCTTGGGTCATTGCATCCAGGTCATAGAAGCCACAGGAAAGTCCTGGTAAAACAGTACCCAGCGATCGCTGCTCTAATTCAGCAAAAGTATGGGTGAGAATATCTTCAGTCGGTACTAAACCTTGCTGTACCCGGTCTTGGGTGACACTAAAGATTTTCTGCTCTGATTGATCAAGGACAGTTTCCAAATCGAGCGAGGCTTCATAAGCCAGTTGGGACACTTCATTGGCTGCTTTGATCAGTTGGCGACGTAAATATTTGTTTTTAATTAATTCAGCATAGCGATCAACGTTGACCGCGCTCACCGTGCGGTCAACCAACTGGGCTAACTTATTTTGACCGCCAACCTTGAGCAGCAATCCATGGTCTTGGAGCCAAGCCGTGATACACATTAAATCTGTAGGACTGCCCTGGGCATGCAGAGCTAGCGCCGCCCGGTAGATTTCCTGATGAGCACTCAGGTAAAACGTTTCCGGTCGTAGCAGGTCAGCTACTCTGCCGACCGCATCAGGGTCAAGTAAAATTCCACCCAAAATTGATTCTTCTGCATCAACATTCTGGGGTGGTAGGTACTCACTGGAGGCGTGAAAGTTAAGTTCTTGAACCATAGAAGCGGCCACCAAAGAGAATGACTAACTCTAGCTTGCCCAGCTTGCCTCGCACCACTTCCTACAAATATTCACCAGCTGTCAAACCGAGCAGCTTTGAACTCACATCTTGTCGCTAGTGAGTTAATAGAGAAGTCTAGAGTAGAAATGGCATCACGGGCTGGCTATTGCGCCACGACTTGGATCGAAAGCTGTGCTGTCACCTCTGGATGTAACTTAAGTTCGACGGTATAGGAACCAGTTTTGCGCACCTCTGGCACCGTAATGTTGTGACGATCTACATCTTGGCCTGTGGTTTCCAAGATTGCAGCTGCAACTTCCCGGTCGGTGACACTGCCAAAAATTGCATCTTCTTGACCCACTTGCTTGGGAATTGTAAAGCTGCTGACTGATTGCAGCGCTGCTTTTTGTGTTTCAGCAGCTTCTTTCTGTTCTAGGAACCGCTGGTGGGCCAATGCTCTACGTCGTTCTGCCTGCTTGAGAAGACCAGGTGTAGCCCGCACACCAATGCCCTGTGGAATCAAGTAATTACGGGCATAACCAGGAGCCACTTCAACCAGGTCTCCTAATCTTCCCAGCTTGCTTACATCCTGGTTAAGTACCAATTGAATCCGTTTTGCCATGATTTTTCCTGATGAGGTCTTATAGGGCCAAAGAAGGGGTAGAGCATTCCATACTATCAAAAATCATTGCGGTGCTAGTTTCTCTCTAGCGAAGTAGGCCTGATTTCAAACTGCACCACCTTAGGTGTAACCTGGAATGAAACTCTGCCCCACTAAGTCTTATCAGAGTCAATATTGTAGCTACCACAAGATTAGAACTAGGCATGGTTCAAGTGGTAAATCAGCGCTTGGAGACCAAGGTAATAGCTGTGAGGACCAAAGCCACTGATTTGTCCTACCACGACCGGAGCAATTAGAGAGTGGTGGCGAAACTCTTCGCGACGGTAAATATTACTGAGATGAACCTCTACAGTTGGTATTGGCACAGCAGCAATCGCGTCTCGTAAAGCAACACTTGTGTGGGTATAAGCTGCAGCATTAATTAAAATGCCCTGGTGTTGTTCTGGTGCTGCCTGGATTGCATCAATCAAAACCCCTTCATGGTTGGATTGGAGGGGTGAAACTTTAGCATTTAACCTACGACTTGCTTGCTCAAGTTGCTGGTCAATTTCAGCCAAGCTAGTGGAGCCGTAGACACCCGGTTCCCTCTGACCTAGCAAGTTAAGGTTAGGACCATGCAGGACAAGGATGCTTAGTGTGTTCAAAACTTAAAGTGAAGCTACTGACGGCGATCGCGGACTGGCACAGGAATAGGTTCAGGTTCAGGCTGAACTTCAGGACCTAATAAAGTTTCAATCAGGCGACGAAACCATTCGCCTAGCTTGTCTAGTACCTTCTCAAAGGTCTCCATAAAATAGGGCGCTCCTTTAATACTGCCTTGGCTTACTCCTGCACAAGTTTTAATTCAAATTTCTAGGCAACTTGCAGCTATATTACTTCACACTAAAACCTTTTTTTGAATTTGCCAAGGATTATGAAGCGAACATTCAGCGTTATTTAGTGCTTTGAAGGTCGGTTTGCGTTAGAGTACGCAACAGTTCTTACTAGATGAAATGGCCAGTACCTTTGGGCATCTATTTCGAATCACAACCTTTGGAGAATCCCATGGCGGTGGGGTAGGTGTGGTGATCGATGGTTGCCCGCCTTTATTGGAAATTTCAGCTCAAGAAATCCAAGTAGAACTGGAGCGTCGCCGTCCAGGCCAAAGCAGAATCACTACCCCTCGTCAAGAAGCAGATACCTGTGAAATTTTGGCTGGGGTGTTTGAAGGTAAAACCTTAGGAACTCCGATTTGTATCCTGGTGCGTAATAAAGACACCCGGCCTCAAGACTACAGTGAGATGGCTAAGGCATATCGTCCTTCCCACGCTGATGCCACTTACGATGCTAAGTACGGAATTCGCAATTGGCAAGGTGGTGGCCGCTCTTCGGCACGGGAAACAATTGGGCGGGTAGCCGCCGGGGCGATTGCCAAAAAAATTCTCCTGCAGGTAGCTGGGGTAGAAATTGTTGGCTATGTGAAGCAAATCAAAGATCTAGAGGCTCCGATTGATCCAGATCAAGTAACTCTTGAACAGGTTGAGAGCAATATAGTTCGCTGCCCCGATCCAGTTTACGCTGAAAAAATGATTGACTTGATTGACCAGATCCGGCGCACGGCCAATTCAGTTGGAGGGGTGGTAGAGTGTGTTGCTCGTAACGTACCCAAAGGCTTAGGCGAGCCTGTCTTCGACAAGCTAGAAGCCGACTTGGCAAAGGGAGCGATGTCCCTTCCCGCTAGCAAAGGATTTGAAATCGGTTCTGGGTTTGCCGGTACCCTCCTGACCGGTCAGGAGCACAACGACGAGTTTTACACTCACAATGGCGAGATCCGCACGGTCACAAACCGTTCTGGGGGCATTCAAGGAGGCATTTCTAATGGGGAAAACATTGTGCTGAGAGTAGCTTTTAAGCCAACTGCGACAATTGGTAAAGAACAACGTACCGTTACCTCCAATGGGGAAGCAACAACTCTGGCTGCAAAAGGGCGACATGATCCCTGCGTTTTACCGCGAGCTGTGCCAATGGTAGAGGCAATGGTTGCCTTGGTTCTCTGTGATCACTTACTCCGGCACCAGGCACAGTGTAATATGCTTTAAGCAGCTATCTATTCCATTTACTATCCAACGAGAACCCAGCAGATGCTAAAAAGCAAACGTGATTGCCCAGCGGACTGCTTTATTGTGTTTGAAAGATAATCTTTAAAGGGTAGCTGCTGTCTTGTACTCAACTAAGATCTGCTGTTGCCCGAGTACCCTTCCTAGGTGAAACTGAAACTGACCTTGGAGTTGGGGAAATTTTCCTAATGTACAAGACAGAGCATAAAGCATGGCGTCTTCTGACTGGAGCCCCTGCTGTACACGACGGTAAATGCGGTAAACCACCACTGGATAGCTTCCCAACAACAATAGACTTAACCCTTTTGTTGGCCAAGCCATCCCCAGTGCTAGCAGTGGTATTAGCAACCCGTAGAACCAAATACTTTGGCTCTCACGAACCCAGTGATGCTCTGGCTCGCGTCCATGTAACCAGGCTCCCTCCGCATAGGCATGGCCAGCCCGCAGAGAACGCTTCCACCACTGGCTAAAATGTATCATCTGCGCATCATGCCAAGTCATCTCGGAATCTAGGCGTAGGATCTTCCAGCCTTTTTGGCGCAACCGCAGACACAGTTCCGGTTCCTCACCGGCAATTAGAGTGGGATTAAACCCCTCGGCTTGTTGGAAAGCTTCGACGCGCATCATTGAATCACCTCCACATGCCTTGGACTCTCCGACTGGCGTATTCCACTCTATGTCGCACAAGCGGTTGTAGATGGACTGCTCAGGAAATCGCTCGCGCCGACGACCACACACCACGGCAAGGTTCGGTTGAGCTTCGAGTTCACTTTGCGCATTATCGAGCCACCCCTCAACTACCTCGCAGTCTCCGTCAACAAATTGAATAAATTCAATCTGCCCATCTACTTCCAGCAGACGGGCAAACCCTGCATTCCTGGCACGAGCAGCTGTGAAAGGTGTAGATAGATCGAGCTCAACGACATCCACCTCCAGCGATCGCGCTAGCTCAATACTGCCATCTGTCGATCCAGAATCAACATAGACAATATGTGCCGCCTTTCCAACTATTGAGAGCAGACATAGGCGTAGGCGTTCGCCTTCATTGCGCCCAATAACAACTAATCCAACTTGCTTTAAACACATAAATATTTACTACATCCGAGATCTAAGAACCGGTTAAGCTGTCTTCTCACATTAAGCAGATTGAGGATATTCTGCTTTTTACAGAAATAACTACAAACAACTAAAGATGGAGAATTAATTCAAGAATGTTGAGATGTCATAAATACTAGTTTTAAATACTTTTTAAGGACTAGTTTATAGAACAAAAAAACTGACAACTGTAAAACTATTTTTTAATAGCAATCCAAAGTAAAGAGGGCCGTGTATATACTTTAGTACCGCAAAAAATACAGATTCTATATCTTTCATAACTTACACTTTAGCTAAGTTAAATTCAGCTTTCTGCCTCAACTGTAAAAGTTCATTGTCAAGCCTTTCCGGAATCGGCAAGTTCAAAGTTTGAAACATATCCTTTAACCGATAGCGCCAATCATGCCTTAACAAACATTCAGAGTAATTTCTTTGTGAAATAGCTGTAAGTCTCTCACTATCACCTAACAATCCTTCAAAAAATGGAATCCAGTCAGATGGATTATCTGGTATATCAATTGTGCTGCTGGGCCAATTGATTAAATTGTCTACCCCCTGCCCAAAAGGTTTTTTTCCAACAATTGCACAACCAGCTGCAAAGCCCTCAAGCCAGCGAGTCAAAAGTGGAGAATATCCTTCAAATCGTTTATCTTGACTTGGTTCAAAGCATAAACTTATTTTTGATTTCTCTAGCAATTTTGCTAGCAGCATTCTGTGCTCTTTGTAACTATTTACTTGTGCTCCAGAGAATGAAGTATGGTAATAAATACCTTCGGTTCCTGGCTGATTGAAATTTGCTTGCAACTGCTTGTGTAAATCGAGATTGGATCTTCCATAGCTGATAACATCAATACATCGATGTTGTTGACCTGAGGCAAATTCCAGTGAATTGAAGGCGTGAGGTAAAAAGCCTGTGTTTACAGAAAAAATCTTATTGACTTTATAAGCAATCTCAGCAATGGGAAAGAATAGGTAATCAAAATCCAAAATTACCTTTTTATCAAGGTCGCAGGGCTTATATACATCAAATAAATATGCTATTCGAAGATCGAATTTTTTTGTGAGAGAACCAAGAGCTGGCATCATCAGTAGGGCATCGGGGCTTATCCCTGTTACTAAAAGAACATTAGGTCCCTGTGGGAGTGAAGGTAAGTCTTCGACCTTAAACCACGACTTAAATATTCGATGCCTAAAACGCTTAAGGAATCGAATTTTATTATTGCGTTCTGGATAGATAAGTGTTGCGCCGCATGTGTCAACTAAGACTTGCTCAAAATCATAGCTAGCTAACCAACCAACATGGCCTCTAACATTTCCAAGTTGTGATAGCACAAATAAATTCATATTTTACAAGACTAAGTTTAAAGAGATTGCTGTTGAATACATTTGGCAGTGTCGGCTGAAGCAATAGATTGAGAACCAGAACACTCTAAACTGATAATCTCTACTTTGCTCTGACTGTTACGGCTTCCATACTGAGCAAACTGCTTTGGAGTGACGGTGTGAGTCTTCCAGGAAAATAGCTAAAGTCTACGCGTAGACTTGGCGATAGTAGGCTTGGTACTCCTCCGATAGCAAGGGCTGCCACCAATCACGGTGAGCTAGATACCACTCAATTGTTTGACGAAGCCCTCTTTCCAGGGTCTCTGCGGGAGTCCAGCCCAGTTCGGTTTTGGCCTTAGTTGCGTCAATAGCATAGCGACGGTCGTGGCCTGGCCGATCCTTGACAAAGGTAATCAGCTTTTGAGAGGGGTGTACTGGCAGGTGAGGGGCTAACTCATTCATTAGTTCGCACAGCATATGAACAAGGTCAATATTTTTGACTTCGTTATTACCCCCAATGTTGTAAGTTTCACTGGGCACACCTCGGTGGATGACGGCATCTAGAGCACGGCAATGATCTCCTACATACAGCCAATCCCGAATATTTTGTCCATCCCCATAAATCGGTAATGCCTTGCCTAGCAGGACATTAATACATGTAAGAGGAATCAATTTTTCCGGAAAATGGTAGGGCCCGTAGTTATTAGAGCAATTGGTAATTATGGTGGGCAAGCCATAGGTATGATAGTAGGCACGGGCTAGATGATCGCTGCCAGCCTTGGATGCTGAATAGGGACTGTTCGGGGCGTAAGGAGTGGTTTCGGTGAACGGGTGATCGTCTGGGTCGAGGCTACCATAGACTTCATCGGTGGAAACGTGGAGGAAGCGAGCGTTTTCGGGCCGATTTCGACGCTCCCAATGATGCCGAAAGCTTTCCAAAAGCGTAAAGGTACCGACGACGTTGGTGCGAATAAACGCATCCGGCCCTAAAATCGAGCGGTCAACGTGAGACTCTGCCGCAAAGTGAGCCACTGTGTCAATCGCTTCTTCTTGGAGGAGCGTGTCAACTAAGACGCGATCGCAGATATCTCCTTGGACAAACCGAAAGTTTTGGAGACCTTCCAACTCAGCCAGATTGTTGCGGTTTCCTGCATAGGTGAGGGCGTCAAGCACGACCACGCGATCATCTGGGTACTGCTTACACCAGTGATGGACAAAATTAGATCCAATGAACCCAGCCCCGCCCGTAACCAGGATTCGGTGGGGTTCGCTTGATAAGGGCTGTTCTTGTTTAGAAAATTTCATTGTTTTGGGCAATCACGCTAGCTCGATTTGACAGTCATCTCCAATCAAAAAACGTAAAGCCTTGGGCCTTTGGGGTGCAAATTTAAGATGAGCACGTTGCCCAATCACACTATCCACAACCCGCTGATGAATGTTCTCTAATTTTGCCCCTTGCAAAATCACGCTATGCTCAAGGTCAACATCAATCAAAGTGGCTTGGTCAGCAATACTGCTATAAGGACCAATGAAGCAGTTTTCTAGATAGCAGTCACTGCCAATTATTACTGGGCCGCGAATCGTGCAGTTGATGAGCTGAGTCCCTCGGCCAATCTGCACCCGCCCAATTACTTGGCTGCTTTCATCAATTTGGCCCTCAACAGCAGCGCTTAGACAGGTATCGAGAATAATTCGGTTGGCTTCAAGGAGGTCATCCTTTTTCCCTGTGTCTAGCCACCACCCTTCCAGCTGACGAGCTTCTACTTGTTTGGAAGAGTCAATCAAGAATTGAATGGCATCAGTAATTTCGAGTTCTCCCCTGGCAGAAGGTTGAATGCTAGCGATCGCATGGTGAATAGCACGGTCGAAGAAGTAAATACCGACCAGGGCAAGGTTTGAGGGAGGAATTTTGGGTTTTTCCACTAGATGCAATACTCGTCCCTCAGCATCAACTTTAGCGACACCAAAAGCACTAGGGTTGGCAACGGATTTAAGGATTGTTAAAGCATCTAGTTTTTGCGCTTTAAAGTGATCAAGGAATAGGCGCAGCTCGCTTTGAATGAGGTTGTCGCCTAGATACATCACAAAAGGAGAATCCCCAAGGAAGGGTTGAGCCATTTTAACGGCGTGAGCTAGGCCTCCAGGATGTTCCTGAAGAGTATAAGTAATCCTGGCACCAAAGTGGTCGCCATTCCCCGTCTTAGCCTTCACTTCTTCTCCCGTTTCGGGACTGATGATAATGTTAATGTCAGTAATGCCTGCAGCGACAATTGCTTCGATGCCATACCAAAGGATCGGCTTGTTGGCGACAGGGACAAGCTGTTTCGCCCCGGTATAAGTTAGGGGGCGCAGACGAGTTCCCTTACCGCCGCTAAGAATAATTGCTTTCATCGCTAAAATTGTAAAGTTCTAAAAGGGTTTGCTGAATTCCCTGTCGCCAATGAGGGGGATAGCTTCCTAAGACAGCTGAAATTTTTTGATGAGAAAGTACTGAGTAGGCCGGACGCTGAGCCAGCGTGGGATATTCAGATGTAGTGATGGGTACAACGCGTTGCACTTTCAGCTTATATCCAAGCTTTCTAGCTTCCTCAAAGATGGCAATCGCGAAGTCATACCAACTTGCAATGCCACTATTGGTGAAATGATAAGTCTTTCCAGGAGGAGGCTCTTGTGTCTTCTCTAGATTTAGTTGGGACAATTGGGCGATCGCTTTAGCGATGTCTCTAGCCCACGTAGGGGTACCAACCTGATCAGCAACCACCCGGATCTCATCGCGCTCAGCACCCAACCTCAGCATGGTTTTGACAAAATTGCTTTTACCAAAAGCGCCATAAACCCAAGCAGTCCTGAGAATAGTGTGGCGATCGCAGACTTGTCGAATTCCCTCCTCGCCCGCTAGTTTGGATTCGCCATAAACACTGAGCGGGTATGGAGTATCTTCTTCCGTATAGGGAGTATTTTTCAGACCATCGAAGATATAATCCGTAGAAATATGAACTAGGCTTGCTCTGAGCCGCTGGGCTTCCTCAGCCATGATGAGTGGAGCGACTGCATTGATAGATTGGGCAAGTTCAGTTTCAGTCTCAGCTTTGTCGACAGCGGTGTAGGCGGCAGAATTGACGATCAAGTCAGGCTTAATCTCTCGGATGGCCTGTCGAATTCTCATTGGCTGTGCTAGGTCTATTCCCCCGCGCTCTGTGGCCGTGACATTCCCCAGGGGTAAAAGGGTTCGCTGTAGTTCCTGTCCCAGCTGGCCAGTAATGCCTGTCAGTAAAATCTGTCTCATCAGAAGAGCTCGGCTATCTTGAAGGGCTGGCCGGCTCGATCTTTTGCAGATATCACTGGATCTGCGGTCAGCGGCCAGTCAATTGCTAGGTCAGGATCGTTCCAAAGGATGCACCGCTCATACTGAGGGGCGTAGTAGTCAGTTGTTTTATATACAACCTCGGCAGATTGTGAAAGGACTAAAAAGCCGTGAGCAAACCCCTCAGGAACCCAAAGCTGCCGCTTATTATCGGCGCTAAGTAAGCAGCTAGTCCACTGACCAAAAGTGGGGGAGCGTTTTCTCAGGTCTACTGCCACATCAAACACAGTGCCTGCGATCGTCCGCACAAGCTTTCCTTGGGCCTTTTGAATCTGATAGTGAAGGCCGCGCAGAACATGCTGGTAGGAATAGGAATGGTTATCTTGAACGAAATGAGCTGCTACACCCGTCTTTTCGATGAAAGTTCTTTCACTACAGCTCTCATAGAAAAAGCCACGCTCATCTTCAAAAACCTGAGGTTCAATAATTAAAACATCAGAGATCTGGGTAGACAAAATGTTCATCGTAACCTTTTTGCTATGCACAGACTTAGCGCTGAGTATTGGCAGCATTAAGAATTGGAACTGCGGGCACGACTCGAATTAGACTCCCTTAAATTAGAAGTAACAAACACTTCGATTTAAGTTGGTGCCTCTCTGAGATTCGCATACTCACTTCAAAATTTAGTTGAGTGGGTCGTAGCATTTTTTATCTACTAGCCCTTAGTGAGTTCGTAAACATAGAGTACCCAGAAAACTTCAGGCTGCAACAGCATTAAGCAAAAGATTAAGATGAGAAGAAGTAGCTCTAGGCAGCTAGAGGAGGAACTTAGCTGATTGCCACCGGTTGTTTGACTGAAGCAAAGTAGGTGTTCTGCTCAGCACGCAGCTTATCCGCCAGGCGACCCTCCGGCAGCTCAACATCCTCATAGGTAAGCACCTGGTCCTTAGCCACATCCCGCTTCAAGCGGCAACCTTCTGCTAGACCCATCGGCAGCAAGTCCTGAGCCTGAGTAACATCAGCCTTCTCGCACTGGCCATAGCTCATGTAGTAGCCAATCCCATCCAGCGTTTCCCCAGCTTTCAGGTCAATCTTGGCGGTTGTCACCACATCCACTCGTGGCCCGGCCAGCGGAGCCATCACCGCATCCTGAAACAGTACAGCGCGTGCCACTGACAAGGGCACCTCAAAGTGGCACAGGTGGTAGGGGGTGTAGAAGCTGTACAAGGGACCTTCCCCTAACTTGTAGAGGTTGAGGTAGTGCTGTTGCTTCGGGTCGTCATGGGTCGCAAAGACAAAGATACCGGGACCAGGTTGAGCTCCGACTACATAGTCGACAATGCCACCTAGTGCCTGCAACTGCTCCACGTCGTACTTGCCCGTCATCTCATCGACATGACCCTTGTGGTTGTAGCCAAGCATGCCACGCTGGGCAATACTCATCCCAGTTGCATTGGCAACAATCGCTTGTTCAAAGGAGATTTTAGAGCCATCAGCAAAGCTGGTAACCATGTGAGCTTTTTGGCCCCAGCGTTTGGCAAAAGCTTCTTGGGTGGTTGGGTTGCGGTAGGGGTCCTGCAGACCCTTGATGTTGCCGCACAGTAGTGGGGTGAGCCCAATGCTGTTGACAAAGCGGTAGAGGTTCATCTGTACCCCTGGCTGGTCGCCATCTGAGGCGGTGAGAATCACCCCAGCTCGGTCTGCATGTACTTTAAGAATTGGTCCAATCGTGCCATCTAGCTCGGCGTTCATCAAGATGACATGCTTGCGGTGGGCAATTGCCTCTAGGACGACCTCAGCCCCAAACTCGACAGTGCCCGTCACTTCGATGATCGCATCAATGCCTTCAGCCTGACAAATGAGCATCGCATCGTCAGTGACGGCATATTTGCCCTGTGCAATCGAGTCTTCCAAATCCGCGACGGTCTTGACTTGGCGCAGGTCTTCAATCCCAGCTTCCGTATAGGCACGTTTTGCCCCGTCAACGCTGCGGTTGAAGATTGCTACTAGCTCCATACCCGGAACTGAATTGACGATTTGGTTGGCAATCCCGCGGCCCATAAAGCCGGCGCCAATCATCCCAACTCGCACGGGATTATCTGCTTCGGCGCGTGCTTTCAAGGCTGTATCAACAATAATCATAATTAACTCCCACAAATATTCTTTAGATTCAGCACATGCGCTTAACGCGCTTGGAACTTCAGACCGTCACGGCGGGCTAAGCCGGAGTTTCGATGATCGCTAAACAAACCCCAGACGAAATGCTTGAGCAGTCCTTGAATTTCACCGACCTGCCACCCGAAGCTGAATAGCCAGCTAGCAAAGGCAGTTCGATTAGAAACCTGCCACACTTTCAGCAAATGTCCTAAGAGCGCTATCGTCCTGTTTGGCAGTTCGAG
Organism: uncultured Synechococcales cyanobacterium; assembly: GCA_902806435.1. Classification (GTDB taxonomy): domain Bacteria; phylum Cyanobacteriota; class Cyanobacteriia; order Thermosynechococcales; family Thermosynechococcaceae; genus CADCWO01. Next base: position 4,558 of record CADCWO010000132.1, on the reverse strand, counting down.
TTTGCCCATGCCAGCACCGTATCGCTTGCGCACTAGTGGATTGTCCTCGCCCCAGTTCCGGCTTTGCCGATAGATATCACGCCACTTATGGCGGACACGGTAGTGAACGACGAGGTTTGGTACGAAATGCAGCTGAAAGCCGGCCAGCTGCGCTCGAAAGGAATAGTCCATATCCCAGGCGCAAGGAAACGATTCATCAAACTCGCCCACCGTTTCATACACAGCCCGCTTCATGCCAAGATTGCAGCCGTAGGCAAACGGCAAATAAGGCTTGTGCCCCACCGCCACCAATTCCTGTGACTGCGCCCCGCTGCCATGTGCTTCTACAATCCAGGGTTCATTGAGCCGCTGGTATTCCAGTGCACCCGATACGAAGTCATATCGATCAAGTGCTGTTCCTACCGTGACGAGCCAGTCTGGTGCAACCTCGTCGTCTGCTTCACAGAAAGCAACCGCATCACCTTTGGCCGCCTGTACGCCGACGTTATAGGAGTGAGAAACGCCCAGCCTGGGTGCGGGTGGAACGTAGGCATCCACAATCCGCAGGTTGGGCAGGAGATTGCGGTAGCTTTCTACAATCTGCATGGAGTCATCGGTTGAACCATTGTTGACTACGACGAGTTCCCAAGGTTCAGACCAGCACTGATGAGCAAGCGCTTCAAGCTGAAGGGCGATTGTTTTAGCACTGTTGAAGTAGGGCAGAATGACGCTTAACTTCATGCAAGTCACCTTAACGAGGAGATGGGCTGTCGTGCCGTACCCGTGCCTTTGGCTACACGCCGACCGCCACTGATTCAAACGGCTTCCAGGCAGCGTCCTTTTCGGAAATCACCGTTACGGGCAGCGGCCACTGGATATTAAAGGCAGGGTCATCGTAGCGGATGCCGCGCTCGTAGCCGGGGGTGTAAAATTCACCGACCTGATAGACAACTTCGGCTCCATCGCTCAGGGCTTGATAGCCATGAGCAAACAGTTCTGGCACATAAAGGGCGCGGCGGTTGTCGGCTGTGAGTTCGACACCGATGTGCTGCCTGTAGGTGGGCGAGTCAGGACGCATGTCGATAATTACGTCATAGATCGCGCCTTTGGTGCAGCGAACAAGCTTAGTTTCGGATGCTGGAGGAATTTGATAGTGCATTCCCCGCAGTGTTCCAGCTTTGTGGTTGAACGAAAGGTTGCACTGGGCAACACTCGGCTTGAGGCCATGCTCTGCAAATTCTTTAGCGCAGAACGTCCGGGCGAATGCCCCACGATCATCTGAGCGCAAGTCGAGGTCAATGAAGAAGGCATCTTTGAGTTTAGTTTCAGTAAAGATCATTAACTATCTCCAGAAGAAATCTTTATCAATTTGTTGGGTACCAATCAGGTACTCCAACTGCTTTAGGCGAGTAAAGCCTCTAAACTGGAACGTATCGTCAGACAGGTCAATTTGCTGGAACAAGTCGTACAACTGCTGAGCACCGCGCTGGGCATTCCAGTCACACTTGAATCCTGGCAAGGTCGTGTTGATCTTGGCAAAGGACACCCGGTAGCTGCGGTTGTCTGCCCCACTATCGCCAAAGCTCAGCTGGCAGCCTTTGAACACTTGCGCCACGGTTTGGGCAATCTCTTTGACCTGGTAGTTTTGAGCTGTATCCCCCACATTGAAGATTTGATTGTGGACTACATCTCTGGGTGCTTCCAGGGTGCAGATAATCGCCTTAGCAATATCTAAAGCATGAACTAGAGGTCGCCAGGGAGTGCCATCACTGGTCATTTTGATTTCTTTAGTTGTCCACGCCAGCCCTGCCAGGTTATTGAGCACAATGTCAAAGCGCATTCGGGGTGAGGCACCAAAGGCGGTGGCATTGCGCATAAAGGTGGGGGAGAAATCGTCATCAGCCATCGGCTGAAGATCGCGCTCCACCAAAGTCTTGCAGATAGCATAGTCGGTCTGGGGATTAGTGGCTGACGCCTCAGTGACATCCTCCCCGGTCGCAACTCCATAAACACTACAGGAGGACATGTAGACAAAGCGTCGCGCCCCAGCCGCTTTTGCTAAATTCGCCAAGCGTACAGAGCCTTTGTGATTAATGTCGAAGGTGATCGTGGGAGACAACTGCCCAGTTGGGTCATTGGACAGTTCTGCCATGTGCACAACTGCCTCCACCCCTTGCAGGTCTTCAGCCGTGATCTTGCGGATATCTTTGTTGAGGGTCTTGGCCGTCAGCTCGGTGCCGTTGTACAACCAGCCCACTTTGTAGAAGCCGGTATCAACGCCAATCACCTCATGTCCGCGTTGCAGTAGCAGGGGAGCGAGCAATGAACCGAGATATCCTTCTGTGCCTGTGACAAGTATTTTCATAAGGGTTAAAGCCTAGAGGTTAATGGCTGTTGGAGCTGCGGCACCTGCTCGACAATCGCTTTGCCGATCTCAATCGAAGCAGTAGCGGCTGGAGAGGGAGCATTACAAACGTGGATGGAGTTCGGCCCTTTGACAATCAAAAAGTCATCCACTAACTTTCCATCAGGCTTTAGCGCCTGGGCCCGCACCCCCGCATGGGTCGGTACTAGATCCTCTGATTGGACTTCTGGGATCAGCTTTTGCAGGCTGCGGACGAAGGCAGCTTTGCTAAAGGAGCGGATGATTTCTTGGATGCCTTCATCAGCGTGCTTAGCCGCTAGCTTCCAGAAGCCGGGATAAGTCATCACCTCAGCAAAATCTCTCAGGTCAAAGTCTGTCTTTTTATAGCCTTCGCGCTTCAAGCTCAGAACAGCGTTAGGGCCAGCATGAACGCTGCCATCAATCATGCGTGTGAAGTGCACTCCTAGAAAGGGAAACTCAGGATTGGGGACGGGGTAAATTAGCGTCTTAACCAGGTAGCGCTTTTCGGGGGTCAGTTCGTAGTACTCTCCTCGGAAGGGCACGATCTTCGCTTCAGGATTGAGGTGGGCAAGTTTGGCTATGCGGTCGCTGTGCAGCCCGGCACAGTTGATCACGAACCGGGTGTGGAAGTTGCCATTGTTGGTTTCCAGGGTGTGTCCCTCAGCAGCCTGGACAATAGTCTCAACTTTGGTGTTGAGGTGAAGTTCTCCTCCTTGAGAGCTGACTAGCTGGGTGTACTTCTGACAGACCTGTTTGTAATCGGCAATCCCTGTGCTGGGCACCCGAATCCCTGCTAAGCAGCGCACATGAGGTTCGGCTTCTTTGACTTGCTCGGCACTGATTCTGGTCACGTTGAGGCCATTTTCTAAACCCCGGTGGTAGAGGTTTTCTAGTAGCGGTAGTTCCTGGGGTTCAGTGGCGACAATCACTTTGCCACAGACTTCATGGGCAATCCCGTGCTCGCGGCAAAACTCGACCATCGAGTGGCTACCGGCACGGGCAAATTGGGCTTTGAAGCTGCCCGGCTTGTAGTAAATGCCGGAGTGGATGACGCCGCTGTTGTTGCCGGTCTGGTGGTAGGCCCAGGTACTTTCTTTTTCAAGTACAGCCAGGCGACAGTCCGGATAGCGCTGGCCTAAGGCTAGGGCCGTGGATAGGCCGACAATTCCACCACCAATGATTACAAAGTCATACATGAGTATTTTTGCTCTTTGTCACTGAAGTGTACCAACTTTATCTGTCCTCGTAAAAGGAGTTACCACACCTTCCAAGGGGCTTTGCCTTGTTTCCATAGCTCCTCAAGGTAGGTTTTATCGCGCAGTGTATCCATTGGCTGCCAGAATCCCGCATGTTTATAGGCGCTTAGCTGCTCTTGATGCGCCAGTTTTTCTAAAGGGTCTTTTTCCCAAATTGTTGAGTCATCTTGAATGTAGTCAATCACTTTGGGCTCTAAGACAAAGTAGCCACCGTTGATCCAGGCTCCATCCCCATCTTCTTTTTCTCGGAAGCTGGTAATCTTATCTTGCTCTTGATCTAGGGAAAGAGCACCAAACCGCCCAGCTGGACGGGTAGCGGTTAAGGTTGCTAAGGTATTCTGCTGCTTGTGAAACGCTATGAGTTCCTGGATGTTGACGTTGCTTACCCCATCGCCGTAGGTAAAACAAAAGGTTTCACTACCTAAATGTTCGCGCACACGCTTCAGACGGCCTCCAGTCATTGTGGCTTCACCCGTCTCTACCAATGTGACACGCCAGGGTTCGGCATAGCCGGTGTGAACGTTCATCTGGTTGAAGCGCATGTCAAAAGTGACATCGCTCATGTGCAAAAAGTAGTTGGCGAAGTATTCTTTGATCACGTAGCCTTTGTAGCCACAGCAAATGATGAAGTCGTTGATGCCATGGGCGGCGTAAGTCTTCATGATGTGCCACAGGATGGGTCGGCCTCCTACTTCAACCATTGGCTTGGGCTTAATAGAGGTTTCTTCGCTTAGTCGTGTTCCCAATCCTCCAGCAAGTAGTACCGCTTTCACACTTGTCTCCTGTTGATTTAAGAAAATAATTTTTGGTTCCAGGTACAACTACTAGCTCAAAATCAACAGGCCAGCTTTGTGCACCAACAATTTGAACAACTAACTTGTACGCTCATCTCAGGCAGATAAGTCTATTATTTAGGATAAGAAACGGATATACTCAG
>CADCWO010000131.1 GCA_902806435.1 uncultured Synechococcales cyanobacterium | reverse complement strand
AAGGTCGTAACTGTAGGGGGCGGGCATGGTCATTCCTGAACTCGCTTCTTCCTCTACAATAACGTCCTTACCTGTTTATGTAGGGCTATAGTTGGTGTTTAGCTACAACCAGAACACGGCAGTAGGAATAGTGCAATAAAATGCAAAGAGCAAGTGGAACAGAGCCGCCCATTAGTTTGTAAGATCTCTTGGGCTTTAAATCGCTCCGTGATCACTAAATTGCTTTAACCTACCCCTCTTAGCCAGGAGCCTATCAAGACATGGTTATTGATCCGAACCCTAGCGGTAGCACTGAACGACCAAGCGAGCACTTGATGAACCCTATCGGGCAGCTCCAGGTTCCTCAAGAGCTCTCGGAAAATGTTATTCTGACGTCTTTAAACGATATCTATGACTGGGCGCGGCTCCATAGCCTCTGGCCATTGCTGTATGGTACTGCCTGTTGCTTTATCGAATTTGCAGCGATGATTGGCCCTCGGTTTGACTTTGACCGATTTGGTCTGATTCCGCGCTCTAGCCCCCGGCAAGCTGACCTGCTCATTTTGGCTGGCACCATCAATATGAAACAGGCTCCAGCAACACTTCGCCTTTACGAGCAGATGCCACATCCGAAGTACGTCATTGCCATGGGAGCCTGCATGATCACTGGCGGTATGTTCAGTAGCGATTCTCCGACTACTGTTCGGGGAGCTGACAAATTACTACCTATTGATGTCTACATACCCGGCTGTCCACCGCGTCCAGAAGCCGTCATGGATGCAATTATTAAGCTACGTAAGAAGGTCGCCAATGAGGACATCCGGGAGCGAGACCAAATGCTTCCGACTCACCGCTATTACAGCACCACCCACCGGATGAAGCCGGTGCCGCAAATTCACACTGGACTGTATCTGGAATCACCTACCCGTCAGCAAGCGCCTAAAGAGCTGGTGGAACAAATGGGTATGCCAGTTGTTCCTGCTCTCAAGCCTGAAGCAGAAAAAGTTACCTGAAAGCTTAACTCTGAATCTAGTTAAGGAAGCTCTTCAACCAAGGAGAATCAGTAATGATCAAGCGTGTGGCCATACCTACTGCCCTGATGACAGTGAGTGTCTTTCTTCCTGTAGGATTGACATCTCTGGCTCAACAAACCCAATCAACCAGTCAGCAAACCCAACCCAAGCTCAGCGCCCTAGACAGACAGTTTATTATTGACGCAGCCCAAGGGGGAATGGCAGAAGTTAGGCTGGGTCAGCTAGCAACACAACGGGCAACGAGCAATGCAGTCAAACAGTATGGCCAGCGCATGGTTCAGGAGCATACGCAGGCGAATCAAGAACTTTTGCGCTTGGCTACCCAGAAGGGCGTCACACCTCCAACGGACATGGGTCCTAGGTATCAGGCAGTGATGGCGCGCCTATCGCAGTTGCCCAAGACAAGCTTTGACAAGGCATACCTGACCGAGGCAGGCATTAATAGCCACATTGAGAGTGCAGTTGTGTATCAGCGAGAGATCCAGCTTGGCCAGGATCAGAATCTGAAAGCCTTTGCTGGCAGGATTCTACCGAAAGTCGAAGAACATTTTCTACGTGCACGCGATCTAGGAGGTACTATTCCTGGAACCAATCGGAACCTTCAAGGCGGGAAATAATGGTGGGTCATAACTATTGATTCGCCAGAATCAATAGAATCTTGCTGTTGCAGAGGGCGATCGCAAAAGTCGTTAATTGTATTCACTGGCGCGAAGTACTTGACAAGGCCGATTTCAACGGAAGCTATGGTGTGCATGAACTCAATTTCATCTTTAGCGATGCCCAATCCGTCTCTGCAATTTTGGTTTTATTCGACACCCGCTGAGTGGCATTGTCAATCGGATCGCTATTGGATTGGTGGCTAAATCAAAAGGTACAGGGAGGCTGTAATAACGTCTACTAGGCAAGCGATCGCTACAGGCAGTAACAAAACAATACTGAGGGCTCAATCTTGACCAGATTGGGCCTATTCTCATAGTTGGAAGCATCATGAAGTTCCAACTGCTACAGAATATTGCTCCCCCAGGGCTGAGAGGCTCCTGGCGTGACTAAGCACTATTGACCGACCATCTAGCTGCTCCGCGAGTATTTATGTGCCAGCTCCTGGGAATGAACTGCAATGTACCCACTGACATTTGCTTTTCCTTTGAAGGTTTTAGGGCCCGAGGTGGTAAAACCGACGAGCATCGTGATGGTTGGGGTATTGCTTTTTTTGAAGGACTAGGTTGCCGGTTGTTTGTCGATGCAGTTCCTGCCATCGCCTCACCTATTGCCGATTTAGTACGGCACTACCCGATTCGTTCAACAAATGTCATCGCGCATATTCGCAAAGCGACCCAGGGACAAATTGTCCTGGAAAACTGTCACCCCTTCCGGCGGGAGATGTGGGGCCGCTACTGGGTGTTTGCCCACAATGGCGACTTGCGGGAATTTTACCCATCCAACGCTGGACATAAACCGGTGGGAGGTACAGATAGTGAGCGGGCTTTTTGCTTGATCTTAGATACTTTGTGCCAGCAGTTCCCCAGTGGAAAACCACCCTTGCCAGAACTGTATGGAGCCTTAGAGACGATCACTACCGCGATCGCCCACCACGGTATCTTTAACTACTTGCTCTCTGATGGAGAACACTTATTCAGCCATTGCTCAACACAGCTTAGCTACATCGTGCGGCAAGCACCCTTTGCCCCAGCGCATTTGATTGATCAAGATCTGACCGTAGATTTTCAGGAGTTGACCCGGCCAACGGATAGGGTGGCCGTGATTGCTACAATTCCCCTGACTGACAACGAAACCTGGACGCCCATGCAACCTGGTCAGCTCCTGGTTTTCCAGGATGGCTCACCCCTGTCTAGCTGCCAATTAGCAAAACTAACTGCTAACTCTCCCCATAAAGTATCTTCTCAGACTTTACAAAATAGGAATACCTGACTTCGACGCAAAGCCTCTCCTTTAGAAAACTTGATCCAGTTGGCTGGGGTGGCTGCTCTACCTTCCTTCCTCTCAGGCCCTCTGCCAGCAAAGGCACTTTATACGGAATCCGGAACATAAAGCCCCTTTATATTAAGCTGCTGGCCACCAGTGGAAGTATGTTCGTTCTTGAACTTGCCTGGTCATCATCGATAGGGTTTGACAGCGCTGTACAAGGAGATCTTCTAACTC
>CADCWO010000130.1 GCA_902806435.1 uncultured Synechococcales cyanobacterium | reverse complement strand
CTTCTTGAGGGGTTAAAGTAATTCTGGTGGCAGCAGGCATCTTTAGTCATGAGGAACAACACCTGCCCATATTATGGTTTTTTAAGTCCCTCTACTTATACTAATTCTAAATATTTATATTCTTGCCAAAAATGATAAATAGTTATTTAAGACAAATGAACTTAAACGGCTAAGTAAAATTCATTAATTCTATATCGAAAATGACTTTTAAAATTCAAGGAAGTTTAGCTACAATCGCAACCCTTGAACTCAATAATTTAGTTGAGTTTTACATCCTATTTCTGCGTCAAGAGCCAAGGATCTGGGTTGCAGATGTCTATGCTGAATTTGAAATTCCGGGCTTGCGGTTTGGTTTATTCAAGCCAAGAAGTTCTGATCAGCCAGCGTTTGAGGGAAATCGTGGTGCAATGAGTCTTTGTTTGGAAGTTGAGAATTTGGAAGCAGCGATCGCTTCTCTTACTGAATTAGGACAGGCACCAGAAGAAGCCAGTGTGACTACTGACTACGGTATAGAGATTTATGCCTACGATCCAGAAGGTAACAGACTAATTTTGTACCAGAAGTATTAATTAGAGATAGACAGCATCCAGGAGCGAACCAGGGTGTTGAACTGATCTGGTACTTCATCGTGAGGGCAATGGCCAGCACGAAGATAGTGCTCCGTCAATTGCGGATAGTGTTTGCGAAATTGGGCAGCGCGTTTTTGAATGTCCATCCAAGGATCGCCTTCGCCCCAGATCATGAGTAGGGGCCGATTGAGTTGCTCCAGGAGAACATCCACTTTTTCACCTTGGGGGGAACTAAAAACGGAGGCAAAAACTTGTGGTGCACCTGGATCGCAGGAAGGCCGATAAATATCTTCGACTAACTGGTCTGTGATCGCATTTTTATCTAAATAAACTTTTTCCAGAGTTTGGCGGATGACGGAGCGTTGCCGGAAGTATTGAAACAGGATAAAGCTTGCCCAAGGTTGACGAAGAACCCACCTTACTGACTCGCCTAACACTCTTTGGACTGGCAAGGTTTGAGTAGTTGCAGGAGCATTGAGCTCAGTAAAGGGTCCGGCGCTATTGATTAAAACTAAACCAACCGCAGAATCTGGGTGTTGAGAAGCGACACACAAAGCAGCATAGCCGCCAAGGGAGTTTCCGACCAGTACTACTGGGCGTCCGATTACTTCAGTAACGAACTCATGAAGTTGGTCTCGCCATAGATCGCCGCTGTACTGCATATTCGGTTTGGCAGAGCGTCCAAATCCTAGAAGATCAATCGCCCACACCTCAAAGTCGTTGCTAAGTTCAGCAATGTTTTTCCGCCAGTGATCAGTCGAAGCACCAAATCCATGAACAAGTAGCAGAGGGGAGCGTTGAGGATCGGCTACCCCGGCTCGCACATAGTAAATGGCTTGACCCCGCCAGTGCCAATAAGTGCCAGGCATGGCAGACGTCGTTAGGGTAGAGATTGCAGACATGGCGGCGTAGATTGTTAAGAACTATTAATATCTTAAGAACAGTGTGAGGATAAGGTCTAGCCGGAGAATGCAACTTCAGCCTTTAGGACGAAAGGGCGGAGTGAGGAGTTAAAGCATCCACTAAGCAATTGATGCCGGAGTCTGACAACTGAGTTAGTGTGAATACCTGTTCTACAGTGGTATAACTATTTTTCAGAGCATGAGTGTAAGCAGGATCGTAGTGGGTTTGAAGTAAACTACCTATAAGATTTTCCCACTGTTGGGTATCAATCAGGTGATACCAAGCTTGCAGCTGCTCGCGGCTGTAACGATGGAGTTTTTGCAGTTTGTCTTTAAGAATATCTGGATGGGTCGTTAGGTGAGGATATTCCTGCAGAAGCCATTGGATTCTAGCGCTCAGCGGTACTTGAATTTCAATACAGCTTGCCTGCGTTAACTTTTGCCAAAGTTGTTGAGGCAGGTAGATGCGACCAATTTTGTTACTTTCAGCCTCGACCCATACCGGTTGATGAGGGTCAAAGCTCTGAAGTTTCTGCAATAACTGCGACTCAAAATGCTTTTGGGAGGGTTGGGGAGCCTGCCACTGTTCGCCTAGTAAGGAACCACGATGATTTGCCAAGTCCTCTAGATCAAGGATCTGGGCTCCTTTCAGAGCCAGCGATCGCAGGATACAGGTTTTGCCGGTGCCAGTAAGACCACTAACAACGCGGAAGGTCAACTGAGGTACCTGTTGGAGTTGCTGCCGAACATAGGCCCGGTAGGTTTTGTATCCCCCTTGTAAAATTGTTACCTGCCAGCCAACTTGAGAAAGGACAGAGGCCAGACTAGCGGAGCGCTGTCCCCCACGCCAGCAATATGCTAGGGGGCTATAGTCTTTGTTTTTGGAAGCAAAGTGAGCCAGTAAATGATGAGAAATATTCTGTGCCACTAATGCTGCCCCGAGCTTACGAGCGGTGAAAGGAGACTGTTTGTACAAGGTCCCAACTTCGGCTCGTTCAGCATCACTGAGAACGGGAAGGTTAATTGCCTCTGGTATGTGGTCTTCAGCAAACTCACTGGGGGAGCGAACATCGATAATTTCGCTATAGGTCTCCGCCCAAGGCTGCTCAGTATAGGTAGGAAAAGGAGGCATAGCTGCTATTAGGGCTGAAGACTAAGCGATCGACGCTGTATGCAAGCTAGCAAACATTCATGAGTAGAAGGAGCACGGACTACAGTTGCAGTCTAAAATCCCTCAACTGTAATTATTTCGGGGCCTTGGGGATGATTCGGCTGGAAAAGTTGAGTGTAGTAAAAGTTATGTCTTATTTCTACTAAGTTAAGTCTTGTATTAAGTCTCAATAGTAGTCTCTAAGATTTCAATTTAAGTCTCATTGATAGTCCCAGATAATACATTAAAAGATAAATTTTCAGGTAGTAGTGTTAGAGAGCGTAATCAATAGGCGCCTTACTAGGATGAGACGAAGCGCCTACAACCAGAAACTTCATCTTCATGCACCCCCTTTACCTACACCTAGAGGTGACCAGGCATTAAAAAGTGGCATATCTTTGTCTTGTTAATACTTATCTAAGACTTGTTTTGAGACCAGTATTGAGTCTCACTCTTAGGATATAAGACGAAAGTTTTGAGATGAGGAGGAACCTAGGCGAGATGGAGTAGTGATTAAAAAATAGGGTTGGGAATAAGGGAGCGATCTGAAAAAGTATGGGTGAGTAAGCAGACATCAATTAGGATTTAGTTCAGGCAACTAATTTTCTAAAGTTTGTTTAACTGCATTTCAAGGAATCAAAGGTGCATCAATATGGACTACACCAGTAAAAAGCTTAAAAATTGAGCGTTTACTAGTTCGAAGGGGTGCCTAAGGTCTAGGGAAGATGCCATGAATGACGCTCAAGGCCGCTCCGATTTCTTATGTCCTCGCAGCCACCGCAGTAGCTATTACAGCAACGTCAAGCCAGAACAAGCTTTTGGTCAGCGAGTAATTATTAGCCACTTAGAGAGCAGGTCGCAAGTAAGCTATCAGCGGCAGAGTCTTTTAAAGAAATCCAAACATTGTGGAAACAACTGAAGGAAAATAAAAAGCAGTAAGGTCTTGGCAAGTGTCTCTTAAAAGCTGACGCCATTGATACCAGTTCAGGGATATAAACTGAAGTAGAGATAAATACGATTCTGTTTGCGTCGAGCATTGATCAAGAAGATTCACTACTAACGAGCTATCCAAGGGTATGGTTAATTTAGTCCAATCTTAGGCCAGTGAACTTAAGGTGTCCCCTGAAATTGCCTATAGTCGTGGCTTATATGATTATGTAATACTGCGGCAACCGCAGAAGGTCCAATCGTTTCAGGTGGAGCCAGCGATCTCACTTAACGACAGAATGCGGTTTTGAGACGTGGCTTATTGAGAATGAGGCCTGGGTTAGTCCAAGTCAACTGCCTCCACCCGCTCCGTAAGTGTGCCATCTGCTCCAACCGATAACTGCCGTCCCCGCCAATAGATGCTCTGTCCAAAGGTGCCTGCTACCCAGATAGTGAAACTCATCAGATCACGAACTAGCAGGGCCCAGAGCCATCGCAGAAGGTTTGGGCAACCTAGGCTGTAGATCGCTACGAGTGCCTGGATAGTCCTGAGCGATAGAGTCACAAGGCAGACAATTACGGCCCAGCTCTGAAAGCCAGAACATAAGAGTAAAAGGATACAGTAGACGGTGCCGTAACTAAGCCCCAAACCGTAATACTGCAGGCCACGGTTCCATCGAATTGTTCTAGCCCAACGCAACTCCCGCTGGAACACCTGCCAGGGAGTTTCACGACCGCAGTCATTTTCCAGGATGTAGTCTGATAATTCAACCCGGTAGCCAGCAGCGGCTACCCGCTTGCCGATATGGTAATCTGATCCGATTCGATTGACGATGCCTTGCAGCCCACCAATTTTTGCCAGCACTGACTTACGGGTAGCGATTGTTGGGCCGAGGGCAAAGCGAAGACCGCCATCCAAGCTACGGGCCACCAGTACACCTGGGATGAAGTCAACACACCGTCCTAAAGCTGCTAGGGCAGCCCCTAGAAACTTGGGGTTGTGGTCCACATAAGTACAAGTGACAACGCCAACCGCAGGATTGCCAAGGGGTGCTGTGACTGTGCGCAGGTAGCCTGGATTCACACGGATGTCGCTGTCTGCAAAAATAATAACTTCGTGTTGTGCGGCTTCAACCAGATGCATTAAGTTGCTGATCTGGTGGTTGACGCCATGGACCTCTAGACAGAAATGGAGCCGTGCGTGCTCAGGAAATTTTGTGACCAGTTCTTGGAGAATGGGAACAGCTGGGTCTTGGGGGTTCATGACGCCAAACAGCACTTCGTAACGCTCGTAGTTTTGTTGGCATAAGGAAGCCCAATTCTTACTGGCACCCTCGTCCACACCACAAACTGGAACTAATAGGGACACCGCCTGGCCCCTAGCACCACGCCTTTTTGTGGCAAAGAAACGAGCTGTACAGATCGTGCACCAGATATAGAATGCCACTGATGAGCTAATGAGAAAAAGTAGAACTCCTTGTAAAACAATCAGCATCAATGTCCTTTTCACGAGAGATCTTTATGACTCAAGCCACCGAGCGGAGGCTGTCTAGTTCAGCAATTGGCTGAACTAAAACTTAAGAATAAGCCCACATCAGTAACCACACCAACCAATTTTACAAAACCGCGATCGCTGAGCTTTGCCACAATCACAGGATTGATATCTACACAAACCTTTTTGACGCCTGCCGAGGTCGGGTTGTCTGTTCCAAGAGTGCAGCATGGAAGGCAGCATTAAGAGCATATCTGCGCTCTGGCTCAGTTGAGCGTACTCTGCTTGAGCCTTGAAGAACTCCATCTGCGTATTGGGTAGGGACCATCATTGCGGTTTGATCCGGCCAGGCTGAAGGGAAACCCCTGATGAATACATTCATAAAACACACCACTTGTAAAGATACCTTGCTCAGTAGAATGGTCAATACTGCCACAGCGACAAATCGGTTTCTCAAGGACAGGCATTGGACAGTGTACGAAAATCCACTAGAAAGAAGCTGAACCTACTGATCGCAAAGGTCAAACAGTTCCACGCTACTTAGTGTGATAGTCTCCGACCAGCTAAGGGAGTATTACAGGCTGAACCAATTGAATCTTTTGATAGGAATGCTTAAGGAACCACTCTGGGCCTTTTTCATGAAAACCACAATGTTGTGTAGAAGTACCCCAACTTCTGTTCAACAGATAAATCAGACTTACCTGGCTTACAGGGGCCTCTTGGAGAGGGTTAGGTATATGGTTCCGGTTCTAGAAAATCTATCAGAACTTCATCCGGTTCATCATCTGGCAGATCATCCCAGTTTGTTGGAGCCGAGGCTAGAGGCTGGGGGAAGGGCTTGCTAGAGGCTGCTTGCTGTTCCATTTTTGTTAACCGTTGCGTCAACACTAATAACGACTCCTCCACAGCGGTTAGACGCTTTTGTGTTGTTTCTTGATTGCTTAGCGGCAGGGAATCTCTATTAGCAGCGTGAACATTCTTCCGAAGGGCTTTTGCAGTGGCTTCAATGAGAAAATCGCTAACGCTAATGCCCCTGCGCTCACAAATTTGCTGAATCTCGGCGTACCATTCCTCTGGGATACGGAAAGCAACCCCTTTCTTAGCCATCGTTTGCAACGTTGACAATTGTTAACAGTCAATATCAGGATACACCGAGAGTCAATCCATGAACTCCCTCCCCCACGTTAAAGCTATCTGCTTAGGCCAGTACTTCGCTATTGGGTTGACTGGTCAGGTATGCGAACAATATGAATACAAACCACGCATCCCTAAATCGACTTCTTGACCCAGAGAAGAGAGCAGTAATGCTTAACAGTATGGAGCGGGTAGCTACGGTGGTTGGGAAACAAATACATCTTGACTGGATAGACGCAACCTAACTTTTTGTAGCCCACTACTACTTTTGTTTCGTAATCATGCAAAAAAGCCCTCAGGAGTCTTTCCATGTTTCGACCCTAAGAGCTTTTTGCTTAAATTCTTACTCCTCACTGAATACAATCTACTACTTTCTGACCTGGAGAGGATAGAGCCAGGTGACACTTGTTGAAGTGTCCTACCTGTGAAAGCATAACAGCTGGAACAACGCAATTTAGTGGCCCTTTGTTGTCGCAGAAGGGCATGATGCTGAGACTACGTCAAGGTCAGCTCAAGTAGCTGCCAATCCTTGGTCTCCTTTCCCAAGCTCTGGCAGCAAATCAAGAGTATCGCGCTCAAAGCTGAAGTTCCTCTTCTCGTTGTGCCAACCTAGATCAGTCATCATCGCGTACCACGCGAATATCAATTTCTCTTTCGACATACATCCACTCTTCTGATGCACGTAGCTCAGCCACCATTTCATCAAAGGCTGCAGAGTCAGACAATGGATAATCAAACCAAGTCAAAAAATCGAACGGCTCATCTTCTCCAAGATCGCGACAGTGATGAAGCCGGCGGGCAACTGTAGGCAGATACTTCAGACCCGTTTTGATGTGGTTCGAGCTTTCCTCAAAGATCCTTCGACGTTCATCCTGGGCCAGATTCCACCACGATGCGGCTTTTCGAATAGGGATAAGCGCAGCGCAGGTTGCTTCGAGACGGCCTAGAACTGGCTGTTTAGCCACAAGCTGATTCTTTTCTAGACCTGTGACATAACGCTCATTACTTGTCACTCCCCGGAGGAGCCATTTGGCTGCATTGAGTCCTTCAGGGACTGCTCCGTTGACAATGTTCAACCTCTTGACGTCGGCAAGAGATTCCCCAGTCACGGCCTTGACATTTACAACACGCCAGGGACCAATCTCCCCACCTACAAAAGTAAAAAGTCGCGCATTCATCTGATCTAAAACCTTGATGTGCCTAAACTGCTGTTTGAGACAAGTTCTAGGCAAAGTTTTTTGGGGAAACATGCACGGGCACTCTACAGCAAAAATGCAGCCGGATTCTGTGTCTGAGCTGACTCTCTTGGACGAACTTAATCAATATCAACTACTTGAACCATAGAAGGCCAAGGCTAGTAAATCAACAGCCTCTACGATCGCTAAAAAATTGAACCATCGTGAAGGGACCGTCTTATGCAAAGATAAAAAAGCTGTTTCTCATGCACGTACCAATAGCATTGAGATTGGTGAAGGGATAGAGTATGCAAGATGGTGTCAAAGAAAACTTCCCCGTAGGGTCGCACGTTCGTGTCAAAGAGTCCGTAATTATTTACCACCACCCTGAGCATCGTAAAGAAGCTTTTGACATCAAAGGCATGGAGGGAGAGGTGATTGCTGTAATTAAAGAGTGGCAAAGCCGACCCGTTAGTGCCAACTACCCGGTCTATGTCAAGTTTGATAAGAAGTTCCGTGCCCACCTGCAAGAAAGCGAAATAGAGTTGGTGTAGGAAGATCCAACCGTCAACGGCCTACTTCCAGGTAGTACTCATGGGTTAGTGCCTATTACTCGGGCTGCGGCGAAACCAACCCAATATATTAATATCCTGCTGCATCTTCTGGACTTCTTGACGATGGAGTGCAGCAGTCTGCCGATACCATTGGCAATGGCGTTCGAAATTTTGACGATACTGAACTTCTTGGTAAAACTCACGGCTGACCTGATAAGTCCTGAAAAGTTCAACCTGGTTTTGTGGAGTAGGCGATCGCAGTTCGTGAGAGAGCATGATTATTTTTAGTTTAAGCCAAGGTAACGACGAGTTAAAGACGAGTTAAAATTGAATTCTATAGACTAAGGTATCGTCCGCCGCCTAGGGGGACCCAGCTGCTGAGGGCTGTTCAAGCTCAACAAGTTGTTGGGAAATTTTATGTTTCCGCCCATAAAGTAACGGCCGCAAATTTGCAAGATTAAACATGAAAAAAATTCCGGCTTCTCTTAAAACCGAAACCTTTGGACACTATGCCCAACAGGCTATTAGCAAACACTTTAAAAAGTCCACAAAACCAGAATCTGCCGTTCTCAAAGATGAAGATCCAGAACCACTCCATGAAATGCGAGTGGGTATGCGACGTCTGCGTACAGCGATTGAAGTATTTGGGCCTGCCTTAGAATTGCCCAAGGCTGCTAGTGTTAAACGCATTCGCAAAATTGCTAGAGAACTAGGAACCGTCCGGGACTTAGATGTGATGAAGGTGGAGCTGAAAAGCCTTTGCAAAACGGAGTTAAAGGAAGCAGAACGGCTAAAATTAGATGCAATTTTAGAAAAGCTCAGCCACCAAAGAAGCCAGGGTTTTGTTCACTTAGAAAAAACCTTAAACGGCTCCCGCTACCGCAAGTTTAAGCGATCACTCCAGAACTGGCTGAAAGAACCGACCTATAAGGAACTTGCAGACCTACCTATCCTAGCAGTGCTACCCGACCTGTTGCTGCCACTGATCAGCCAGTTGTTGCTGCATCCGGGCTGGCTGATGGCAACTAACAACGATACTGGGAACCTCAAGGTAGACAAAATTGACCCCAAAAACTTAAATCAGCAACTTGACCAACAAGGTGAAATTCTGCATGACCTGCGTAAGCAGATGAAGCGCCTTCGCTATCAAACAGAGTTATTTGCAGATTTCTACGGCCCTGACTACGTAGCCCAAAGTCAAGACTTTCAAACCGTTCAAAAAGTTTTAGGGGAAGTTCAAGATAGCCTAGTTCTTGGTGAATACCTATCATCACAGATAGAGACTGGCCTGGAAAAGGGATTACCAACCTTAGCAACTGAGATGCAGCAAACCCGTGCCAGAATTTGGCAAGTCTGGCAGCCAATTCAAGAGCGGTACTTAGATCCAGAATTTCGCCAGACACTTCGCGCTCAAATCTTGGCCCCCGCATCTCTCAGTTCTGGCTCTCCAGTAGTGTCATCAGTCCCTTAAAGCCAACCCCGTAGACGGTAGATTACCAACCCAACGTACTCTTTTAGTGCCTTAGTTGAGCGCTGTAATTGATCGGCGTCCGGTAGCAGAGCTAGCAAATAATCTTGGAAGTTTTGCTCTCTGTCGCGATTAGTAAATAAAAAATCTGTTGGAGCGGGAACCGCGTCAATCCCTTGATGCTTGAAGATCAACAGCGATCGCGGCATATGGAAGGCGGAGGTGACTAACAACACTTGGCCTTGGACCCCCTTGGCTTCGATAATTCTCTTCACATTCACCGCATTTTCATGGGTATTCAGGGAATCAGGATCTTGCAGGATTGCCTGCTTCGGCACCCCCATCGCCTGCACAATCTCTGCCATGTCTTGCGACTCCGGGTGTGACTTCCAAACAGCATCCCCAGACCAGGAAATCCGACCGCCACTCAGAATTAAGAGTGGGGCCTTCCCTTGCTGGTACAACCTCGCGCCATACAAAGCGCGATCGCCTTCTTCACTTAAATCTACCCAAGGCCGGGGGGGCAAAGCTGGCTTTGTGCCTCCTCCCAGGACAACGATCGCTGCCGTCTGTGGAAGTTCCACTACTGGAACGCGTGACTCCAGCGATCGCACCAAAGCCCGAGCAACAAGGTGATTGCTACCCATCACCAGCACTAGCAGCGCTAGAAAAATTGCCGTGGCAGCCACCCTTGGTCGCTTCCAAAAACACACTAGCGCCACCACCAATAACAAACAGGTCAATCCCAACGGGTAAACAAACAGCGGTAGCAACTTGGAAAGAAACAAAAACATCTAAATCGGCTTTTCCTACACCTATCCAGCCATCTTTTTGATCAGCCACTCCAAACTAGCCTTTCGGCTGGGGGTCTAACGGAGGCAGGCGTCCTTCAGTGAGAGAACTGATAGCCTCGCCCCCGTTCAAGCTTGGTTGGTCACTTAACTATTAGTCGAGTTACTCAAAACTTCTCTAAAGAAACGACTAAATCTCTAACCTTCCTTTCGCAGCGTTTCCAACACCCCTAGATCTTCCAACGTTGAAGTATCACCAGAAACAGCTTCTCCACTAGCCAGGGTTCTTAATAATCGCCGCATGATTTTACCAGAACGAGTTTTGGGTAAAGCATCGGCAAACCGAATTTCTCCCGGTCGCGCGATCGCCCCAATTTCTTGACCAACGTGCTGCTTTAGTTCTTTTTTCAAATCTTCGCTGGCACTGTGCGTCCCCTCCAACGTCACAAACGCAACCACCTCCTGCCCCTTAACCTCATCCGGCTTACCAACCACTGCCGCTTCCGCCACCGCCGGATGGGAAACGAGGGCAGATTCAATTTCCATCGTGCCCAATCGATGACCAGCCACATTAATCACATCGTCTATCCGACCCATTACCCAGAAATAGCCATCCTGATCGCAACGAGCCCCATCCCCAGCAAAGTAAACGTAACGACCGTCGCGGGGCGGAATGTGTTCCCAGTAGCTTTTGCGGAAGCGCTCTGGATCACCGTAAACCGTTCGCATCATCCCCGGCCAGGGATGCTGAATCGATAAATAGCCGCCTGCATTTGCTGCTACCGGGCTACCTTCTAAATCCACCACTTGCGCCATAATTCCCGGAAAAGGCAGAGTAGCAGAACCCGGCTTTGTCGGAATTGCCCCCGGCAAAGCGCTAATCATAATTCCCCCTGTCTCCGTTTGCCACCAAGTATCGACAATCGGGCAGCGTTCACCTCCGATCACTCGGTGATACCACATCCAGGCTTCCGGATTGATTGGCTCTCCCACGGTTCCTAAAAGCCTCAAAGAAGATAGATTGCGGGCCTTCGGTATCTCCTCGCCCATTTTAATAAAAGCGCGGATCGCCGTCGGGGCAGTGTAAAACACGTTCACCCCGTACTTCTCAATCACATCCCAAAAGCAACCGGGGTTAGAAGGCCGGGGAGCCCCCTCGTACATTACCGTTGTTGCCCCATTCGATAGGGGGCCGTAGACAATGTAGCTGTGCCCCGTGATCCAGCCCACATCAGCAGTACACCAATAGACATCTGTATCTTTTAGGTCAAAAATCCACTTTGTCGTGATATGGGTGAAGAGGTTATAGCCACCCGTTGTGTGGACCACACCTTTTGGCTTACCTGTAGTCCCCGAGGTATAAAGGATAAACAGCATCGCTTCACTGTCCATCGGTTCCGCCGGACAATCCACTGATACTTCTTGTTGCAACTCATGCCACCAGCGATCGCGGTCCTGCTCCATCTCTACTTCCTGAGCCGTGCGGCGCACCACTAAAACGTGTCTCACGTTGGGGGCACCTCCATTCGCTAGGGCTTTATCCACCTGTGCTTTTAGGGGAACAACAACATCCTTGCGCCACCCCCCATCCGCCGTGACCACCACCTTCACCTCCGCATCCACCAGCCGGTCCTTCAGGGCTTCCGCGCTAAAACCGCCAAACACCACCGTGTGCGCAGCCCCAATCCGGGCACAGGCCAGCATCGCGATCGCCGCCTCCGGGATCATCGGCATGTAAATTGCCACGCGATCACCAGTTTTCACCCCCAACTGCTTCAAGGCATTGGCAAACTGGCATACCTCCCGGTGCAACTGGGCATAGGTCAGCGTGCGTGAGTCCCCTGGCTCACCTTCCCAAATCAACGCCGCCTTGTTTTTGCGCCATGTAGTCAAATGGCGGTCCAAACAGTTATAGGAAATATTCAGCTTGCCACCGACAAACCATTGGGCAAACGGGGGTTGCCAATCCAGCACAGTGTCCCACTTCTGGAACCAGTGCAATTCCTGTTCTGCCAGTTCTGCCCAGAATTGCTCAGGATTCGCCTTGGCCTGATCGTAAAGATTTTGATATTCTTCTAGGCTCCTAATCTGAGCCGCCTGAGAAAATTCAGCCGGAGGGTGAAATAAACGCTTTTCTTGCAGAATTGATTCAATCGTCGGTTGTGTCATAGCTTCAGTACCCCTCAACCCATTGTTGCTGTAGCCGTTGTCTCTTCAAAACAATACTTTTTCTACCTGCACAGTTGCACAAGTTAGTTCAATCTTCAAAGTTATTCTTATTCAGGGTTCACCTCTCCCCACACAGGTTGTTGCTGCGGAACTGATTTCTTCGGCTCCCA
>CADCWO010000129.1:12202-12511 GCA_902806435.1 uncultured Synechococcales cyanobacterium | reverse complement strand
TCGTCTCCTGTCTCAGGATGGATGAGAATATCCAACCCCTGACGATGGAGCATTAACCAGGGAACCACCTTGCCAAACTGCTCCGGCAAGAATGCAACCTGATACATCGCTTTTGGGTGGGGTCCAATCGGCTGCTCATGCCATCGCCCAAGCTGCACCAGAAACTGTGCGCTCAACCCTTCGCGGATACATGTAGCCACCTCACGACTGACGCTATCAAAGTAGATATGAGCGTGAAACCCAACAATTGTGATAGTAGCTTCTTCCATGACTCTCACCTGCGCTGGGTTTAGCCTAGCAAAGCAACAG
>CADCWO010000129.1:8921-12192 GCA_902806435.1 uncultured Synechococcales cyanobacterium | reverse complement strand
GGCAGCTCTAGCGCCCGCTTGCTGTAGCGGGTAAAGCTTGATTCAGACTTGTGCCGGGTCAGCTGCCGCGCCAACATCGTGTCCATCCCCTTCATCACCAGCTTAGTCGCAAAAGTATGCCTCAACCGGTGAGGATGACAGTTCTCTACCCCTGCCAGCGCTGCTAGCTCCTCGATGAACTTGTAGATGCCCCAGTAGCTCAGTCGCTGCCCTTTGCTGTTGTTGGAACAAGAGAGAAACAGGGGGGAGTTTCGCTCTGTGGGCAGCCCCTGCCGCAGCCGCCACCCCAGGTAAGCATCCAGTGCTCCTCTTGCCTCCTTAAACAGCGGCACACTCCCGATACTCCCGGCCTTTGCCTGCTTGATGTGTAAGCAGTTGCCCTCATAATCTCCCACGTTGAGCGCGGCGACTTCTGAGGCCCTCAGCCCATGCTCCAGTACCCTCAGTAGCGCCGTATCTCTCGCCTCAGTTTCCCCACGATACGCTAGCGCTCTGTAAAGGGATTCTACCTCTACAGCCTGCAGTTCTTGGGGTAGCAGCGGGTCAGCTTTGGGCTTCTCCAGCGTCAGCGTAGGATTCCGGGGAATGTAGTCTTTGGCCGTCAGCCACTTGAAGAAGCTCTGGAGGGCGGAAAGAGCACGGTTGATGGTAGCTGCACTGGGCTTGCCTCCTCTAGCCGAAGGAGAAGCCTGCAAATACTCCTTGTAGCGGTCGATGTCCCGGTGGGTAACATCATGCCAGGATTTATCCGTCCAGCTCAAGAAGCGGTGCAGCTCTCGCTCATACGCCTTGTGAGTGTTTGCTGCCAGCTCCCGGCTGCGAAAGAACTCCTCTACCCTTGCACACCGCAGGTCTGCAGATTTTGCTGGTTCTGGTTGCGATGGCCTCTGGCCGGTCAAAGACCATCGCGACTGCCCCGGCTCCAGCAAAATCAGCTTCGGTACTGGCATCGATTCCCTCATCTTCTGCCTCCTTTAGAATGTTGAGTGCCCGTAACGCCCAACTTTGTGTTCCTCTACTATAGAGAGCCTAATTCTACTCCAAATAATTACTCAGACTTGTCCTAAAGCGTTGCTAAAGGAGCGGTAAAATTCAATTGAATCTAAGTAGCTGAAATCCACTTATTATGAGCGTGAGAGCACTTTTCCAAGCGGCCACAGTTGAAGAGGCTTCTTCCCCCTATAACACCATTCACCTGAAAGTTTTTTACCCAGCTCAGGTGTCAGGCAATGACCAAGAACAGAATCTAGGTATTGTTCCTGCTGACTCTCAGCGCTCTCCATTCAAGGTCGTCATTTTTTTCAACGGTGTTAACTGTGGTTCTGAACAGTATCAGTGGTTAGCTGTTAAATTGGCAGAGCGTGGACTTGTAGTCGTTACTTTTTCCTGGGTTGCCAACAACTTACCTGGAATGGTGGCTCTCACTCCTGGCGTTGACGTTAACATGTTGATTCCAAGCATGTATGGTAAAGGACCTACAGCTTCTGCTTTGCCAACACTTCTGGCAGCGTTAGAACTTTTACAAGCTGAAGGAGTTTTGGCTGGCTTGCTTGACTTAAACCATATCATTCTAGGTGGGCATTCTGCTGGAGGTAGAGTCGCAATTGAGAGTGCAGATTCACGGTTTTTTCCACAAGTTGTAGCTGCTTTTGCTTATGGTGCCCATACAGCGGCGATCACCCAGTTGGGGTATGCAGCGGGTACAATCTTATCTCTGCCTGATTCTTTACCACTACTATTGATTGGAGGAACCCGTGATGGAGTCATTACTAATAGTAGCCATCGCTATGGCGTGACTTGGGAAGAAGCTACAACTCCAGTTATACGTACCTTCCAAGAAGCGATTGCAGGTGGTAGAGGTGATAGTTATCTGCTCCTTCTAGAAGGAGCTAACCATTTTTCCGTTGCCTATCCTTACGATTCCACCACAGGTATAGCCTGCTTAGATTTTTCAGCTACCCAGCCGGAAGAACAGCTTCGAGATTTAGTGATGGAAGCGATTAGCTTATTCATTGATGCTCATGTTCATCACCAAGCAACAGCCCTCGAGGCTCTAAATCAATTGCTAGCGTTCAACAATCCTTTGGTCGCATCATTTGAGCGAAAGTAGTTCATGACTTGAAGGCTAGCTCGACTAGGAGGATTCACCCTTGAATACCAGCCACTCCTCAGGCAGCTATCCTCTCAAAGTTTTTCTAAGGGTAAAGTATCCAGTAGGTCCATCCAGTTTTGTTGCAAAAATAAGAGAAGCCATAAAGACCCCTGAGTCATCACTCAGCTTAGGCAGCTGCGCCTAATACTTGAGCCATGAAGTTCAGTTGCGCTTGCACATCTCCCTTTGGTACTCCTATCACTTGTCCCTTCTGCAGCAGGTGCATCGCTTCATAGCCCTTGATGGTCCTTCGAGCCATGTTGAAGGACTTGAACCCTAATCCTGGCTTGGTCAGTCGCTGGAGAAAGCGATGGTCCTGTGTTTAGTTAGGGTTGACGTTAAGCATGTAAAGAGGACATGCTCAGAGTTGATGCAGAGGGAGTTGTGGCAGTGAATCACGGACCAGTTATTACGCTTTTTATTCTAGTTATGACCAGCCTATCTATCGGCTATGGCTTTGGTGTTAAAGCTCAACGTCTTCCCTTTTCGGCAGAAATTGGATTCAGTGACCAGCAATGGTCATTT
Source organism: uncultured Synechococcales cyanobacterium (assembly GCA_902806435.1). Lineage (GTDB taxonomy): Bacteria > Cyanobacteriota > Cyanobacteriia > Thermosynechococcales > Thermosynechococcaceae > CADCWO01. The sequence continues at coordinate 9,515 of CADCWO010000129.1, read as the reverse complement.
CTGAGGTGGTGGGTCAAGTTAGCCTTAGTCACTGGGGTTTTATTGCCGATTGCCTTGTATGTTCAGTCATGGGAGCAACCTTCCTCATCGACGTTCTGGGTGAGTTACCTACTGGTAGTCGCTGTGCAGCTAATTTCTGAGCGCGTGTTCAGTCAATGGTTAGTCCCTAGCGTCGTGGTGCCCATTGGCTTTTGCTACACCGCTTTTCGGTTATGGCAATTACTGGATGGATTCACCGGGCTATCATTGTCCCATTTGGCATTGGTGGGCTTTGTTGGTGTTGTACTGTTCTGGATTGCGAACCTGGTGATGTTGATGACGATAGCAATTCCAACGATTTACAAAGAACAGAGACTTCAAGAATAAACTTTTAGGTTTTGCTAGAAAAAACGGTTTTGTGGCAAAAAGCAGGTCTTCGGGTAGGGTAGGTGATTCTTTCCTGGAGCATCACTCCTCTATGTTTAAATCTCACCTGTTCAAGTGGCGCCATTTCTTACCTGCAATCATCTTGCGCTGTGTGCGCTGGTACTGCCGCTACAGCCTCAGCTACAGAGATGTGGAAGAATTAACCCAAGAACGCGGCCTGAGGGGGTG
>CADCWO010000129.1:0-8911 GCA_902806435.1 uncultured Synechococcales cyanobacterium | reverse complement strand
TTCAAGTGGCGGCACTTTGTGCCAACCATCATCATTCGCTGTGTGGGTTGTATTGCCGCTACTCACTTAGCTACAGGAATGTGGAAGAATTAACCCAAGAACGCGGCCTGAGGGTTGACCATTCAACCGTATTCAGGTGGGTCCAGGCTTATGCTCCTCAGTTGGACAAGCGCTGCCGCCGGTATCTGCGTCCCCCTGCTGACTCTTGGAGTTGACAAGTATGGAGACACCTTAGATTTTCTCCTCACAGCTAAGCGGGATGCGACTGCTGCAAAACGATTCTTCCACAAGACGCTCAATGCTACAAACAGCTCAATGCCAAGGGTGATCAATGCCGACAAGCATAAAGCTTATCCCCCAGCGTTTGCTACTCTTCAGCAAGACAAGACACTGCCACAATCTACCGAGCTACGGCAGAACAAGTACCTGAATAATGTGATTGAGCAGGATCATCGCTTCCTGCAGAGGCTGATCAAGCCAGGCTTGGGATTCAAGTCCTTCACCACAGCCAGGAGAACCATCAAGGGATACGAGGCGATGCACATGCTACGCAAGGGACAAGTGATCGGAGTATCAAAGGGAGATGTGCTAGCTCAACTGAATTTCATGGCCAAGATTTTTCGCACCTCAGGTGCGACATGAACGGAGTGGTTGCCTAAGTCAACAACTAGGCGAGGAGATTTTGTGCTTAATCCGATTTTTGCAACAAAGCCGCCCAGACTGATGGAGCGCTTCAGTTGAGTGAACAGCGTTGATTGGCAGTAGGGACAATCCATGAGATTAAAGTGGAGTCAGCAACCTGATAGGGCGTGAGAAATCTGGACGATAACCCAAAATAGCAGATTATTTCCCTGAACTATATACAGAGATCTGAATGCTGACACTTTAAATGGCGCCACTTGAACAGATGTAACTTAGACATGGAGGAGAGACTTTACAGACGAGAATCTCCTACCCTACCAGAACGCCTATTTTGTCGAGTAGGGAGGGCTCCTTCGATGTTTAGGCTTGCTTTGTCTTCTCTGTTTCTCCCGCCTTTCAGTATCGAGAGTGCCACAATATTCAGCCTTGCATCGTTGTGAGCCTCCCCCTCACAGAAGCCTGCCTGCGGTTTTCCCGCACAAGCCTCTTCACTCAATCGTTCACCCAACAGGAAACAGGGAGACTAAGCGTCTCGGTCGCGGCAACGGAAATCGCGCCATGTACCTGAGAAAGCAATCCCAGGTAAAGCTGCGCCGCTGGCTGCGCCGGTTTAACCACTTGAACAGGAGATTGTGAACGGCTCGCTCAAATTGGTACAGGGCTCGACTATTGTCGCTCACTCCAAAGTAGTTGAAGTGCCCTCGCATCTTACCCCCAATCGCTTGCCACAACTGCGGTAATCTGCGGGCATTGCGCTCTTGGCGTAGCCATTGTTTCAGGTCTACCAGAGCACGTCGCAACCGCTTCTTCGAGGTTTTGCGCTTCAACCTTGCCTTCCCCGTCCGGCTTCGTCCCCAGTAATGAGTGAAGCCGAGAAAATCAAAGGTGGGGAGTTTATCTCCACTTTCGATTGCCTGCCAAGCGGCTTGTTTGCCATACCTTAGCAGTTGCGTTTTGGCTTGGTTGAGCATTAGCCCGAATTTTGCCAGTCGTCGTGGCAAGACCCGCATAAACCGGTGAGCGTCGTCTTCCCGTTCAAACAGCACCATATATCAGTCAGATGAGGTGCTTGCCACTGATTTCTCAACGGTGCTAACCCCCATCTGCTGACCCGAACCCGGCGTGTATCTTTCGATTCACCGTAGCTCTCCCTCCGACATAACGACACGCTGCAATGTCTGCCGATGGCAATCTGAACAAACTCCTAAAGCAGTTTTAGGATTATGCTTTGGAAGTTCTCGCCACGGAGGATCATGATGGACTTCCGTTGCAGGTCGTTCATGACAAATCTGGCAGGTTGCATCTCTGGCTAACACCTGTACAGCTAAGCGCCTTTGACCAATCCGTTTACCTTCCTGACCACCCCAAATGTGTCTGTCCCACCATTGCTCATCGGTTGTACCTGGATAGGGAAGGGTATAATCCCGTCCTGGTAGAGAATAAGCAGGCGGTGGGTAGCCAAGCTTCAAGGATTTACGAGGAATACTACTCAGTCGTGGTAATCGCATTACCTGCTCTCCTAAGACAAGACCCACTTGGAAGTATCCGATTTCGCGAAGATGACGAGGCAGCGTGTAGCGGCTGTAGGCTAGTTTTGCCCGTCCTCCGCTTTTATGTAAGCAGTACTTCCAAACTTCCTGATAGATGAAGGCATCAAGACTATCCATCAGGCGACTGTCTGCGGCATAAGCATAGTAGTTTCCCCAGCCCCGAATCAGGCCACTTAGGGCAGTGAAAGCTGCCACTTCATCAGTGAACGTGTTTTGGGTAATTGCCTTGATGGCATCACGAAAGCGTCGAATCGCCTTCTGTGGCACTCGTGAAAACAAGCACCACTGCCCGTCTGACCAGCGTTTGTCACCCTGAAGTTGATAGCCCAAAAATTGGAAGCCATCATCAATGTGGGTGATGAGGGTTTTCTCCTCGGATAGCCTGAGCTTGAGTTCGTTGACAAGGAAGGCTTTGATTTCGGCTTTGATTTCTTCTGCCCGATCTCGACTGCCATTCCATAGCGCGACCCAATCATCAGCATAGCGAGTCAGCATTAGGGTACCACCAATATCTTTCTTGCGCCGATATTGCAGTGATGAAGGAGCAAGGTGCTCCCATTCTGGACGTAGACGATATGTGCGTACATACCAGTCATCAAATTCGTGCAGGAAGACATTGGCGAGCAAGGGACTGACCACTGACCCTTGCGCTGTCCCTGTTAGCGGATAACTAACTTGACCCTGTTCCCAGATGCCACATCGAAGCATTCGAGTGACAAGGTCTAGAATCTGGGGGTCTTGAATCCGTTTCTTGAGAAAGCGACGTAGTAGCCGATGGTCAATTTCATCAAAACACGCAGCAATATCTCCCTCGATGATCCACTTAAACCCCATACGGGGGTCTGCAGGTCCTCGGCGTAGTGCACTGAGGGCGTGATGAGTAGATCGTAGCGGTCGAAATCCCCACGAGAATGGATGAAAGACACTTTCGTAGATAGGCTCCAGAACCATTTTGAGAGTAGCTTGCACCACTCGGTCTTGGAGGGTGGCAATTCCCAATGGTCTCAGTTTGCCGTTTGTTTTAGGGATGTAGATTCGTTTGACCGGTTGGGGTCGATATTCATCTGTCAGCAGTTTCTCGTGAAGCTGCTCCACAAGGCGTTCTCGTCCCCTCTGGCGACCATCTACATGTTGTTTAGTGATGCCGTCAAGACCCGATGTGTGGCTGCCTTTATTGGCAAACACCGCATCTAAGCCAGCACGTAACCACCCTGCATCACAAACAAGCCGATATAGCCGCTTGTGTCGCTGCGCTGGGTTCTCCAGCGTGCGTCGTGCAAGCTCTTGCTGGATTTTCAGGATTTGCGCCGTATCCACAGCTAACCTTTACTCCTTGAGAGTTGCTATCGGACTAGCTCCCTTCGCCCTGTACCCGGTGTTACCGTCTCTATAACGGGTCGTGAATCCCGTGACTACTATGGAGCTTCTGCCCCACTCTATCTCGTTCACCTGAAGCGAGGTCAGCCTTCCCAATGGGTGAGGCAGAGATAGGGCGGTTCCCACGTTCACGCATTGTGCCTCATGCGGATGGAGGTAGGTTACTGTCAAACCCCTTTGATGCTGCTGCATCCTCGAATCCTGTGTTCGCCCCGAGTGCCGTAGAGGTTGAACATAGCCGACACGTTAGCGTTCTCTGGGCGATTTCCTTCCCAGATACAGGATTCTGATGGTGTATCAGTCGCTTTCACCATCTTCGCGGTATAGAGGTCACAGTTTCGCCTTATCTGGCTAACCTTGTCCATCCTCAACCTAGAACTCTATCAGGAGTTTTGCGACTACTCCGGTCGAGTCCGTTGTCTCCCCCGGCGTGCCCTGGCCTATAAGTTGCTCGACTTATAGGTTAGGGGGATAGGTTTGCCGCCCTACGGCAGGCAGCAGGTGCTCTCACACCATGCACAATTCGCGCCTCGTGGCGCACTGTGTCGTCGGCATAGCGGATGATTGAAGAATATCCTCGACAGTGCTGACACACCACCTGACTAAACCACTGGTCTAGAACATGGTCGAGGAAGATGTTCGCAATCACCGGAGAGACAATTGAGCCTTGAGGGCTACCTAGTTCATCAACCACCACACCTCCAGGGGTTTGCACCCCTGCTTTGAGCATTCGTGCAATCAATTGCCGGAATTTCCTGTCTTTGATGCGCAATGCCAGTACACAGAGAATCTCCTGGTGCGGCATGGTGTCGAAGAACTGAGCCAAATCCAGGTCCGCCACCCAGTTCACCCGTCGCCTCATCATCTCCTGGTTGAGTTGTCGCAGTGCATCGTGGCAACTCCGCCCTGCCCTAAACCCATAGGAGGTGTCGAGGAATGTTGGTTCATAGATCGCTTCAAGGATTCGTCGTGTCATCTCCTGGATGATCTTGTCCTCAATGCAACTGATCCCAAGGGGGCGGGTGCTCCCGTCTTGGGAATCTCCACTCGTCGCACCGCTTGCGGGCGATACGACATCTGGTGCAACTTTTGGTGCAACCGCTGGAGGTTGTCCTCCAGTTCTTCGCCGTACTGCTCCTTGGTCACGCCGTCTATCCCAACTGCCTTCTTGCCATCAAGTGACTCGAAGCAGACTTGCAAGTTCTCCACACTGAAGTGGTGCATCAGTGTGCAGAAGCAGGTCTCGGGCTGTTGGTGTGCCCGTTGGGCTATCCGTTCGACTCCTGGGATCGCCGCTGTTCCACCTCTGAGTGTGGTCGGCGTTGCCATCGAACAGGTGGTTGAGTGTGTCCCCCTTCGCTCCATAGGCGTTACTCCATTTCTTCACTACTATGAGGACATCCGACTTCCCATAGACCGTTGGGCTTCCTCCCGCTTCGCCGGTTGTGCCACCCTACCCCTACTCTGGAGGAGTCTATGGGACCTCCCGAGTTCCCGACTTTGCCATAGTGATGTGCCACGGTCTTAGACCTCGGTGGACCCTCCGAAGCCGTGACCTTTGGCTTCTTTGATGTTGCCTTCCGTGTTGCAAACCACGTCGGCATCCACGAGTGTGGTTTATGACGAGGCTCTATCCCTTCACGCTTTCGCATTGCAGCCCATCACCTCCTTGTGTACGCTTCGCCGACATCGTTACCGAGGCCGACGCAACACTCAGTACCTGGTACCTGGTCAAGGCTTCCAGGGTGGGGACTTTCACCCCACTGACAAAGCCGAGCTTCGCTCGGCGCACTTGCAACAAAACCCTTTCTTTGGTCGCTGATACTTGGCTGCGAATACTCACGTCTGTGCTTCTGCCGCCAATACTTTCCGGCTCTAGCGGGACGTTTTCGGTTTCTGGTGGTGCGACATTTCTACGCTTCTGCAGGTTTTGAGTTTCTGCGGTTAATACGTCTCGGCTACATCAAGGTCGTTGGAAGGCTGCGCGGTGTTGCAGTCTGAATACTTTCAGTTAATCACGCGAAAGGAAATAGGCTCATGAATATGAATCTCAGGTTGAACGTGAAGAATCTAACAATAAAGTCCATAGTGCTATCGACATAGACACTGGTCGAGCAACAACTCTTCCGGCGGCGGATGCCGGATCAGAATGGAGATTTATCATGGCTTGCAAAGCAGTTATAATTAGCGCCATGCTGATGGTCGCCCTGTGGCCTTCCGGTTGCGCTCAAGGGCAAAAAGAGAAGGCAGAGGATGCAAAAACAGCAGGTGCGTCGTCGCCCGCCGACACCGCGCCGATTACCGCGTACGCTAACGACAAGGCCGAAGTAGTTTTATCGCGTGCGGGTCAGGAATATCTGCGGTTCGGCTGGGCGGTGTGGGGGCCGAACTGGGCGTATACGGGACTCGACGGCCAGACGACAGCGCAAAATGGCGTTTCAAGCGGCGAACTTAAGGGCAAACTGAGTGGCACACAAACGCCCGCCAAAATTGTGTTTGGCGCGCAGAAGATTGGCCCGCGCACCTTAAAAATTACCTATTCAGCAAGCGTCGAAACCGATTCGCCGCTGACGTTAATGATCGCCGGCTTCAACCCTGGCCAGGCGTTCAATGGCCGCGAATCGCAAGTTGCATCTCAAGGCGGCGCCAAAACGGTCAAGATTCCGTTTGAACGCGGGAGTTTGGGCGAGAAAGTGCAGAGCGTTAAGCTGTCCGATGCCGCCAATCGCGAGACGACACTCAAGTTCGATCCGGCTATCGAAATTCAATTGGACGGCGGTGCGCGCGTCGTACTGGCGAAAGGCAAATTGAAAGCGGGGCAAGTGCGCTCGGTCGCAATTAAAGTCGAACTGCCCGAAACCGTTCAATGGTATAGCGGCGTGAGTGAAATCCCCGACGAGATAAGCCTCAACACCTGGTATCCCTGGAGCGCGACCGGTGACACAAGCGCGAGCGTGCTGGGCATGGACAATTGGAATACCCATCCGGCGGGCCAATTCGGACGCATTTTGCGTCGCGGTTCGCGATTGATTTACAACAACAAGCCGATTAAATTGTGGGGCTTGAACCTGAGTTTCAGCGCGACGGCTCCCGAGAAAGCTTTGGCGAACAAGCGAGCGGCATTGTATCGCAAATACGGCGTCAACGCCGTGCGCCTGCACAAATGGGCCGATGGTTCGGGCTGGGCGGGCATTCTGAAGAAAGACAGCGCCGTCGAGTTCGACCCAGAGGCGCTTGATCGCTTCGATTATCAAATCGCTAAACTGAAAGAAGCAGGAATTTTCGTCAAATTATCGGCGACATTTGGTTCGCTCAATCTGGGCGCCAAGGACAAAGCGAAGGTGCCGTGGATCGAAGAGTTTGGCCCCTTCAAAGATGGGCGCATCGAAACGCCGCACAGCGCGATTCATTATTCGCCCGAACTGCAAGCCGTGCAAATCGCGCAGGTCACGAACCTGCTCAAGCATCGCAATCCATATACGAAGCTGACATACGCACAGGAACCCGCCGTTTCGTTCATCGAAATCATCAACGAGCAAAGCATTTTGTTCTGGAGTTCAATGGATCCTCTGAAGAAAAGCGCGACGTTGCGCCGGCAAGTCGGCAAGCGTTTTAGCGATTGGCTGCGGGTTAAATATAAAGACCAAAAGGGTCTCGATGCCGCATGGGGCGAAGGTAGCATGAACGCGCTGGCGAGCGAAGTCGCGGTGGAAGGCGGCGAAAGTTTGGAGAACAACAGCGTTTTGCCGCTGGGCAATCCGTGGTTTTGGGATCCCGACCAGCTCAACGGCTCACAAAAGCCGAGGCGCCGACGATTGCTCGACACACTACAGTTCCTGACCTTGCTGCAAGATGAGTTCTACGCCCGTTACACCAGGGCAATGCGCGACGCAGGTTACGAAGGCGAATTGGTCGGCTCAAACTGGCAGGCCGGACGCGCTTTGAGCCACTTCGCCAACCTGCATTCCGATGCGCTCGTCGGCACCATTGACCGCCACAACTATTTTGGCGGCATGGCCAACGCCACGATGATTTCGCGCGCCGGTTCGGGCCTGCTTTCATCGGGAATGCAGCAAGTCGCTGACCGACCTTTCATGCTGTCCGAATGGATTCACGCCTTCCCCAACGAATACGGTTTGGAAGGCCCAGCAATTCTGGGCGCCTACGGCATAGGATTGCAAGGCTGGGACGTTTCGTATTTGTTCCAGAACGGTGATGACGGTACCTTTTCTAACCGTCTGGGGCGTGCCGAATGGGACGTGACCACGCCGCAGCTACTGGGCATCTTTCCGGCTGTAGCGCGCCAGATTATACGCGGCGACGTCCAAGAATCCCCTGTCGTCGCGAAGCGCAATGTTCATTTCCCTTCACTGTTTGAAGGCGAAATCAGCTTTGACGACAAAGTTGTGCAAGGCTATGATATCAAGGAACTCGATTCCTCCAAAGTTCCCGCCCGCGCTCTGGCCGTCGCGCGCAGTGTCGTTGATTTCACGTCCAAAGCCGAAGCAACGCCGGTTTTCTCGCTTAGGCCCTACGAACAAAAAGGCGCGCTTATCTCTTCCACCAAACAGCTTTCGTGGACGGAAAGCCCGACCCCAACCGGCGGCTTTTTCACCATGAACACACCCCCGACAAAAGCGGTTGTCGGCTTCGCGCAAGGTCGCACCTTCGCGTTAGGCGAAGTCACAATCGAACCGCAAAGCCGCTACGGCGCGATTTATCTGACGGTGCGCGAGCCGCATGGCACACTTGCAACCGCCAACGATCTACTGATCGTCGTGATGGCGCGGGCGCGCAACACAGGCCAGAAGTTTTCGCCCGACGGCGCGGCGATGCTATCGCCCGGCGAAGGCCCGGTTCTGATGGAGCCAGTCAGAGCGCGCCTTACATTGCGCCGCACCGGAACGCCGCAAGTCTTTGCCCTCGACCACGACGGCAAACTAACGGCTACAAAAATCACGGTTAAAAACGGCGTCATCGAAGTCGACGGCGCCCGCGATAAAACACCTTATTACCTGGTGCGCTATCCATAAAAGTGAAGGTAATATTATCGATTTGTGGATAAACTAGGAATAGAGTTTAGGTAACGGCTAGTCTAGTATGACTGTTTTATACCAATTCGCGTACTAACCAGTAAGGTGTAAATGGGGAAAATAGGTCATTAACCTCAGTCTTTGCGGAACCCTCATTAAGTCCTAGAGACCTTTGCATAAAGTTTCCATCACAGCATCGGTAGTGCCCTGAAGGAAAGGTTAAGAAATTAGCATGGAATCAAGCAAGTACTAATTTGCGTCGTCGTGTTGCATTGTAGTGATGCACAAAATTCCAAATTGCTGCAATGT
>CADCWO010000128.1:845-3257 GCA_902806435.1 uncultured Synechococcales cyanobacterium | reverse complement strand
CACCCCAGTCTGGTTCAAAGCGGTAAATGAACACTCGATCGCACTGGAGGAATTGTCGTACCTCAGAGACGGTGGTGCTCAATATCTCCTCTAGGTTCAGAGACTGGCGGATGCGTTGGGCTATTTCTACGACTAGCCTTTCGCGCTCGGTTTGCTGGCGCAATACTTCTGCCGCCTGCTTGCGTTCGGTGATGTCGCGCAGCAACCAGCGCAGAGTGCCTGGCCTGCCTTCGCGGTTATAGGCAGTAGTGACAGTTATGGCAGCGTCAAAGGACCTACCTTTGCGCGGTTGTAGAGGCAACTCCCATTCCTGGAGTCGCTCTAACTGGCCTAGCTTTAGCTGAGCGAGCTGAGCACGCAAGGTCTGACGTGAGGACTCAGCAATAAACGTAGCTAAAGGTTTTCCTACAATAAGCTGCTGCGATAAGTTGAGCAACTGAGCCGCAGCATGATTGGCTTCTAAGATTATCCCTTCCAGGTCGGTTATCAGGTAGCCGTCAGGAGCAAACTCAAACAGCTCCTGGTAGCGCTGGCGTTCTGCTTCCACTTGTGCGTGGGCTGCTGCTAGCTGCTCACTCTGTGCATGCAGCTCTTCCTCAGCTACCTGTAGTTCTTCAAAGGCAGTATTTAGTTCCTCTAGAGCTGCCGGCAGCCATACTTCCTGCTTCGATGGCGTAGCGCTGGCCTGATGCTGTAAGGCAGTTACCCGTCTGTACAGCATCTTTAGCTGCTGGGAAAATTTGTCCTCTTTCACTGGGCCTCTCATTAATTGACGCACAACTCAAGATGTTGAAGTAGCTGTGCAAACACTCCCTTATAGGTTAAGCCAGTACTTTGCGCGTGGTTCATTCTATAACAACATGCAAAAGAGTTCAGTCGCCGTGGCTTCCAGCTGTTGCAGGTCCAGCCTGAGATAGGTGAAAGAAGCAACAGACAGAGCGGCATCAATGACAGGCGTACATATAGGCAGCTGTACCACCTGGGAACTACAGCAGAAGTGCCAACAGCTTTAGGGCAGTTGGGCGATGGCCTTTCGCACCTAAGGCGCGACATGAATGGCTGGCCGGAGACCATCGCAAGCTCTGCGGCTGGTTGATTAGCTTTGCCGGATGCCATAGGTTCTATAGATGATTGTCTGGGAGCAGCTGAAATTTCAAGTAGGTAGCTACAGTAGCCTGTCGAGTTGCAGGCTAGACCTGAGAAATTTACACTTTTCAAGTAGTTACAGCAATACCACCTTCAGTAGAAGCTGTTATGGGCACCTTGTGTAAGGGGTTCAATATACTTATCCGGGTACCAAGACGCTTACGCCTAATAACCTACTCCTCCATCTTAAAATTACGGGAAAAAACTACCTCTACAGGCAGGAAGCAAAACTTGGCTATGTGCCTCCTTAGGGCGATTAAGTAGCGATCCATCCTCGCTACTTTATAAGTAATAGCCAGATGGCTTTTAATCAAAGAGGTATTGATATGGTTGAGACTAACCAAGCTTTAGATAAACAGGTTGAAGATGCTAACCGCACAACAGCGGATCAACCCTACGTTGTTACAACCGGCACGAAAATAGATGCTGGAGTATCTAGACCTACAACTGCTCCTACAACTGCGCCTCAAGCTACTACTCGTCCACCCAGCCACAATACCAATCCAACACTAAATAGAGCACTGGTAGGAGGACTCCTTGGCGTTACGTTGGGCTCATTAGCTGGTGCTTTCGCCGGTAAAAGAATAAGTCAGGGCTTCAACCACGCCGTAAAAGGGATAGGAGGCGCCTCCAAGACGATTGGGAATGGGCTTGGACAAACTGCACAGGGTCTAGGAGATGCAGCAAAAAGTGTTGCTGAGGGTACTATCCAAGCCGTTGTAGGTGGCGCAATCGATACAGCGGAAGGTGTTACTGACGTAGCTCAGCAAGCTACTGTAGGAACACTGGATGCAATACAGAACACCGCACAAGGTGTTAATCAAGCGGTACAAGGTGTTGCCGACAAAGCAAAGGACACAGCAGAGGGTCTCACTGAGGTAGCCAAGCAAGCTACTGTAGGAACACTGGATGGAGTACAGAACACCGCACAGGGTGCTAATCAAGCGGTACAAGGTGTTGCCGACAAAGCAAAGGACACAGTAGAGGATGCTAGGCCATTTGAGAATCAGGGTAGTCAATATCAAGCGGAGATAGCTACAACTAACCCGCAGAGCCAGAGTGATGAACTTGGTCTAGGAGAGGTTGATAGTACACTGGTTGTCCTTGTGTCAGATGAGCAGACAGAGGAACTTTTTGGGGAGCCACCGATGTTTCCACCTGCGTCTATAGATGAATGACTGGCGATAGCTTCTGTTCAAGAATATGCACTTGAAGCAGAACTTGCTCGACTGCATCTGCTTTCAGAAAAAACTAATCAGATTGCAG
>CADCWO010000128.1:318-835 GCA_902806435.1 uncultured Synechococcales cyanobacterium | reverse complement strand
TTGCGGGAAGATCTACTTAGTGGTATCGAACTGGCTTTAGCCCTCTAGTAGTCTGTCAAATTTGATTTGAGGAAGGACTGACCCTTTAATGTAGAGGAGAAGTCTTAGAGCAAATTACTCATGCCTGCCAAAAAGTACATCGTTGACCTGACGTCGGACGAAAGACAAATTCTGGAGCAACTAACTACCAAGGGAAAAGCCCCTGTTTATAAAATTAATCATGCCCGCATTCTGCTAAAAGCTGACATCAACTCCGCTCAAGGTGAGTGGACGGATCAAGCGATTAGCGAATCGCTGGATATTAGTACGGCTACCATTGAACGGGTGCGGCAACGCTTTGTGGAACAGGGACTAGAGGCAGCTTTGAACCGTCAAATCCAGCAAAGACGTAAACTTCGACAACTGAATGGGGAGACTGAAGCGCATTTAATAGCAATGCTGTGTGGTCCAGCACCTGAAGGCCAGGCACGTTGGACTTTACGGTTGTTGGCTGAGCAGATTGTGGAGTTGGGTTATG
>CADCWO010000128.1:0-308 GCA_902806435.1 uncultured Synechococcales cyanobacterium | reverse complement strand
GTTAAAGATAAGCAATAAGTTCTTTTTTCAGAGCAGATGCACCTATTTCTTTCACTTTGACGGCTACCTACAAATATAGAAAGTTTACGGATTATTAGTTACTGGGTAGCTTACGGTGTTCAACTTAGTTTTACAAAGACTAAGTTGAACACCATTTAGACATTACTTTTCTGTCTTAAGTACTAGATAAAAATAGAACATTATGAGCAGTAAACAGCAAGTTTCAGAGCAGACTGAAGAAAATGTTGGTCTGCTTACAGAGCAAGCCGGTAGTTATACAGCGGATAAAAATACGGATAATGAGCTAG
>CADCWO010000127.1 GCA_902806435.1 uncultured Synechococcales cyanobacterium | reverse complement strand
TGCACGATGTTGTGATTGGATTGTTCATCAACCGCTATGAATTTGGTCGAGCAATTTGATCTACACTATCCCCATGTCTAGAACATGACCGGTGCAATGAATTATGCTTTGAGTCAAGCTTGTGCGAACACATCCTGACAATTTCATTGGAGTACATCAACGGCGGATCGGCCTGACGGGCGGAATTGCGATGGGGAAGACGACTGTTGCCAACTATCTTGCTTCTGCTTATCAATTTCCAGTTCTAGATGCGGACGTTTACGCACGGGAAGCCGTTCGACCCGGTTCTGCGGTTTTAGCAAAAGTTGTAGAGCGCTACGGAACAGAAATCCTCTTGCCAGATGGGATGTTGGACCGGAGATGCCTGGGTAACATCATTTTCGAGAATTCTCAAGAGCAGCAATGGTTGGAGACACAAATCCACCCCTATGTGCGGCAATGCTTGCAAAGAGAACTTGAGTCCTTGAAGCAGGATCCCGTGATTGTTCTGGTCATTCCCCTGCTATTAGAAGCGCAAATGACGAACTTTGTTACCGAGATTTGGGTTGTTTCCTGCTCTGAGGCAAAACAGGTGGAACGGCTAATGCAGCGAAATTCTCTTACCCTAAAACAAGCCCAAACTAGGATTGCTAGCCAAATGCCGATCGCCCAAAAAATTGCTCAGGCAACGGTTGTTTTGGATAATTCATCCACTCCCGATGCCCTCTTGAGACAGGTTGATGCAGTCCTGAAATAGTCGGCCCTAATACTGGGGCGAAATATTCTTAAAGTCAATAATTCTGGCACAATAGGCAGGTGTTAGTGTGTTGAATAGATCCATAGATCCGATGACCTATCTTTCTGACATCCTGGAGCAGCCAAGAGTCTTGCACTCACTCATAGACCGCTATAGGACTCAGAACCTTCTAGCCTCTCTAACGCAAGACGTATCCATCAATCGGTACCAGCAAGTTGTACTAACAGGTATGGGTAGCTCTTTTTATGGGCTATTTCCCACTTGGCTGTACCTAAACCAATGTGGTGTGCCTGCCATCCACATTGAAGCTTCAGAACTGATCCATTATGGGCTGGAGATGTTGAATGACAAAACTTTATTGGTCATTGTCTCACAGTCCGGGGAAAGTATTGAAATCCAACGCTTGATCCAGGCAGTAGGGGATGGAGTCACTATAGTCAGCGTCACAAATAGTCAGGATAATACACTTGCTAACCATAGCCATATCGCTTTGTGTACGGATGCCGGTACTGAAGTTCCGGTGGCAACAAAAACCTATACCAGCGGCCTTGGCCTATTACACCTGCTGGCGCGGAGTCTGACTGGTAACTTGCTACCCCAAGATTATAAGGATTTGCTCTATGTTGCCGACCAGATGACGGCTTTGCTCAAAAACTGGCAGGATTGGCTAGAGCCACTCGCAATCCATTTGCAAAGCGCTTCCTTCTATTCTTTCCTGGGGCGGGGTCCAGCGATCGCCTCAGCCATGGTCGGAGCCTTGATCTTGCGAGAAGCCGCCCGCTTGAATAGCGTTGGTCTTTCGGGAGGGCAGTTTCGCCACGGACCGATGGAAGCGGTTTCCCCCAGTACAGGCATGATTTTGTTTTCTAGTCCCGGACGCACGGCAGAACTTAGCCAACGTTTGGCAGCAGATATTGCTAGCCATGAAGGTCGAGTGGTGCTAGTCGGTCAATCAGCAGCGTTACCCGTTGTGGGTCTAGCTTTACCTGCGGTGGATGAGTTCCTCAGCCCGATTATCGAGATTGTAGTGGCGCAACTACTGGCCGCGCGATTTGCTGAAAATGCTGGAATTGTGCCCGGCGAGTTTCGCTGGGCTGGTAAGGTAATTCAAGCTGAGTGAGCCAATGCCCCCAAAATTTGTTTTAGCTTCTGCTTCCCCTGCCCGTCGCCAGTTGTTGCAAGCTGCGGGTATCAAGCCCCTCGTCTATCAAAGCAACTTTGATGAGTCACAAATTCAAATTGCCGATCCGGCTGAGCTAGTGCAAACCCTGGCCTACCACAAAGCTAAATCTGTGGCGGAGAAATTCCAGGAACCAGCATTGGTTCTGGGGTGCGACTCTGTTCTCGCTTTAGGCGGAGAAATTCACGGTAAACCAGCCAACCCAACCGAGGCGATCGCTCGCTGGCAAAAGATGCGCGGCCAGACAGGCCAACTGTTTACAGGCCATGCCTTGATTGACTTGGAGCAAGATAAAACCCTAGTACGTCACCAAGTCACACAGGTTGACTTTGCCCCGCTCAGCGATCGCCAGATTGCTGCCTATGTGGCGACTGGGGAACCTTTGCAATGTGCTGGCTGTTTTGCCCTCGACGGCAGAGGCGGGTTGTTCGTCGACAAGATTGATGGCTGTCACAGCAATGTGATTGGTCTTAGCCTGCCTTTGTTGCGGCAGATGCTAGATGCTTTGGGATACGACGTGACTGATTTTTGAAATTCTAGTATCCATTAATGCCTCTTCCAGCATTCCGATTACCCACATAGGGCATCAGCATGGTGACGAATATGATCTTGCATGAATGTCGCGATGAAATAGTAGCTGTGGTCGTATCCTTCTTGCATCCGCAGCGTCAGAGACTGTCCACTTTCCGCGCAGGCTTTGGCAAATCTATCTGGGAAAAGTTGCGTAGTCAAAAAGCTATCGGCTGTTCCTTGATCAATGAGAATCGATCGCTTGTGTTGGGTCTTACGCACCAATTCACTGGCATCGTACTTGCGCCAATCCTCCAGGTTGGAACCAAGATAGTTAGAAAACGCTTTTTGGCCCCAAGGAGACTGCATAGGCGCAACGATTGGGGCAAAGGCGGAAACGGATTGGTAGCGCTGAGGATTTCGCAGGGCACAAATCAGTGCCCCATGCCCACCCATTGAGTGACCAAAGATGCCTTGGCGGCTAGTCATGACGGGAAAGTGCTGGGCAAGTAGATCTGGCAGCTCCTGCACTACGTAGCTGTACATGCGGTAGTAAGGCTGCCAGGGTGACTGCGTAGCATCGACATAAAATCCCGCTCCTGTGCCAAAGTTCCAATCTTCCTCCACTCCCCCAATGTCTGTATTGCGAGGACTGGTATCAGGTGCGACCAGCATCAAGCCATACTTTGCAGCGAACTGTTGTGCCCCTGCCTTCACCATAAAATTCTCTTCTGTACAAGTTAAGCCAGAGAGAAAGTAGAGTACCGGCACCGAGTACGATGCGGCTTGCGGCGGTTGGTAGACTGAAAACTTCATTTCGCCGTTACAAGCAGTGGAGCGATGACGGTAGAAACCGATCTTGCCTCCAAAGCACAGGCTTTCACTGATCAGCTCAAGCGATTCAGACATGGGAGTGCTAACGATAAAAGACATTCAAGACTCAAAACGTGATGACCGAACGAATCACTTCCCCTTTGTGCATCAGCTCAAAGGCCTGGTTGATTTTGGCGAGCGGTAGCACTTTAGTTACCAGGTCATCAATGTTGATTTTGCCATTCATATACCAATCCACAATTTTGGGAACATCGGTACGTCCCTTCGCCCCACCAAAAGCTGTTCCCTTCCAAACCCTTCCTGTCACTAGCTGAAAAGGACGAGTGCTGATCTCCTGGCCTGCTCCAGCAACACCAACAATCACGCTCACACCCCAACCTTTGTGGCAGCATTCTAAGGCTTGGCGCATCACTTTGACATTGCCAATGCACTCAAAACTATAGTCCGCTCCTCCTCCAGTCAGCTCTATTAGGTAGGACACCAAATCTCCCTCAACCTCCTGAGGGTTGACGAAGTGAGTCATTCCCAGCTTTTCAGCTAAAACCCGCTTCTCCGGATTGAGATCTACCCCCACAATCATATTTGCCCCTACCATCCGAGCTGCCTGGATGACATTTAAGCCAATTCCCCCTAAGCCGAACACTACCACGTTCGCTCCTGGTTCCACTTTGGCGGTGTTGATCACCGCTCCCAAACCGGTTGTGACACCGCACCCAATCAAACAAACTTTTTCAAAAGGGGCATCTTTACGAATTTTGGCGACAGCAATTTCCGGTAAAACGGTGTAATTAGCAAAGGTAGAGGTGCCCATATAATGGTGGATCATCTCGCCGTTAATTGAGAACCGGCTCGTGCCGTCCGGCATCACACCTTGACCTTGGGTGAGCCGAATAGCCTGACAGAGATTGGTTTTGCCACTCAAGCAGTACTCACAGTTACGACATTCTGGCGTATAGAGGGGAATCACATGGTCACCTGGTTGAAGGCTGGTGACTCCCGCACCAACTTCAACAACGACTCCCGCACCTTCATGGCCCAAAATGGCTGGGAATAGGCCTTCTGGGTCATCCCCAGAAAGGGTATAGGCATCGGTATGACACACTCCCGTTGCCTTAATTTCAATTAATACCTCTTTGCCTGCTGGTCCTGCCAGCTGAACTGTTTCAACCCTTAAAGGCTGGCCTGGTTCAAAGGCAACCGCTGCTTTAACGTCCATATTATTTCTTGGGATAAACTGCTCAATGTCTGCTATCTAGCTGCACTAGCCAGCCTCAGTAATCAACTACACTCACTTTGCTCAGTCAAAGTGATAACTTCTTCAGCCGGGGGCTCTAGACTTTCAATCTTTGCCGCAATCTTCATCATTCAGAAGATAGATAAGATAGGAGCCTCCTGGCTAGTAATAGAGCACCTGAGTCAATCTCGAATAACTTGTAATGTTTGCAGGCTGGGATCGCTACAACCTGTAATTTGACTGCCAAGCTGACGGATCTGGTGCAAGTATGCCAGGGCCCCAGGCGCGATCGCTTCCCCAGGAAGTAAGACTGGAATCCCTGGCGGGTAAGGGCAAACCGATTCTGAACTGATCCGGTGAACAGCCTGCTCAAGGGTTACAGTTTCTCTGGGGGCGAAGAAGGCTGTACGGGGGCTGATCTTCACGGGCGGCGGCTCCGGCAAGGTAGGCCAGGGAGTTTTGGCAGGGGAACAAGCATACTCTGCTAGGCGGGTGCAGGCTTGCAACAAACACTCAATATCCCTAGCTTGATTCCCTAAACTGATAATAAAGGTTAAATGATGGAGCGAGGGAAATTCAGCGGTTACACCCAACTGCTGGTGCAAAATTTCGTCAGCCGCAAAACCACTTAACCCTAAGCCAGAAACCTTGATTGTTAACCGGGTGGGGTCTAGGGCGATAAAGCCTGGGCTTACCTGGCATTGATCCAATGAGAGGGCAGACAATCCCGGCATTTGATCAATACCAGCCCGAGCCTGCTCAGAAAGTTGTAACGTCCTGCTCATCAGTTCCTTACCTTGAGTTGCCATTTGGTGGCGCGCCGCATCTAAGGAGGCCAGCAGCAGGTAGCTGGGACTGGTGGATTGCACCAGTCCCAATGTCTGGGTGATCCGGTGTGGGTTCACGTAGTTACCCTGGACGTGCAGCATCGCCGCCTGGGTCATCGCCGCCAGGACCTTGTGCGTAGATTGGACACTGATATCGGCTCCTGCTGCCAAGGCGGAAATGGGTAGGCCAGGATGAAAGGCGAAGTGGGGACCGTGAGCTTCATCGACCAATAGGGGAATCTCCCGCTGGTGAGCAATGCCAGCGATCGCTTCCACATCCCCACAAATGCCGTGATAGGTGGGATAGACCATTAGCACTGCCTTGGCCTCTGGATGTTGCTGCAAGGCCGCTTCTACGGCTGCTGGAGTTATGCTATGCACTAAATCCACTAACGGGTCGTATTCCGGCGCTATAAAAATCGGTTCGGCACCGGAGAGAATCAGCCCCGCGATCACTGATCGGTGAACATTACGGGGCAGGATAATCCGATCTCCGGGACCACAGGTTGCCAAAACTGCGGCGATAATTCCACAGGTGGACCCATTCGTTAAGAACCAAGTCTGTTCAGCCCCAAACGCTGCCGCTGCCAGTTCCTGAGCTGACTGAATTACCCCTTGGGGAGCAAATAGGTTATCTAGCTCTGGCAACTCCGGCAAATCTGAACGGAACACGGTTGAACCTAAACAGGCTGCTAGTGCTGGCTCAATACCCTGCCCTCGCTTGTGTCCCGGGGTGTAGAAAGGGGCATTTTTGCTTTGGGCACAGGTGTGGAGTGCTTCCAACAATGGGGTGGTGGCCTGTAATTTTGAAATAAACTTGGAAGCAGATGGCATAAAGCAGTAGGGTGAATTGGAGCGCTGCTCAAGATAGCTGAGGGTAAGGGTGTTCCCTAAAAACATCCGCTTAGCTTCCGAACCAATAGCGCTAAATTGATAAAAGTAGAATATAGAGGCGTTTTGCAGCTGATTGCTTCGTTTCTTTATAACGAATTACTTAGTAGAAAAGTGTAGAACCATGATTTATCCTCAGCCTGAACCCACTCCTGGCCCTGTGCCAGAGCCTATGCCCGGCCCTGTGCCAGAGCCTGTACCCGGTCCTGTGCCCCAGCCAGTTCCAGGCCCCATACCTCAGCCCATACCAGGACCTATCTAACCCTGGCAGCGCTGATTTTGTTGCAGTAACCCAGCGGGATGGCTCTGAGGAGGCACTTCGGGTCATCCTAACTTTTAACCGTTTAATCTAGGATTGCTATGTTAAGAGCCGGAATTGTGGGACTGCCTAACGTTGGTAAGTCCACCCTGTTCAATGCCCTGGTTGCTAATGCTAAAGCAGAAGCGGCCAATTTTCCCTTTTGTACGATTGAACCTAATGTCGGGGTGGTTGCTGTACCCGATCAGCGGCTAGAAGTGTTAGCTCGGTTGTCTGAGTCTAAAGCGATCGTACCCACCCGGGTTGAGTTTGTTGATATCGCCGGTTTGGTTAAGGGTGCGAGTCAAGGGGAAGGGCTGGGCAATCAATTTCTGGCGAATATTCGAGAAGTTGATGCGATCGTACATGTGGTGCGCTGCTTTGAGAACGATGACATTATCCATGTGGCGGGTTCTGTAGAGCCGGTTCGCGATATTGAAATCATCAACCTGGAGCTAGCTTTATCAGATTTAGCTCAGATTGAGCGCCGGATTGAACGGACTCGTAAAGCTGCCCGCACGAATAAAGCAGGGCAACTTGAACTAGTAGCTTTAGAAAAACTAAGTGCCACCCTGAATGAGGGTAAGCCTGCGCGTCAGGTAACTTTAGAGGTGGAAGAAGCTGAATTAATCAAAGGGCTAGGTTTGCTGACTAGTAAACCTGTCATCTACGCAGCGAATGTATCTGAAGATGATTTGGCAACGGGCAACATCTGGGTCGAGCAAGTCCGATCTATTGCCGCCCAGGAGGCTCAAGTTGTAGTGGTTTCTGCCCAGGTCGAGTCGGAGCTAGTTGAACTGCCTGAGTCAGAGCGGGCCGATTTCTTAGCTTCTCTAGGCGTGCAAGAAGGAGGGCTCAAATCTCTGATTCGTGCCACTTATGAACTTTTAGGTTTGAGGACCTTTTTTACAACAGGTCCTCAAGAAAGCCGGGCTTGGACCATTTCAGCGGGTACCCGTGCACCCCAAGCAGCAGGTACCATTCATTCTGATTTTGAGCGTGGCTTTATCCGGGCAGAAACCGTTGCTTACGAAGACCTAGTTGTAAATGGCTCCAATAGCGCTGCTAAAGAAAAAGGACTGGTGCGCAGTGAAGGAAAAGACTATGTTGTTGAGGAAGGTGATGTGATGCTCTTCCGTTTCAACGTCTAGTTTCCGCCTTATCTATCTTCGAGCTGCAGGCGCCTGCTGACTGCGCACGAACTGCACAGCGGCCTGATCAGGAACAAAGGTAATCTGCTTCAACTCTGGCGCGTTTTGTGATTTCATTAATTTCACAATCCCTTCCAAGGAGCCAACGCCAACTTTTGTGGTTGCTGCTAATTTAGGGTTTTGCTGCTTTAACTGTCCTAAGAAGCGGTCCAAGTCTTCTTTACCCAGGAACATCGGAATAACTTGCTGGTTTCCTTGCTGAATTGTGACATAGCCTTTCTGGCTCCCGCCTGCCATTGCGAAAAATGCTGGAATTCCATTGATTTGTTGGACCTTGTCACCATTCGCTTGCAGAACTTTGACTGCTGCCTGCATTTGTTTAGCAGCCGGCTTAAACCGAAAAACAGCTTCTTTTGAGGTCTTCTGGGCTAACTCGTAAGCCTTGTCCAGCCCTATCGCTTTGATTCTGGCACTATTCCCAAGGTTCGGCTTTGTTTTCTTAACTTGATTTAGATAAGCCTGAGCTTCTTGTTGACTAAAAAAGAACAACCCAACTTGCTGCTTTTGCTTCCCATTCATAGTCGCCAACAGAGGTCGATCCTGAGAATCAGTAATTGCAAATACCGGAACAGGCTGAAGCTGTTTGCTGATTTCTTGAGTGGTCAGTGCAACCGCCTGAGCAGAGGGTAAAACGGTTGTCGATCGCCCAAGCACTGAGGGGCCAAGTAGCGTACCACTGACTAGACCAAGCATTAAACTGCTACGAATAATTGATTTCATAGATATCCTTTTGAACTCTACAGTAATGGTCACGGGGGTATCGATTCTGTATCGATACCAAGTGGAACAGGCCCCGACTAGCAGCACCTATCTCATTTTCTAGACCATCGCGCTTAGTATAAGCAATTTCAACAGGTCAGGTTAGGAACCAAGCATAGCGGCCCAAGTCTGGGGACCAACAACACCATCAGTGGGTAATTTCCTAGACGCTTGAAAGTTTTTGACTGCCATCTGGGTCTGGGGGCCAAAAACGCCATCAACAGGCCCAGTATAGAGACCTGCTTCTTTTAGAAAAGCCTGCACATCCTGAACAGGCTGGCCTTTGCTACCAACCCTGAGAATTGGCGCAGTATCGGATGAGTAGCCACTGAGACTGTCACTACTGGGTTGAGATGGTGTGGGTGCCGGCACTGTTTGAGAGGGGCTAGTCGTTTCTGCTGGTATAGGAGCAGTGGGCAGGGTTGGACTAGCGCTAGGCATAGTGGTGGGAACAGGACTCGTAGTGGGTGGGACGGCTGGCACAGCACCCGGAGCTGTTGTCGAGGCCGGTGCGGGATTTAGGGTTGAAGTCGGTATTGGAGCACCTGGCTGCGGGGCAATAGTTGAAGGTGACGTTGGATTACTAAACGGTGTGAGTGTAGGATTGGGCACCGGAACCGAATTAGTAGTTGGTGCGGTCACAGGTGCGTTTGGTGCAGCCTGGGGATTCAATGTAGGGATTGTTGGCTCTGGTTCTGGGATTGCTGTTGGGGGAGGTGTGTTTGACTCTCCTGCTGGACTTGTGGGAACAATAGGTGGGCTTTGAGTTTTTCCGGGGATGCTCCCAAAGAGGAACGGGGTTGAAGCGATCGCCCCCAGAATGCCAATTGCCAAACCATTAGACTTAGCCCATTTAGTAGCCATGAATCCTATCCTCACAAGACACGGTAAAGCAAAACGCTAGGTCATCAAAGCGTTTCTAAGCAGTCTACCAGTTATGTCCTTGAAGAAGGCATTCTCGATCAACCTGATAGTGGACCAATCAAACTAAGCCTGCAAGACCTATATCTAGTCAACGATTAACCTTAAGATTTGCCAGTTCCATTTGTGTTCTTTTAGTTGCACAGAAGATTCTCCTCCTGGGCAGGGCAATCTAAAGAATCAACACAACAGGGTCAGGTATGAGTGCTCGTTTTTTAATTGGGCTAGTTAGCATTGGGTTTACGCTTGGGCTCCTACCAAACTTTGTTGCAGCGAATGAACCTCTCCTAGGTAAAACGAACTCGGGGGTAATATTTACCAGCAATGCCGAAGCAGCATTGCTCAATGCCCAACTAGAGCAAGCGGTGGCGGCCCAAAACTGGCGACGAGCGATTCAAGTAGTAGACAAGCTGATTGCCTATGTACCGAAACGAGCATCTGAGCTCAAAAGTTATCGAGTGCAGCTGCAAAGGTTATTGAGTGCTGGCGTTAAAGTCCCCCAAGCCCTACTTACCCAGACTCAGCAACCAGCAAGAGTGCAAGTAAAACGACGCGCCAGTGGAATTGCCGTTATTGATGTCCTTTTTAATGGCAAGCAGCGGTTTGAAATGGCGGTTGACTCTGGCGCTAGCCTGACTGTCATTACCCGCTCAATGGCAACTGCTCTGGGGTTGACTAGCGCTGATGTGATTGACCGGGTCGTGTTTATGACAGCGGGTGGCACAACCACTCTGCCGATTGTCTATCTAGACAGGATCGCGGTTGGCAGTTTAGAGACATCCAAAATCCCCGTAGCGATCGCAGGCCCTGAAATGACAATTGGCCTGTTGGGGCAAGATTTTTTACAAAACTATGATGTCAGCTTTAGAGGAAACGTGATCGAGTTCGACACTCCTAAGCGATGATTGTCAACTAGTAGGCTTACTCTAGTGCGACGTAAGCATTGCTTCTCTGTTCAAGGAGCAGCTTAAAGTGCTTGAATGAGGAATCAGCATCGAATTAATCAATATAAATCTCAAGACCAATGTTTTGAGTCACAGTTTCAGGGCTTCTCCAAGCATCCTTTGCTGTCATGCATTAAATTCTTAACTCTAACTACCCTATGAAAAGGTTTACGCCACTGCGAACCGTAGTTACTATCGCTTTCTGCTGCTTGTTGTGGGTGGCTAGCGGGCTTTACAGCCCGAATGCCCTCGCTTTAACCCAAGTCAAACTCCGCGATCTGTCTTACCACGAATGCCCGGCTGATCTAGCAGGAGGAACAATTTCCGGTGGCGGATCAGGTGCAACGATAAACTGTTTTATTGTCACAGGCAAAGCAGAGAACACCTCTGGCAAGCCGGTTGTCAATGCAGACATTTTTGGTCGCATTTTCGATGCCAACGATAATCCAGTCATGCAAAACCGGACTCGCGTAGGATCGATTGAGGAAATTCCCCCCGGCACTAGTGATTTTGAGTTCCAGATCAGTGTTCCTGTGAATCAACCCACTCCGTTGCAGCTAAAGCAGTTTAAGGCCAGTGGCTTTAGTGGTAAGGTGCGGCGCTGAGCTAGCAATTAAGGGTTTGAGCAACCTTAAAACGTAACTAAACCAATCCACCAGCACTACCTAGCGCGGAACCCACCAATTGAAGTAGCAGAATTGCCAGAATTGGTGAAAGGTCAAGGCCACCCAGCGGCGGAATAATTGAGCGAAAAAGGTTGAGGTAGGGGTCTGTTAGCTGGCTGAGGATTGAAAAAGGGGGACTCAGCCAATCAATGTTAGGGAACCAGGTTAGAAGAACTCGAACAATAATTAAGAACAGATAAATCTGGATAAATCTTCCTAGGGCTACTGAGAGCAGTGGGATTAGGTCTGCGGAACTCATAAATTAAGGGCCTTTGCTACCAAAATCAAAGTCTATCAGAAATTGAATTGAGCTGATGGCTAGCCATTGATAGGAAAGCAAGGCTCAACCTTTACTTGGAAGGCTATACCGAGGGTAATTATAAACAGCTGATGGCTTCCTTCTAGTGGAATTGATCACTCGCCCGGATTTTGAACATCACCGTTGACATTGCTTAGCTGCCGCCGCACATCGTCGATCGCATCATTTAGCTGGGCAATCTTTGCCTCAAGACCCTGACGGGCTTCTTCAATATTTAATTCGGTTGCCTCTTTCAGCTGCCGCTTGCGGCGTTTTCTCGGCTTGCCTTCTGGATTGCTTTCTAAGAAAACCTGATCCGAGGTTTCTGGTAGCCGAGAGACTAATAGTGCCCCTAATGCACCCCCGACAATACTGCCAAACACTGCCCCGGCCAGAAAGCCCCCCGCGAAATTGTCTCCTTGGTTATCCATAAATTATCATCACCACCGCTGCCAACTTTTCTTAAGCTTAATCGCTTTTAAGTACCGAAGGTGCGATCGCCGGCATCTCCCAATCCCGGCACAATGAACCCACGCTCATTCAATCCCTCATCAATCGTAGCCGTGTAAACGCTTAAAGCTGGATAGTTAATACTCAACTGTTGCAAAGCCGGAGGCGCTGCGATTACAGAAATAATTCGCGTCAGTGCCGGGTCAGCACCACGCTTGGTTAACTCTGCCATAGTGGTCATGATCGTTCCGCCGGTTGCCAACATCGGTTCACTGATCAAAATTCGGGTTTGGGGAGCAAACCGCTCTGGTAGCTTGTTCAGGTAGCAGTGGGGTGCTAGCGTTTCCTCATCGCGAACAATGCCTAAGTGATAAATAGAGGCTAAGGGAAGTGAAGCTTGTATTCCTTCTAGTAGAGCTAATCCAGCCCGCAGGATCGGGATGATTGCCAAAGGTACTTCCGGATTGATTAAGGTTGCCGGACAATCCGTCAAAGGGGTTTGTACGGTTGTTTCAATTGTTGGTAACCAGTCACGAATTGCTTCGTAGGTTAACCAACGTCCTAACTCCACCATCGCCGTTCGAAACAGGACCACTGGGGTAGCTTCATCCCGTGATACAGCCAGCCAGTGCCTGATCAATGGATGGGGAGGCACATAGACCCGAAGTTGCATCATAGCGAAAGATAGTTAAAGAGGCTGGAAGCAAGTCTGAACCATCATACCGCCTCAATGTCCAGCTAGATGTGCCTAATGAACTACCCCGCTGCAAGCAGACGGGGTATCAGCATCAAAAAAGAGTAAGCTGCTCATCTCGGTGTAGCTTGAGATATTCGTTACCCTGATTCTTGACGTATTTCGCAATCA
>CADCWO010000126.1 GCA_902806435.1 uncultured Synechococcales cyanobacterium | reverse complement strand
CTCGATTTTTGTGCAGCGTTATTGTCAGAATTGAGCGCTTGTGCAAAGCATCTTCCTATCCGCACGGTTCACGACGACATTCTTAATTTCTCCAAACATGTCGATGAGCAAGCGCAGCTCATTGTTTGCATGGGCGACACGCTGACACATTTAGCGTCATTGAGTTCAGTCCAGTCTTTACTGTTGAGCGTTGAGCGTGCATTGGTTAAAGATGGCAAACTGATTTTGACTTTCCGCGACTACGCTTCTGCAGAGCCTAACGGAACACAGCGTTTTATCCCTGTCCAAAGTGATGAGTCTACAATAGACTTCTTGCATGAATCAAGCACGTAGGATCAACTCATAGTTGAGGATGGCTGCAATGAGGTTTAGTCGCAACCCAAATCGCTTCCGTCGTACGCCTACGGCGGAGCGAAGCTCTATGCGATAACGCTCTGCCAAGATACGAAAAATCTTCAGACGACGAATCACGTGTTCCACCTTTACCCGGACCTGGGCCAACAGACGATTGTGCTGACGTTCTGAGGTGGACAGCTCTGTTTTTCGCGGCTTCTTAGCAGGGGTACAACTATGACGGTGGAGTTTGGCAATGCCCTGATAGCCTTTATCCGCCAAACATAATTGGTCGCTCATCAGGGGAACTCGTTGCTGCTTGAACAAGCGGAAATCATGCACCCGGCCCTTCTCAAACGCAGTACACAGAATTTGTCCACTCCCTTGGTCTATCAGAAGTTGGGTTTTGAGGGTATGGCGCTTTTTCTTGCCACTGTAGTACTGACGTTGTTTTTTTGGGCGTTCGTAGGGCTTCGCCCCGCCAAGGGCGTACGGAGTTTCTGCTACATCCACCAACACCACAGTCCACTCGTAAGCATTCTGATAGACCTGCTTTTTACCTGGCAAGCGGAATTTACCTGATTGCAGCAGCAGCGTTTCTACTTTTTGGACAATGCGACAAACCGTTGATTCACTGATACCCCAAGTCTCAGCAATATGGAATTGGCTGCGATATTCTCTCCAGTACTCTAAAGCTACGAGCAGTTGGTCTTCCACTGCCAATTTGCATTGGCCACCCCGCTTGCCTTGGCGGTCTAAGTGGGGGCGTAATATGCTTGTCATCTGGTGAAACGTCTCGCGATGCACTCCACAGCGTCGCTTGAAGGTACTGGGTTTTAGCTGTTTGAGTCGTTCGTAGGTCATGAATGCTTCCTCACTCTGACCTACTTGTGACATCCTTTATAGCACTACGAAGCTACGTCAGGACAATGTTTGAAAGCAGCATCGACACCGACAGTCTGGCGGGCAGAGAATTCTGCCGCCGAGCTGTCCTTACAATCCCGAAAGCTCTCGAACTCATCCCAGCGTTGCCGCATCCAATTCTTGAGCACAAACCACCAATGCTCAATCTTGTTGAGGTCTGGAGAATAAGGCGGCAGATACCAAATCTCACATTCGGCTTTTGCCACAATCTCCTCAATCCTGTGAGAATGGTGAAAACTGGCGTTGTCGATTACAATCACATCCCCTGGTTTCAGCTGAGGCACTAAACACTCCTCCAACCACATCTCAAACAAATCTCGGTTGCAAGAGCCTGCAAACGTCATCGGTGCAAACAAGCATTTCTCCTTCAATGCGGCAATCCAACTGACTCGTTCGGTACGCTTGCCCGATTTGAGTGCATAGAACCGTTGCCCTACCTCGCAGTAGCCATAGGGATAGTCGTCTCGGTTATCGATGCCCGCTTCATCCACGTACACTATCTGCTGCGGCAACTTGCCCTTCAATCGTTCTGCAAACTCCTGCCGCTTGTGTTCGTCGCGCTCTCGGTATCCGTAAGTCTTTTTTTACAGCTCAAACCCAGCTTCATCAGGGCATTACTGATGTTTTGCTGAGTCACCCCCTCTCCCCATAACTTCGCCATCTCCTTTTGAGTTTTACCACCATGTTGTTGAGCAAACGATTGAAAACGTTTCCAATCGGTGATTTTGTGCCGACTGCCCTTTTGAAAATTGGTAATTGCTTGATAGTCCCCGGTTTGCTCTTCCCGTTTCAGCCACAGGTCCAACGTGTTGCGGCTAATATTGAACATTCGACATACCTCACTTTTTCGTTCACCGCCTTTAACGGCTTCAATCGCTTTGGTGCGCAGGTCGTAACTGTAAGGAGCAGGCATAGTGGCATCTGAACGCTTCTCTACCTCCATAATAATGTCCTAACAGGTTTGTGTAGCGCTATACCCTTTCAAGGAGTACCTTCTTGCTCCTCACTATCAGAGTTACTCAAAGACTACTACCAACAAAGCAACACTCTAGCAGCCTGGCCTTTAGCGAAAGTGCTTTTTAGTCATAAAACTGCTTTAGAGACTTAGCGCTTAAAAAGCGCAGGGCTAATTCAATCCTTCATTGTCACCTAGAGCAACTTAAGCCATCGAAATTTACTCCTTGACTAAATCTAGTGTTTACTCGATGCACGCCTTAAACAGATCAGGTTACAGAGTCTAAAGAATTTGATTTACAGAAGAAAAGTCGACAGTACCAAAGTTGGTGCTCCAGGCAACGTTGAGATTTTCTAGGCAATCAACTAGCCATTGAAGTTTAGACTGGCCTTGAGATTCATAGTGATTGAACAAGATAGCAAACCGCTTCTCTGAATGAGGTTTGACTTTTCTGCATACTAGAACAACTTTGAGTAGCAATCCTATCGTTGCTGTAGTTCCAATGTTAGTCGCCAGGTCAACAAAAACATAGTGCTCTGGCTGCTGGGGACTATCAACAACTAGAAAATTAAGAATTTGGCTACAGGTTCTCACGAACAGAAAATCACTAAATTTTTGCGAGTTACTCTGAGCAGAAATATTCTTCAAGTATTGATGCAACTGATTGTTAAACCGGCATCGACCGTACTTGGAGTCAACTGAGGAGACTAAATACTGGTAAAAATCGTCCTTAAAAGCTTGGTAAGACTGAACTTGCCGAGTATGCAACAAAAACTTCTGGGCTAGATCTCGGTAGCTAAAGTTCCCTTCTGCTTTGCCGACAAACTGCTTCAATGCCCCCCAAAGCTCGTGATCAGACAGCAAAGTAGGGTTCTTAGAGGGTTGGAGCAGTTTCTCTGGTGATCCTGAACGACGTACCTGGTAAATTAGATACTGAGATAAGTTCGCTTCGAATTGCCTGCGAACCTCAGTTTGGATCTGCCTAACTGTCTGTTGTTGCTCAGAAGAGCTGTCCTGGTTCATTAAGCAGTGATCATATAAAAAGGGGTAACGCCGGATCAAGCTGATCAGAGGTTTGGTGCTAGCAAACTCTGCAGGTTGTACTATTGGACCGCTGACTTGTCCAAACTCAATAACTTTCAAGGGCTGAATATTTCCCCTTACTGTTTCTGGGGGTTCACACACAAATTCTGCCAAACGACGTAGCGTCTGGTACTGTTCACTTTCAATAAAAAGGTCTATCAGTAGGCGGAGACGTTTGATTGCTCGTGAACGCCCTAGCCCTGAGGCTGTATGAGTAATTGGCTTACTAAAAAGGAAAATTAATTCTGGAATTGCACTGTGGTACTGAGGTCGAGCTTGCCAGCGGTTGATCAAAATATAGCAGCAGCGATTTAAGAAGAGCTTGAAAGATTGTTCGGCATAGCTTGTGGCAGTAATTTTATCTAAGGCATTTAGAATTTCAGGGTCATCATAACTAAGCCCAACAACAAATAGATTCCGAAAGCGCTCAATCATTTGTCTGGGAGATTCTATTTGAACCCAGTGGAGCAAATGATCGTACAATTGCTGCTCTTCAGGAGTTGTTTGCGGACTATGTTGTGCAATCTTCGTGACCACTTAAATCTGTCTACTCCTATGCTCGGTAGTTTGAGATTAAGGAATGGTAGCTTACTGGTGTTACTTGGCTTTACCAAAACTAGCCTTCAAGATTTATAGAGTTCCCAAGTTTGCTGAGATTTACACTTGTCTAGTACAAGCTAGATGACTACTTCCGCTATCAGTTCTTTAAGGATTACGTCGAGGTCAGGTAAACCTGTGGCTAGTTTAACCCTGAAGCAAGAGCGCGAGCTTTATTGAAGTACTACAGTTCTCTAGTAAATTGCGCTGACACTATTGCAACTTGGCAGCAAGAGACTTTCTTGAGTTTTAACAAAGTTAACTTTGTTGTAAAACTCCATGAAATCAAGCTCTGGAACTTTTGATAGATCCTTGTCGACTTAACCTATATCTATGCCAACTCACAGGTTTAGTAATGGCAAAGCTAGGCTTATCAAGATTTATTGAGATTTGTTTTTGACTAGGTAGGTTAAACAAGTAACTAGGTACTAGCGGGACTTCAGAGCGTACCTTGCAGCCTTTTATTCAGTCTCCACTTGTCCATAGTCTGGAGCTTTACAGAATCTGTTGAGACATTGAGCTGCATCTAGAGAAGGCTAGTTTTTGCTGTCTTTGAGCTTGTAGCTTTACAAATATGCAATAAAAGGCGTGCAAGTTTTGTGAGAAAGGCTACAATCGGGAAGGTCTTGGGAGGTATAGCGACAAGCTGGGTTCAAAGCAAAGGCTGGCTTGAGTAAAATTAACTTTTACTAGGTAGAGCGATATAGTCTTTAGCTGTTTAAGAACTATCTTGATGACCTCTCAAGTTCTAACCTTGACTGCTTTACTTTAGAAATAGACTTAACTTTCTCCTGTTGTTTATTAGGGAGTATGAGGAATCCGGCATGACCCAGGCCAATAACGTACTTGAGACACTTGCCCAACCTGATAATCAATTAGAAAGCCTTCTAATTGAGGAGATAGCTGAAGACAATCAGGAAGACTCTTTAGATGCCCAACCTGATGAGGAAGGTAAAGCCAGTAAGTCTCGAACTACCCGGCGCCGGGGTCAAGCTAAGAAGAAACATTACACCGAAGATTCCATCCGCCTTTATCTACAGGAGATTGGCCGGATCCGGTTGCTACGGGCAGATGAAGAGATTGAGTTAGCCCGAAAAATTGCTGATCTACTTCAGTTAGAGCGGATTCGAGATGATTTGTTTCTGCAACTCGAACGTGACCCTCGTGATCAAGAGTGGGCTGGCGCAGTTGATATGCCAGTACAAGCTTTTCGACATCGTTTGCATTTAGGTCGACGAGCAAAAGATAAGATGGTGCAGTCAAACTTGCGTTTGGTTGTCTCTATTGCCAAGAAGTACATGAACCGAGGACTTTCTTTCCAGGATTTGATTCAGGAGGGTAGTTTAGGTTTGATTCGAGCGGCTGAAAAGTTTGACCACGAAAAGGGTTATAAGTTTTCTACCTATGCAACTTGGTGGATTCGACAGGCGATTACACGGGCGATCGCAGATCAGTCTCGAACTATCCGCCTACCAGTTCATCTTTACGAAACTATTTCCCGGATTAAAAAGACAACGAAGCTGCTATCTCAAGAAATGGGTCGCAAACCGACCGAGGAAGAGATTGCAACACGTATGGAGATCACTATTGAGAAGCTTCGTTTCATCGCTAAGTCAGCTCAGCTTCCGATTTCCTTGGAGACTCCTATTGGTAAAGAGGAAGACTCAAGATTAGGTGACTTCATTGAGTCAGACAGTGAAACACCCGAAGACCAAGTATCAAAGAATTTATTGCGAGAGGACTTAGAAAGCGTATTAGATACCCTTAGCCCCCGTGAACGAGACGTTTTGAAGCTACGTTACGGTCTAGACGATGGTCGAATGAAGACACTAGAAGAAATTGGTCAAATTTTCAATGTTACTCGTGAACGAATTCGTCAAATCGAAGCTAAAGCCCTGAGAAAGCTGCGGCATCCGAACCGTAACAGTGTCTTGAAGGAGTATATTCGCTAGGGTGTTTTTTGTCCTGCTTTGTCAAACAAGCAATTAACTGTTAAGAGGGTAAGGGATGCTATGAGAAGTCCCTTACCCTCTTAACGTTTGTAATTAGAAACCTAACAAGGAGATTTAGATTAAGCCCCAGAAGTGAAGTAGCCCTTGTCCAGTAGTTAGCTCAATAATCAATGCGGCTGCAAAGCCAAGCATTGCTAGACGACCATTCCAGAGTTCGGCGCTTGGGTTGGAACCAAATTGCCATTTTGTAGCGTACTCACCATACTGACGCTGGGCTTGGTTATCAGGATAGCTGGTTGCTTTTTTAGTGTCTTGCATGATTTAAAGTTCCTTCTCCATTTGTTAACTAATGTAACGCAAAGACATTCGGAATGCAACATTTTGTTAAGGCTTTCTAGCCTGATACCAGGTTCCAGAGTTAAAGCAGGCTGTGAGCAGTCTTTCTAAGCGCTGAAGAGCAGAGCGATGCCGCCAATGGCGATTACGACTCCTAATACTGCCCTATTACTCATCACTTCTCCCATTGCGATCGCGATGGGTAAGACAAAGAGCGGGCTGGTCGCTCCCAAGGTTTGGGCAACGCCCGCGGCTGTATATTTGAGCGCAACTTGCTGCAACCAGATACCTAGGTAGGTCCCGCCAAACGCTGCGAGAACCAGCGCCGCGAGTAGTCGTTTGGAATTGAAGCCCTTGAACCACTGGCCCAACTGCTGCCGGGCTAATCCCCATAGCAATAGCACGCCAACTCCGGCGCTCAAGCGCAGTAGAGCTGCCCACAAAGGGCTAACGCCAGTTCCCGCTAAGGCAGCACGAGATAAGACAGCTCCCCCTGCTTGACCGATTGCGGCCAGGAGGCCAAAGCTAATGCCCTGAATTCGCTGGCTTGGATTCTCTAAACCAGCGGGTGAGCGCTCACTAATTACCCAAGCCACTCCCAGGAGGGTCAAAATAATGCCCAGCCAAGCGTTGAGTGGCAGCAGCTCATCCAAAAAGAGTAGAGCCAGCCCTGCGGTCATGGGAGGAGAGAGGCCTTCTTTCAGAAGTAGAGTCTGCCGTACCCCCAGACGCTGTAGCGCCTCAAAATAGAGCGTGTCACCCAAACCAATCCCCACAATACCGCTGAGAAGCAGTAACTCTAGATTGAGACGGTTAATTTGAGGCGTCCAATCACCCTGGAGTAATAGCGTTAGGCTGAGCAGAACAACCGCCACAATGCCTTTACTAAGATTGAGGCCTAAGGGGGGAACTCGCTGCCCAATCCAACCATAAACGGCGGAAGCCAAGGCCCAGAGTAATGCTGCAGTGAGAGCGGCCAGTTCCCCCTGTAGCAAATTAATTGCTCAGCCAGCGGGCGGCATCTTTGGCATGATAGGTGAGAATCATATCTGCCCCGGCCCGTTTAAACCCAGTTAAGGTTTCTAAGACCACCCGTTCTTCGTCAATCCAGCCGTTGAGGGCTGCCGCCTTGACCATTGAGTATTCGCCAGAGACATTATAGGCGGCCACGGGTAACTCAGAGGCTTGTTTTACCTGCCAGATAATATCCATGTAGGCTAAACCAGGTTTGACCATTAGCATGTCCGCGCCTTCGTGAATATCCATGCGGACTTCTTTGAGGGCTTCGCGGGCATTTGCCGGGTCCATTTGGTAGGTGCGGCGATCGCCAAATTGGGGAGTAGAGTCCGCCGCATCCCGGAACGGACCGTAATAAGCAGAGGCGTACTTCGCAGCATAAGAGAAAATTGGTATGTCCTGAAAGCCTGCCTCATCCAGAGCAGCACGAGCCGCCTGGACAAACCCATCCATCATTCCGGAGGGGGCAATAATGTCGGCCCCGGCTTTGGCTTGAGAGACCGCTGTTTTCTTAATCAGCTCCAGCGTTGGGTCGTTGAGCACCCGTCCGGTCAAGTCACCGACTTCTAAGTAGCCACAGTGACCGTGAGTCGTATATTCACACAGGCAGGTATCGGTGATTACAATCAAATCCGGGACTGCCTGCTTCACCGCCGTCGCTGCCTGTTGCACAATTCCGTGATCGTGCCAGGCGCCAGTTGCTTCTTGATCTTTATCTACAGGAATGCCAAACAAAATAATTGCTGGGATTCCCAGGTCGTGGACTTGTTTCGCTTCTTCTACAATTTTGTCTACGGAGAGCTGGTAAACCCCCGGCATGGATTTGACTTCCTGGGCGATCGCTTCACCGGAAACCGCAAACAAGGGATAGATCAAGTCGCTGGTAGTTAAAACAGTTTCCCGTACCATCCGGCGCAGTTGGGGATGGTTACGAAGACGGCGAGGGCGATGAATAGGAAACATAGAAGTGATTGTTCATCAATTACTATCTCTACAGTTTAGAACTTCTTATACCTTGGCACTTGCTCTCAAAGTTACGTTCTGTGACTTGTCTCGGATTTGACTAGCTAAATAAGGCGCTTGCGGAGGATTTTCTTGAGTAATCTCATTCCGACAGGCGATTCGTATCCATCATAATGTCGTCAAGGTACTAGGAGAGTAAGTAGCTGACCAACTCACAGAATCCCGCACCTTCAGCAGCAGCCGTGACATAGGCAGGCCGATAGGTCATTTCAGCACGGTAGGCCAAAGCATTAGCAACGCCTACCGAATGGGGAAACACTTCAGGGTTGAACAGGTCTTGATCATTGGGGCTATCGCCAACCGTCAAAATTTGTTTTGAGTGATATTTCAGGCTTTCAATAGTACTCAGGCTGGTGAGGAGGCCCGCTCCTTTATTTTGTTGTGGCGGCTTGATATGGCACTGAATAGCGCTGTAGGTAAAGCCCCATCCTTGCTGTGCACACAGTGTTGCCATCTGTTGAATTTCTATGAGGCTGAGGTCTTGATTGTCGAAGGTCCAGTCAGTAACACGAAACTGATTATCCGATGATTCTTTGATGTGCGGAAATTGGGCTTGCAGCTGTCGAAACATCTGAGCTAGCTTCTGGTGATGGGCTACCGGCTCCGCTAGGGATGTGAGGCTTGCTCCTACTTCACCAGTGCCTGGGTAGAATAAGCCACCATTCTCAGCGATCGCTCCTCTGATCGGTAGATAGGCAGCCAGGCCACTTACCCAACCCGCAGAGCGCCCCGTGACAATCAGTACTTCAATTCCAGCATTGGCTAGATTCTCTAGGGCCTGCAACAGCGAAGCTGTAAACTTTCCTTGCTGGGTGAGGGTACCATCCATATCCGCAGCAACCAAACAAATATCTTTGATCCAAGAATTTTTTGCAGCTTCAGAAAGGGGGATAAAAGGCATCAGTGAACCCGCTGAGCAAACTTTCAGTATTCTAAAAGCCAGAGCATTTGAATTTACCAGACTTACTAAGGAGCAGCCTAATGGACGTTTTAGGACAAGCTTATGAGTACGCCGCTACTCATCCAGATCAGCTTCTGGCTGCACTAGAAGGCCACCTAAGACTGGTGATGGTTCCTCTAAGCATTAGTCTTGGGTTGGGGTTGCCGTTAGGGCTGTTAAGTGCCCGTTCGCGAGTTGCATCTGGAGTGTTGCTGAATAGCTTTAATGCCCTGCGGGTGATACCCAGCTTGGCGGTACTATTTTTGGCAATTCCTTTTTTTGGGTTGAGCTTTCACTCAGCGGCGATCGCTCTGACCATCTTGGCAATGCCCCCCATCTTGATTAGCACGGATGTTGCGTTTCGGAGCATTGACCCAGCAATTCGAGAAGCAGCCTTGGGGATGGGTATGGCCTCTACCCAAGTTTTACGACAAGTTGAAATTCCTTTAGCTCTGCCAATTATTATCGCCGGAATCAAAACAGCCACGATTGAAGTGATTGCCAGCGCCACCTTAGCGGCTTTTATTGGGGCTGGCGGTTTAGGCACCTTTATCACCCTCGGCTTTGCGCTCTACGACAACTCCATCCTTCTTGTTGGCGCCATTCCAGTTGCTTTGATCGCCCTGATTGCTGAAGTTAGCCTAAGTAGAGTTCAACGGGCTATTGCTCCACTAGTAAAGTGACACAGGTCAGTTCTTAAATCAACGCGGCCTTGCGATAGTGCAAAAACGTCTTGGCTTGCGCTTAAACCTTTATACCTACGACGGGGCAAAGCCTACAGCAGAACTGCTGAGCTACGAACTGGCACATGCTCAATAGTTAGGCAGGTGATTTAAGGCGCAAGCCTTCAGCAGAGTAAAAACTTTGGTTTTATCCTGCTACAACCTCCTATCACAGTAACTACGCGCAATCTCAAGCAAATCTAGTGAAGTGGTTCAAGGTAATGATCAGGACTGCTGGAATAAGGTGTTGAGATATACGCGGGCGGCGCGGCGATCGCATTCGCCATTTTGGATCAAAAATAGAGACAAAGCAGCCGAGAATACTCGGTCTTGGTCCCAGTCTGGATGCGATTCCAAATATCCTTTCAAGGTTTCATGCAGGTCTTCCGGAATCTCAGCCAGGATACTAATGGTTGCATTCATTGATTTTTTTCCTTGGGATGACGTTAAAAAGTTTTTTAAGGTTGCACTTCAAACAACCTGAACTCAATACAGCAAAGCTCAGCGCCAACTCGATAACAGCTACCACCACTGGCTACCTTTTCAAGGGTGAGCTGAAATTAGAGCGCACTTTATTTAAGTAGGTCGCATCATTGTGCGCTACCTAGGGGTAGGGTTGTCAATAGACGTGATTTTACAATTCTTTACATACATCGCGACAAAATAATTTTATATGAAGAATTTAGCCGGTTTAGAGTCATTCTGTACATATAACTTTATATATCGCTTGCTTTTCTGAGAAAAATCTCTCCATAATCTGAACATCCCCAAAAGGGTGGCGAACCCTGATCTAAGCGTGGTTGCCTGTGGAAAACCTTTCTGTTTCTGTGGAAAACCTTGGCAGTAGTTGGGGAAACCCTGGGGAATACCTGTGGAAAAGCAAAGTTCCAGATAAAAATTAGCAAAATTCAAAAAATCAAAGATTCTTGACTTTACTGTCAAATGTAGGCTAAGCGAGTAAAGTATCGAGGACAGTATCATGCACCCCCTAGATTGAGCATTGTTGGCTGAACAAACAAAAGCTTTCGTCAGCTTAAGGTGTGATAGAGGTTGCTGATAAAATTAATTTAGTGGGCATAAGTGATTAGCAATAGTTTGCAACTAGCTTAAGCTAGGCCAGTCGTTGTTTCTGACGAGTGGTTCACCTTATGACTTCGCTTTCAATTGGAACTAGCCAGGAGTTTCTATACGTCTTCAATACCAAAGCTGGGGGTGAGGTATTACAAATACCTTTCCCGCTCTTTTATCGTTGCCAGAGCAGCGTATAACCTTTAACTACTTGCAGCATGGGTACAGGATCGGTTGCCGGGGGATAACCCGGGTACCAACTGCTTTCTTGGGGGGTGGCACTTGATATTACACAACCTATGAACGCTGAAAAATTCCTTGAGCAGTATGCAGCAGAAGAACGGGATTTCCGTAAGGTCAACTTGCGGGGAGCAAACTTGAGCCGGATTGACCTACGCCAAGTAGATTTGCGGGGCGCGGATTTGAGTCGGGCAAATTTGCGAGGGGCCAATCTTAGTGGGGCTTGCTTAACGGGGCTTAACCTCACTGCCGCAGACCTCAGTGATGCAACCCTAAATGGGGCAGAGCTGAATCGAGCCGTTTTGCAAGAAGCAATTTTAACTAACGCCACCTTGATCAAAACAAATCTCTATAGCACAAACCTTTACGGTGCAGACCTCCATAGGGCTGACCTAAGCGGAGCAAATTTGCAGGAAGCTGATCTCGGTGGGGCAAACTTAACTATGGCAATCTTGAGTCAAGCAGACCTTCGCAAAGCGTACATGGTCCGTGCAAACTTGACTAAAGCCATTCTGATTCAGACAAACCTCAAACAAGCCGACCTCAATACAGCCAACTTTAAATATGCAACATTAAGCGCGGCTAACCTGACTATGGCGATTTTAATCAAGGTCAATCTGAGTGGCGCAGACTTAAGTGATGCAAATTTGAGCTATGCAAATTTAAGTCAGGCATATCTATTTCAGGCGAACCTGATCAATACAGATCTGGCTCATACGAACATAAGTGGAACAGAGCTCAGTAGAACAACTCTGGCACACGACACTGGCAGTGATTGGCAGTTATGGAAAAATGGTTGCTTAATAGACCAAGTCAATCCCCTAGCAGGTCAAGGGAAAATGGGGGGATGAAGTTATATCAGCTTGTAATGCCTATTGGGGAAATGTCTTAACGCTGCCATCTGGCCCCAACACGAGTCTAATTTTCAGGCTACCTCCTTCGATTGGCGAAACTAAAGGCTCACCTCTTAACGGAATAGGCGTACGATCTAAATAAGTCCTGGCGGCTTGATTTAGAGGCATTATTTGTTGAACTGACCCATTTGGGTTCAAGGTCAGGGTATATTCCAAGGTTTGCTTAAGTGTTGGTGGTGCCTGCCATCGTTCTTGAAAGAAGCTGCGAGCTTCTGCAACTTGGGGAACAGTGTCGAAAGCAGTTTCGTTAGCAGGTTGGGTAAGGGTAGTACTTGTAGTATTATCTTGACTAGCAGCGGGAGGTGCTGCGGTTGGAGAGGTTTCTAAATCTGGCACGTCTGGCAAAGGTAGAGGACTAGCAGTAACTTTAGGTTGGACGGCAACAGGTTGCTTGGGTTGCTGGATAAGCTTAGGAGTAGCAGGTTTTTGTGGCTGTGGTGCTGGCTTGGGAGGGGATGGTGTTGCTGAGATTGGTGGTGTGGTAGAGCCTACTTGCGGTAAAGATGATGGCAGGGGGACCACCGGCAAACTTTCAAAGGGCGGTAATGTTGAAGTTCCCGGTAGTGGTAGAGGTGAAACTGGGGGCGGTTCGGTACTCTGGCTGATCAGTGGTACATCACTGGTGGAATTTGACCCTGATTTGTTACTTAACTGCACAGCTGCAAGAGTTATGCCCACAAACACGGCGGCACCTGCGGCAACACGCGTCCAGAGCGGAGAAGAGCGCATCAAGCCTGACCATTGAGATTTGTCAGATGGTAGGGTAGCAGCTGTTGTCTCGACTGTGGCTTCCTCCAAAGCAGTGGCTAGATCAAATAAGCTGGAAGCACTGAGATTTATCACAGGACCAGATACATTCGTTGCTAAGGAACCGAAGAATAGATCGTGGGATAGCAGTCCATTAGGGCGAAGGTGAATAGTTTGCAGGTCAGGTGTAGGAATTGCCACTATGCCCTGCTGGTGGTCCCCTTGTTCCCCGGGGGTTGGTTCGGTGACCAAATCCCCAGTGCCAGGAATAGATACTTGACTAAGCAACTGCTGGATGTAGGACTCAACAGCTGCTTCTAAGGCTTCTAGCTGAGCGCGATCGCCACTAATTTCCACTATTTGCTCCTGCAATCGTCGGGGATCTTCAAAGCGCAACTGGAACTGGAGCTGATTGAATCGAGATTGACCTGCCCAACGGGACAGGGGTGAAGTCTGGGCCGTAATTTCCAGGGTGCAAGTTGGAGGGGTATAACGGCGGAAAAGTGAATTAGAGAGGATCATAATCCAACAATTTTGTAATCCTGGGCAAGTTGCAGCGGAATAATAGTTAAGTTCTTAAGCTAATCCTGGCATCAGGCTTTCGGATGCATTGATCGCTCAATAAGAGCTAGCCAGAGACGGCGAGGACCGTTAGGGCTGCTGTAGAACAGTAGGTCAACCAGGAGTTTGAAGGCTAGGTGCGTTAACGCTAGGGAGGTTTTTGAATCCGTAACCATTCGTTCTTGGTAAGTATTCGTGAACCTATCTAAATAATCTCCTAGTAGCGCTGCTTCATGGGGCTGGCGATTTTCTGCTGTTAACTGCTCCAGGAGGACAACCGCCCGCCGGATCAGTTCTTGGTGCTGTTTTGCGACGTGACAACTAATTAAAACCAGCGATCGCGCCTCTTCCACATCTAGCTTTTTGCGTCCACTCGTACCCTTGCGTAGGGGATTCGATTGGCGCAGCCGCCAGAGGGTGACCCGGTCTCCCAATTGATCTGCCAGGTTAAGATCGCTTGCCGCTTGCAGCAGTGCTTCTGAACCGCTACCAAGTAATGCCTCCAGGGCCAGCAACACAAGATCCAGATGGGTTTTGATGTTATCCAACTGAAGCGAATCCGGTTGGATCGCGATAGGAATAGTAGTTGCCCGGTGAGATGGGTTTAGGTTGGCGCTGGGATACATCTTGGCGGTGGGCAATTAGGACAAGCTGCGATGAGTGCTGAGCAAAAATGAACGCTTAAAGGCTGAGCTAATCGTTTCTCAAGCTACAGATTTTGCCTGTAGCAAATACCTCCCTGGTAAATAATTTCAGCTTTCGCGTTTGTGAAGAATCTGGGCGGAGCAGCTTATCTTCTAGTTTATCCTCCTCAGGGCGCCCAGCTCACTCCTCCACAGCTGCTACCGTCACCCCCGAACCTCCATTAGCCTGATCCGCCAACTCGTAATGCTTTACCCGTGGATGTTGCGCCAAGTAAGCTTGGATACCTTGCCGCAGCTTACCCGTACCATGACCATGAATAATCCATAGAGGGCCCTGGTGCCCAGCCAGCAGCCGCTCTAGGGCTATTTCCGCATCTGCTACCCGGCTGCCACGCAAATCTAAAGTATTTTGTGAGGTGCGAATCGTTGGTGCCACTGGTTTTGAGTTGGGGACCGGCTCAGATTTTTCGACTCGCGGGGTCACCTGGCTGGTAGCAGGAGGAGTTGACATAATCATCGCTTTTTCCCCCTGTAGCGATTCAATCTCTGCCAAGTTGACCGTCAGCTTCATCAACCCAAACCGGACCGTTAAGTCACCATTTTCATTCGGTCCACTGAGCACTTCTGCAGTTTGACCGAGGCGGGGTATACGCACGCGATTTCCTATCTGGGGCCGAAACCCAGACTGCAATGGTTTAGCTGCTGTCTGGGGCAGGTGCTGCGCCGCGATCGCGTTCAAGGACTCGGTTGCTTGCTGGGCATGTTGCGCGGTAGCCGGCCCTTGCTGTAGCTCCCGAATCACTCGCGCCACTTCTCGCTTGGCCTGGTTGATTGCCTGTTGAACAGATTGTGCCTGTTGTTGGCGCAGCTCCCGTTCCTGAGCTTGCAAGCTACTGGCTTTTGCTGCTATTTGCTGATGCAACTGTTCTGTGCTAGCCAGCAACTGCGCAGCAGCTTGAGCTTTGGTTTCTTGCTGGCGACGTTGAGCTTCTAAGCCACTAATCACTTGATCCATTTCTGCTGTCGCTTTGTTACTGTAAGCTCCAGCAGTGTCGAGAATTTCTGGTTTCAAGCCCAGACGGCGGGCGATCGCTAAGGCGTTGGAGCGACCGGGAATCCCCCACAGTAGACGGTAGGTAGGAGCCAGGGTCTGTT
This sequence comes from uncultured Synechococcales cyanobacterium, assembly GCA_902806435.1. GTDB lineage: Bacteria > Cyanobacteriota > Cyanobacteriia > Thermosynechococcales > Thermosynechococcaceae > CADCWO01. Next base: position 40,174 of record CADCWO010000126.1, on the reverse strand, counting down.
CATCAAATTCCACTGAAGCATTTTCAAACCGGGGATCACGATACTTCAAGGCTTTGAGTTCACCAAAGTGGGTGCTGGCGACCGTCAGTTGGGCATGATCTGCCAGGTACTGCAACAGTGCGATCGCTAGAGCAGTGCCCTCAGAGGGGTCAGTCCCTGCTCCGACTTCATCCAATAACACCAAAGATTGCTCACTCAAGCTGTCTAGGATTTGCCGGATGCGCTGGATGTGACTTGAAAAAGTGGAAAGGCTTTGCTCTATGGATTGCTCATCGCCAATATCAGCTAGCACCTGATCAAACCAGGGCAGTTCTACCGGTTCTCGAGCTGGCACAAACAAGCCAACTTTTGCCATTAAAGCGGCTAAACCCAGGGTTTTCAACGCCACCGTTTTGCCGCCAGTATTGGGACCAGTAATCGCTACCACACGGATCTGGGGTTGAATGAATAGATCAATAGGAACGACGGGAGCGCCTTGCTCGTGTTGTTGTTGCCAGACCAGTAAAGGATGACGCAGTTGCCTTAAAGTAACTGTTTCCCCTTGCTGGCGAAGCTCACCGGATGAGGATTCATCCCGGCAGACTTCGCGCCGCTCTATAAATCGAGGCAAATTGCCTCCAAGCCAAAAACTATAACGGGCCCGGGCAGTTGCCAGATCAAGCGTTGTGACAATTGCCAGTAACTGCTCCAGGTCAGGCTGCACTTCGGCTACTTGCTCACTTAGACCTCGACAGATAACTTCGACTTCCACTTGCTCTTGGCGCAACAGTTGCCGTAACTGGTTGTTCAGGTTAATTGTCGGCTGGGGTTCAATATACAGCGTGGCACCAGTCGTCGAGGTGTCATGCACAATACCGGAAATTGCCTCCTTCTGGGCCGCTTTGACGGGAATTACAAAGCGATCGCTTCGTTGGGTAATTAGATGCTCCTGGACAGCACTGGCTTTGCGTTGCAGAATCCCATGGAGAATCTGGTATACCTGCTCTCGGACTTGGTGCTGCTGGCTGCGGATATTGGCCAACTTAGAGCTAGCCTGATCTGCTACCTTACCCCGCTCGTCAATACAGCGACGGATCTCCTGCTCTAGGTCTGGGTAAGTGCGCAGTTCTGTCACCAGTTGATTCAGGACAGCTAAATCAGGTTGGCGATCAATCACCCGCCGCAACTGTCTTGCCCCGGCCAAGGTGGTGGCGATCGCCAACAGTTCTTCCCCGCTTAAGACGCCTTGCCGTGCCACCCGCTCCAATGCGGTACCAATGTCATGAATTCCAGCAAAGGATAACCCAGCAGAGGCACGGTTCTCCAAGGCATAGACTTCCTGGGTCTGTTGGAGTAACTCCTGGCTTCCAGTAAGACTAGCGGGCAACTTAAGCTGACGGGCAGCAACGGCTCCCAGCTTTGTCGCAGCAAATGTAGATAAATGCTGGCAGAGGCGTGGCCACTCCAGCAGCTCCAGCGTTTTAGATTGAATTAAAGACAATTGGAATTGCAAGGATATAGGCAATTAGATTCATACTAACAATCTGTACCCAGGCTCAACCCATACTCTCGATAGAGGTAGGGATGATGTCACGTAGAATCTATCCGGTTCGGTTATGGCTAATTTTTAGAATTTTATTGCTTAAAGTAGCCGCGTGGCGTTACCATCCAATCCGCGTAGACACGAGTACTTTGATTGCCAATTAAGACTGTGGTCAGCATATCGACATCCGCCTGCTGCAACTGAGCTAGGGTTGTCAGCGTGGTTTGCTCATCTGATCGATAGGCAGAGCGGACGATTGCCACTGGCGTATCCGGTTGCCGGTACTGCAAAAAAATCTCCTGAGCTTTGACAAGCTGCTCTAGGCGAGTTTGCGATCGCGGGTTGTACAATGCGGTAACAAAATCTGCCTGGGCGGCGGCAACTAACCGCTTTTCAATCACGGCCCAGGGAGTGAGCAAAGTACTAAGACTGATCGCACAAAAGTCATGCATCAAAGGTGTTCCGACGCGGGAGGCCGCCGCTTGTAGTGCCGTGATTCCAGGAAAAACCTGCACCTCCGGCGTCTTGCCATCCCAATCCTGGGCTTGCAGTTCTTCTAAAACGAGTCCTGCCATGCCGTAAATACCAGCGTCACCGGAGGAGACGACTGCGACATTTAACCCCCATTGAGCTAAGGTGATTGCGCGTTCTGCTCGTTGACGTTCCTGGGTAATCGCCCAGCGCTCGACGATCTGGCCCGGTCGCAGCAATGGCTGTAACAGGTCAATGTAGAGACCGTAGCCGATCACAACGTCTGCTTGACAGATAGCAGTTTGAGCTGCAGGCGTCATCTGATCTAGCTGCCCTGGCCCCGTGCCCACTAGCCATAGATGTCCCGTGCGGCCCGTGAACTCCTGCTCGGCTTGCGCCACAGCGATTGTTACCGCCCCCAGCTGCCCGGCTACCCGAAAAATTTGTTTAGGCACCAGTAAGGAATTGTGGAGCCCTTGGCAATCGGCACTTGAAGCTTGAAATGCTGAAATGGCTTGAAGGGCAGCTGCTTCTGCTACGCTGGGTGTTCCGACCTCAGCAGCAACCACTGGGGAAGGATGGGGAACAGCAATGGATTGAAGTAGGCTAGCCGGGAAGCAGCGTAATGGCCATTCATAGGCCTGGCAAAGCTCTACTAGCCCTAGTTCATCGGCTTTCAGATCTATAGTGGCAATCCCAGCGATCGCATCCCAGGCCAATTGGTGTGTTTGGCAAACCTGCCGAATGCCTGATTCAATTAACTGCCGCGAGGTACCCCGTTCGCAACCAATGCCAATCCACAACACCCTGGGGTGCCACTGAACTAATGGTGTAGCTGTAGGTAGCAGTTTCGCAGTGGCAGTAATCCAAATCGTTGCCGAGGTAGGGGCTGTCGATGCTGAGGACTCAGTCGTAAATTGAAGCGGATGATCCTCTGGCAGGTGAGCCTGCCACAAAGTTGAACCAGCAGTTTGAATCACCCCTACAGGTTGGCGGCGAGCCAACAGCCCGCTGACACCATTCCAATCACCTGCTCCCCGTCGCCAACCGAAGGGAAGCCCTAGGGTGTCTAGAGCAGGCAGCCCGGAAGCGTTAGCAGCACCAGTAACCACTGGCAAGGCTCCTACCTCGTGCGCGATTAGCTGTGCTAAGCGATCAGCCCCACCCTGATGCCCACTACATAAACTGATGGCAAAATTGGCTGCCGCATCAATCACAACAACTGCTGGATCATGGGACTTATGAGTTAAAAGCGGGGCAATGATACGCACGACAGCCCCCGCCGCCAGACAAAAAATGAAACCTTTGTACTGGGGCCAAACTGTTGTTAGGTGGGCTTTCAGCGAACCGGTATAAAATTGGGCCCCTGGGACGGGGGCGAGTGTTTCCGGCAACCAAAGCGTCGCACCACACAGTTCGCACACTAGTTGGAGTTTTGCTGCGCCGTCTGGCGTGGTGGCGATCGCCGCTAAGGGTTGAAAGTCACGAAACTGGCTCAAATCCAATGACCATTAAACACACAGGGCTTAAATGCTTAGCGTAACAGAAAGGGGAAGATGCTACGAATTCCTTTGCGCAGCCGCAACAGTGTAATCAACCGGCGAATTTTGGGAGAAACTTTGGGTTGCACAGCCTCCGTTGAGCGCAATGCCACTTGCAATTCTGCATACTCCGCCGCCGATAGTGATTCACCATTCAAGGGTGATCGCGCTTCCGTCAGCACTTCTGTCCGCAATACTTCCTCCGGGGTGTCATTCGGTAGAGGCAGTGCTTGAACTGAGTTGTTCCAGATCAAGTGACAGTAAATGAGCAGCGGAGCAATGATTGGCAACAGGGATCTTTCACCCATGGATGGTTTCATTACATCATCTGTCGAGTCTAACCTAAAGCAACAGGCTCATCGAGATGCTCCCATAACGCTAGCACTAGTGATTGAAAGCAATTTTCAATCAGATTAGGCTGAGCGAGTTGACGGCGTAACCAAGGCTATGCCTGGTCACTGGACGCTAAAAGGCATAAGTGTTGAAAAAGAAAGTAGTTTAGTGGAAGCAAGTATCATTACTGGATGCAACGGTAGAAGCTGACATTCATTCTGGTTGATCAAACAAGCAAAAAGCCCACAAGAGAAGGTAGCTGGTTAGGCAAGTTGAAGACAACTTTGCAATCACATTTCCTTTCTGTGGGCTATTTAAGATGGCTGGGCTTTACAGCAAGTACAGCTGTAGGTCCATAACTCCATAGCTGTACTTGCTGTCTAACTCAATTGGTGTCTTTATAACAGAACATCTAGCAGAAGCAAGCCCAACTTAAAATTAAGGAGAGGTTGTTGGAGAGGTTGTTGGAGAGGTTGTTTCGGCCGGAGATTCCATTGGAGATTCCATTGGAGATTCCATTGGAGATGCTCCCGTAGCGGCAGGAGATTCTGCACCACCGCCTGCACCACCGCCTTCACCGCCCTGACAAGCACCTAAAGTAGTTGCTAGTCCAAGCACTGTAAGCAGAACGATTTTTTTCAGTTTCATGTTTTACTCCTCACTAGATAGCGTTTTAAAGTTGAAACCCGCTAGCTTATGTCATACCAATCCTGAACATATTTTGCAACTCTACAAACGATAAGTCATCGTAAACTCCTTCTAAAGGGCCATATTCTAGGCTAGTTACACCGACTATTCACTTTCAAGGTTGAGTTGCTGTGACTTTGAGCGCTGTTCCCGCAGATAGGTGAATACTGTTTTGTCACCAATATCAGGTGGAATAGGTTGAATAGATTTTCGTAGCGCAAAAATCAAGAACAAGACGGCCCAAGTAGCTAATAATGAGCGTTCCGATTGAACTGGCAACCAGCCTATCCAGTGCCCTAGTAGCAGTAAAGGAACAATAAATGTCAACAACTTAGTTTCGAGACGGTTAAAGCAAAAAGCTTCTTTAAAGAAAATGCCAGTTAGGGCCACAAAGACGAAGCCTACACCCATTAGAGCCATTGGATGGGTATAAACTGCTAGAGCTAGAGGTTGCTCGCTGATTGCAGCCACTAATCCTGCTGAGGTGCAACCAACTGCCCAGAAAATTTGGAGCGCACGGTGCAGGGGGGCTAAATAAATATGAATTGTCGCCAAGCTGACTCCTAAAGCAGCACAGAAGCAAGCCCAAAGAATAGCTAGGCTCTTCACCACAGTGGGGTTATTGGCTTGCCAGAGAACAGCAGCAGTGCCAGCGGCAAAGCATAAAGCTGCGACAGCTAAGGCTGTACGGTAAACTACTACACTCGTGCGATCGCCAGGCGTAATTGTGAACTCGCCGAATTGGCCTTGATAAACTTCCGGTTTCTCTGTCGTTGTAGATATCATTCAGATCAATCTCCTCATCTAAATGGAATCTTGTTCAGGCTAGATCTGCGAGTAAAACACAACTCGTATAGGAGTACTGTAGCTGTAGTTCTGGTAACTCTGCTGCGCTACTGTTCTTTGCTGCCTTAGATAAGCTTGAGCACTGCCCTGATTGGCAGCAACTTCTACCCAGCCATGACTGCCTACTAGGGCAATTAGTTCGCCGGGGCAAGCATCGCTATAAGTTTGGCCTCCAGGAATGGTTAGACCGCCTATCTCCAACGACCAGCGTTTCTGCTGAACGTAGGTACCAGGAATATTGGTGACCAAGTTGCCAAAGTGGTCCACTGCTTGAATTACACCGGAGACACTGCAACTATCAACCGTGCAAGCAGGTACAGCCAATTGTACTAAAGAATCAATTGCGATCGCAGGCCCTAACTGTTCTAAAGCAACACCGCTGGCTATATGCGCTGCGACAGGTGCAAAGATATCACGGCCATGAAAAGTAGTACTGGGTTGGGGTGTCAGCCAGTAGTGCGGATTGGATAGCTCCACAGCGGCGATCGCTGGAGCTTGGTCCAGGACACCGCTAAACAAACCATTGTCCGGTCCCACCAACACTCCCGCAGCGATTTGAATGGCTACCCCTCGTCTTGTACTACCCACACCGGGATCAACCACTGCTATATGAATTGTTCCCTGAGGAAAATAAGCGTAAGCACTCATTAAACTAAACCGAGCCGCAGCAATATTCTGGGGTGGGATCTGATGGGTCAGATCGATTACAACAAGCTGAGAATCAATCTGAGCAATTACCCCTTTGAGCACGCTCACGTAGGTATCCTCTAAACCAAAATCGCTGAGCAGGGTGACTAGCTGAGGTCCAGGCATTGGTTGTACACCTTGGCTTGATAGACAGCTTTTCGAACACTGACTTGGAGGATAGGATATCCGATCTGATGGCTTGCGTGGCAAAAGGTCTGAGTGCCTGGGTTCAGGAGACCGCTAACCACAATAGTTAGGACAAAGTTAGGGATATCACCCAAAGGGGAAGACCTTTAAAGATGTGCAACCTCATTAGGGCATGTTAGCTTAGAAAAGCGCTTATACCTTATTTGAATTAAGAAAACTGTTCAGGAGAAACAAAAATGGCCGTAAGTCGTGAAGCTCGGACAAAGTCTACTGAGACTCATCAAGCTAGTATTCGCAAAGTGCTAGAGCATCGCTTGGAAGTAGCTAGAGCTGAGGGTAATCAAGAATTAGTTCGTGTTTTAGAAACTGAATATAGACAACTTGCTTAACGCCTCAATTGCTAACTTCTCACTGCTCAGAATTAATGCTTCTTGTAAAAAGCGATCGCCTGTTAGAGCGATCGCTTTTTAGGTCTGGCTCACTTCAACCCTGACAGTGATAGATAACAAATTACCTGTAGGCCTCACACAAGGTGATTTTGAGCCTGAATCTAGAATGATGAACCCGGCTGTTTGAGAAACTCTACTTCTTCCAAGGTTGAAGCTCGGCCCAAAATCTTATTGCGGTGGGGAAATCGGCCAAAGCGTTCAATTACTTCTTGATGCCGCACAGCATAAGAGAAGGCACTGGTAGTTTCTGGATTTTGATCTCGAAGTTGGGCAAATAGCTGCACAGACTGGTTTTGGTGGTTTAAGTTTTCACTGTGCATCAAAGGGATGTAGAGGAACCAACGCTGGAGGGAAGGTAGTTTTTGGTCAAAGCCACGCTTAATAGCACGTTCGGTTACCGCCAGAGCTTGAGGGTCAGTGTCAAACGCAGTAGGTGTATCCCGAAACATGTTGCGGGGAAACTGATCCAATAAAAGAATTAGTGCTACGCAGCCTTGAGGTGACTCCTGCCACTGATCGAGTTGGCCTGCTGCTGCCTGGTAGTCGTTCTGGAAACGAGAGCGAATGAGCTGGTCAAACTTTGGGTCTTTAGCAAACCAAACTTTGCGCGTTCCTGGTGGCGCTTGGGGATTGCTAAACCAAAAATCTAAAATTTGCTCTATCCCTGACATCAGCCCCTCTTGTCATTCAACGCGAAACATCAATAGTAAGCGTTTAGCACCGATTCCTCGCTTGATTGTGGCATCTCAACACTTTGTTGCAATTTAGCCACAGGGGAAATGATACGCTCTAGATAAATCGTCATTATTGCTGTCTAGAAACTACTGAGATAAGAGGTATAAATTTATGAAACGGTTGGGCCGCTGGTTAAGCATAGTAAGCATATTCATTAGTTGCCTGGGCTTCCTGGGCTGGACCCAGAATGCACTTGCTGCAAACTTGTCCTGGCAACCAGCACCAATTCTGGCAGCACGTAGTGTTGCCGTGGATCAAACTCTTCGCAACCGGGTTGAGGAGAAGATAGGCGAAGCTGGTGACAAGATAGACTTGAACAACACGAATGTTCGAGCTTTTTCTCGGTATCGCGGTCTGTACCCTACCCTAGCTCGAATTATCGTTAAAAATGCTCCTTACAACGATGTTGAGGACGTTCTAAACATTGCAGGGCTCAGCAATCATCAGAAGGAACTGCTCCAAGCTAATATGGATCACTTCATCGCCACGGATCCGGAAGTGGCATTGCTGGAAGGCGGCGATCGGATCAATAACGGCATCTACAAATAAAGCTGTTTGAACAGCAAGCCGCCTCTATATTCAAGCCATCAACGTTCAAGCTAATTCATTGACGCTCTATACCAGTGGGTTCAATCCCCATTATCCAACTGGTATAGAGCGATTTTAGTAGGATGGGTAAAGAACCCCTTGAAGCTGGCTTTGTGTTCAAGTCTGAAAGTTGTTGCTTTCAAGAGCGTCACATCACGGTTCACAAAGGGCAGATTTAGTACTGTCAGAAAAATCTTTTGGGACCCTTAGTTAATGCAGGGGATTGCTGTAGAATACAAGACTTTCGATGTGTTGATTATTGGAGGGGGGGCGGCCGGTCTTTATGCTGCTCTGTGTCTGCCTCCGCACCTAAAAGTTGGTTTAGTAACTAAAGGCCCTTTAGCCCTCTCTGCTAGTGATTGGGCTCAAGGAGGGGTGGCTGCAGCTATTGATCCAAAAGATTCTCCTGACGCACACGCTAAGGACACGATTAAAGCTGGAGCAGGGCTGTGCGAACCAGAGGTTGTACAGTTTCTAGTAGAGCAGGCACCTCAACAAATTAAGCTGCTCGTTGAGCTAGGGGTTGACTTTGATCGCGCCGGCAGTCAACTTGCCCTAACCTTAGAAGCCGCTCACTCCCAGCCAAGGGTGCTTCATGCTGCGGACACCACGGGCCGGAAGTTGGTCACAACCTTGACTGCTCAGGTACTGAGTCGCCCCAACATCCAAGTGTTACCTGAGACTTTTACCTTAAGCCTTTGGATGCATCCCCACGATCATTACTGCCAGGGTGTCAGTGTGCTCTATCAGGGCCAAATTACCTGGGTACGTGCCCGGGCAGTCGTATTGGCAACTGGCGGCGGCGGTCAAGTTTTTGCCCAAACGACTAATCCAGAGCTGAGCACTGGGGATGGTGTGGCAATGGCTTGGCGAACTGGAGCACTGCTGCGAGATCTAGAGTTTGTTCAGTTTCATCCCACAGCTTTAACACTGCCAGGTGCACCCCGATTTTTGATTAGCGAAAGTGTGCGTGGTGAGGGAGCTCATTTAGTTGACTCCCAAGGCAAGCGGTTTGTGTTTGACTATCATCCTGCTGGGGAATTAGCACCGAGGGATGTGGTGAGTCGCGCTATTTTCAGTCATCTCCAAACAACCTCCAGCTTGACAGCAGGTACATCTGCTCCTGATCACCAGGTTTGGTTAGACCTACGACCTATTGCGCGATCGCGAATTCACTATCGTTTTCCCAAAATTATTCAGGTTTGTCAAAACTGGGGGATAAATGTGTTCGAGCAACCCGTTCCAGTTGCTCCTGCTGCCCACTACTGGATGGGAGGAGTTGCGACTGACCTTCAAGGCTTGACCTCCATTCCTGGGTTATATGCGGTTGGGGAAGTGGCCAGTACAGGGGTTCATGGTGCAAATCGCTTAGCCAGTAATTCACTGCTGGAGTGCTTGGTCTTTGCCGCTCAGTTGTCTAAGTCCCTTTCGCAAGCTGAAGTAGTGACCAGTAGCTCTTTACAAGCCCAGCAGGCCTGGCTACCAAAAGCAGCAGCTGACTGGTCGAGCCAAAAGTTAACCATTGAACAACTACGACGGGATCTACCGGTATTGATGTGGCAAAGTGCCGGAATTTGCCGGGAGGAGAAGGTGTTAAAAGCAGCAATTGCTCAGGTTGAAAACTGGAAAGACAAATTTGCTCAACTCCCACTCAGCCAGTGCCTGCTAAACCTGCATCCGGGTCAGCCATTAGCAATTTCCGTGCCAGAAGCGGATTTAGAGATTCGTGCTTGGGCTGAAACTCAAAACTTGTTGGATGTGGCGCAATTAATCCTTAAAAGTGCTGCCTTTCGCCCTGAGAGCCGGGGTGGTCATTACCGGCTAGATTATCCTCAGCTGGACTCAAGCTGGCAGGTTCATACCTTGGTCCAGGGGGATCACTGGCAGAAATCAGCACCGATCTGAGGCAAAATAACGCGGTATGAGACCTACAGTTGTTGCTTCTATCTTTTCCAACTACCCACTTCGGAGAAAGACAGCACACATCAGACAATTGGTATTATAATCGCCTCAACAGCTTTGAAAATTCATGATTGCAGTTTATCCCGGTAGCTTCGACCCTATTACCTTAGGGCATCTTGACATCATTGAACGCGGCTGCCGACTGTTTGAGCGAGTGATTGTGGCCGTGCTCAAGAATCCTCAAAAAACGCCCTTGTTTACAGTTCAGAAGCGGATGGAGCAAATTCAAGCCTGTACACAACATCTGCCTAACGTTGAAATTGATAGTTTCAATGGATTGACTGTCCATTATGCCCGGATTCGGCAGGCGCAGGTGCTGCTTCGAGGTCTGCGGGTACTTTCAGATTTTGAGCATGAACTGCAAATGGCCCATACCAACAACAGCTTGTCAACAGAAATTGAAACGGTTTTTCTGGCAACTTCTAACGAATACAGCTTCTTAAGTAGTAGCCTGGTGAAAGAGATTGCCAAGCTAGGTGGCTCGGTCAATCACTTGGTACCCAAAAGTGTTGTGCTTGACCTTGACTGATGTTACGCCAAAACTCATCTAGCATTGGCCCTGACGGACCTAATCGTGATTACTTGTCTAATGGCCCAGATGGCCTCCATATCCAGCGGCAACTCCAGCAGCTAGAGGAAATTGTCTTAGATAGCCCGAGAGTGCCTCTAACTCGCCGGACTCTCGTGGAGGAAGATCAGCTCCTTGACCATCTGGATCAAGTCAGGCTCAGTCTGCCACGGGTATTTCAGCAAGCAGAAGAAATTCTACAAACCAAAGAGACCATTCTGGCGCAAGCGCGGGAGTATGCTCAAGAAATTATTAGAGCCGCAGAACAGACAGCGGCTCAAATTGCAGATGAAGTCAAAATTGTCCAGCAGGCAGAATTAGAGGCCCAGAAAATTCGCCAAAGCGTCCAGGAGGAGTGTGCCGCAGCTCGCCAAAGAACCTCTACTGACATTGAACGGATGCGCCAGCAAGCCCAACAGGAGTTACACCAGATGCGAAGTGCGATTATTGCTGAGTGTGAGCAACTCCAGTCAGGAGCCGATACCTACGCTGACCGCGTCCTTACCGATATGGAACAGCAGTTTAGCCAAGTGTTACAGGTGATTCGTCATAGCCGTCACCACCTGCATGAGACGGCATCCCAAGCCCGGCCTTTGCACGAGAGTCTGAATAGGGGGCCAATGGTTGATCAGCCATCCACGCATCTTTAGCAATCAACCGTTAAATTCTTCGATGAATTGATACAAACTAAATTTTTTGGAATCTCTAGTATTCATCTTCAATTTTCACCAGACACCTGGCCTTTTAGTCTAGAGCAGCTACCCCAGCCGTCTTATGTTGTCGGTGGATGGGTACGTGATACTTTACGGGGTCATGCTGCCAGTTACTTAGACCTTGATTTTGTTTTACCCGCATCGGCGGTTGAGATAGCTTCTGCGATCGCCTGTGCCTATAGTGCGGGCTTTGTGCTCTTAGATCCAGAACGCCAAATTGCCAGGGTGGTGTTTGAGCAAGGGACGGCTGACTTTGCTTTGCAGGTTGGAAGTAGCTTAACTACTGATCTACAGCGGCGTGATTTTACAGTTAACGCGATCGCCTACAACCCGCATACTCAGACTATTACTGATCCTTTGCAAGGCTGTGCCGATTTGGAACAAGGGGTAATTCGGATGATCTCAGCGGAAAATCTGGCCGCCGATCCCCTACGACTCCTGCGGGCTTACCGGCAGGCAGCGCAGCTGCACTTTAGGCTAGAGCCGACAACCCAGCGAACCATTCGCCAACTTGCTCCCTGCTTACAACAAGTGGCAGCAGAGCGGGTCCGGGTAGAACTAGGTTATCTACTGGCTAGTGAGGCTGGAACAGTTTGGTTAGAGGCTGCTTGGCAAGATGGCCTCCTGGATTATTGGTTGCCTGAAGCCTCCGCAGCAGGGATTGCTCAAATTAATGAGTGGGATAGCGTTGCTACACTGTTGCTCCAAACCTGGCCAGATCTAAAAATACCCTTGCTGAGCCCTGTCAGCCAGCGCTCCAAAAGTGGAGATTCCAATTGCCCAACCCTACTGGCCACCGCTAAGCTGACCGGTCTTGTATCGCCCAATCCAGCACAGGCGGCCAGCAACCTGTTGCGCTTAAAGTACAGTCGTGCCGAAATCAACTTGGTCACCCTACTGCTACAACTTCTCCCCCAAGTACAATCGATCAAAGCTTTAGCAGTGTTGTCTCGTCGGGAGCAGTATTTTTTGTTTCAAAAAGCTGGGCCGGCATTTCCCGTCCTAGCCATTATGGCCATATCCCAAGGTACCCCAATCCAGGCAATTGCCCCTTTCATCGAACGCTACCTTACCCCCAACGACGCGATCGCCCATCCGATGCCCCTGATTTCGGGTAAGGACTTAATCAACAAGTTACACCTGCGCCCAGGACCACAAATTGGTCAGCTGCTGAGTACTCTCGAAATTGCTCAAGCTGAAGGCAACGTTTCTACGCCTGAGGAAGCTCTAGCACTAGCCAGAGAACTTATCTAGGGCGGCAGGCAAGGGCACAGATAGGGAGAAAGGTGCTTTTGATTATCTCATCTCCCAAAAGCCTCCGGTCCGCTACGCGAATTAGTCCCATCCCCACCCATTAACCATAAATCAACGGTTTTGAGCCCCTTCGGGGAGTGGCCTACCTTTCGGCTCCGGCAATGGAATTCGAGGTTGGTAGGGTAGGGGAATATATTGCACCGAGGGACGGCCTCCCTGAGGCTGAGGATACAGATCCATGATGTTGTAAATCATCTTTGGTAACCCTGCGGTAATTGGTAGGCCCAGTTTTGTGGCTTCCTCCACGGTTATCGGGTAATCATGGGTAACACGCCCGGTTGTCAGCATATCCACAATGCCATCAACTTTGTCAGGCTGCACTTTCGGTTGCGGCACAACATCTTCGAGGAGGGTTCGCACAAACCGCTGCACCTGAGCTATCGCTTTGCGCGAAAGGTCAGCCATAATCAAGGTTTGATCGTCAATTTCCGCGATCGGTTTCTGATCAACTACTCTAAGAATACTGGCGGCGGCAAGATTTCCCAGTTGTGGATCAACAGGCCCTAGGACAGCGTTTTCATCCATCACAATTTCATCGGCAGCTAGCGCCAGCATCGTCCCCCCACTCATCGCATAGTGCGGGACAAAAACAGTCACTTTAGCCCGATGTCGGATCAAGGCTCTAGCGATTTGCTCGGTAGCGAGGACTAAGCCGCCGGGGGTGTGCAGAATCAAGTCAATAGGTACATCAGGTGGCGTGAGGCGAATCGCTCGCAGCACCTGCTCTGAGTCTTCAATACTGATGTAGCGCGACAGGGGAATTCCTAGTAAGCTGATCGACTCTTGGCGGTGAATCAAGAAAATAACACGGCTGTTCCGCTGTTGCTCAAACTGGCGCAAGGCTTGTACCCGGCGAAATTCTGTTGCCCGACGTTGCCACGCCGGTTGTAGGGAGGCTAGAAACAGAAAAATCCAGAACAAGTTGAAGAAGTTAAAGTTCATTGCACCACCCTTTTTGTATCTGTACCTCCTAAGTATTGTTTCACGAGCCATCTGGTCTTGTTTTTCAACCCAGCAAAGATCTACCCAAAGATCTAGAGGTCCAGCAAAGGCTAGAATATCGGCTACTGCCGAGGAGTAAACTATGGCTCGATTCAACCCCTACGCCATCCAGATGCAGCTGACGCGGATGTTCGAAGAAGGCCAGTCATTTTTTGCCGTGACCAAAGTCCAAGATTGGCTACGAGAGCACAACGAAGACCCACAAGCCTATGAGATTATTTTTCATAAAAAACCAGCCCCCCCTGGTTCAGAAGCGGTTTTCGTGATTGAAGTTGAATTACGCCGCCGGGATGGTCAGCCAGTAGCAGTATGGTTACAGCGAGAACTAAACCAGCCTTAATCATACTCAGTTCTATCTCCTACATCGGAGAGACGCGATCGCGATCAGCGGTGCTCTGCGTAAAACCCAGTCCTTACCTTTATCAAGTGTGCCCACTCAAAAAGTTTGCCAGCACTTACATAAACACTTAGTAAATTGAATCTATGGTCAATCCTCAGCAGAGACTTGCTTGCCATGAGCGTTCCGGATCTTGTTGTTGACAACCCAGTACCTAAAAGTAGCTCCATCCTTGAAGCTCGGAACCTGACCCGTCGCTTTGGTGGTTTGGTGGCGGTGAATCAAGTTTCCTTCACGGTGCAAGAAAATGAGATCTTTGGGCTGATTGGTCCGAATGGAGCTGGCAAGACAACGCTGTTTAACTTGATCACGGGGCTACTAACCCCTTCTGGTGGAGAACTGCTGTACCAAGGCACAACAATTTCCCGGCTGCGGCCTCACCAAATTGCTGCCAAAGGCATTGCCCGCACCTTCCAGAACGTGCGGCTATTTGGGGAGCTTTCTGCTCTAGAAAATGTGATGATTGCCCGCCACATCCATACTAAAAGCAATGTGCTGACTGGCGTTTTCGGCTTGCCCCTAGCAGCTAAGGAAGAAGTGCAAACCGAACAGCGGGCTTTGGAGCTGCTGGAGCTGATTAACTTAGGCGATCGCGCTGAGCAAAAAGCGCGCAACTTTTCCTACGGTGATCAACGCCGCCTGGAAATTGCTCGCGCTCTGGCTTTAAAGCCGCAAGTTTTGCTCCTGGACGAACCGGCAGCGGGGATGAATGAGCATGAAAAACATCAACTGAGTGACTTTATCCGGGCATTACGCCGACAATTCAACCTGACGATCTTGCTGATTGAGCACCATGTTCCCCTGGTGATGGGCTTGTGCGATCGCATTGCCGTGCTTGACTTTGGTCGGTTAATTGCGCTGGGTGACCCCGCTAAAGTAAAAGGTGATCCGGCAGTGATTGAAGCTTACCTGGGAGGGGAAGCGTGAAAGAGGTGATTACGCCTCCTTTGCTAGAAATTAAGGAGCTGCATGTAAACTATGGTGGCATTCAAGCTTTAACGGCCGTGGATTTATTCATCCGCCCTGGGGAAGTGGTGACGCTGGTTGGGGCGAATGGGGCAGGTAAAACGACCACACTCCGTACTATCTCCCGGTTGCTTAACCCCGTGAGAGGCCAGCTGATCTACAACGGACAGAGTATTGTGCGGCGTCAGCCTCACGAGGTGGTGCGCCTAGGAATTTCCCACGCCCCGGAAGGCCGCAGAGTGCTGACGAAGCAAACGGTCTTAGATAACTTGGAGTTAGGCGCATACACCCGCTCTATCCGCCCAGAAGTAGCAGCGGATATCGAACGCCAGTTCCAAACCTTTCCCCGTCTGGCAGAACGTCGGCATCAATTAGCTGGCACTCTGAGTGGGGGTGAACAACAAATGCTAGCGATCGCCCGTGCCTTGATGAGTCGTCCTAAACTGCTGCTGCTGGATGAGCCCAGTTTGGGCCTTGCCCCTGTCATTGTGCGGGAAATCTTTTCGATCATCCAAAACCTGCGAACGACAGGGGTGACGATTCTCTTGGTGGAACAAAATGCCCATCTTGCCCTACAAACTGCTGATCGGGGATACGTCTTGGAAGCGGGGCAGATTACACTAACGGGACCCGCCTCTCGCCTCCTCGCAGATGAGCGGGTGAAGAAAGCTTACCTAGGCTGAACTACAGATAATGGTTTCAAGGGAACGCCTGCCCATGGAGCTAGTCATTTTGATCGGCTTACAGGCCACTGGAAAAAGCACGTTCTACCGGACCTATTTTGCTAGCACCCACACGCTTGTCAGCAAAGATCTGTTTCGTCACAATAAAAATCGTGCTAGAAGGCAAACCCAGTTGATCGAAGCCGCACTTCAGTCAGGACATCCAGTAGTTGTGGATAATACCAACCCAACCGTGGAGGAGCGCCGAGCCCTAATTGACCTAGGCCACACTTATGGGGTTGAGATCATTGGTTATTACTTTCAATCGCAGTTACGCTATTGCTTAGAGCGGAACCAGCAACGTTTGGGTAAAGCCCGCGTGCCAGAGGTAGCACTTTACACAACGATCAAGAAGCTGACACCCCCCACGTACGCAGAAGGATTTCATAAGCTGTTTTTTGTGCAGATTACTGATGCCGGTGCGTTTGAAGTTCGCTCTTGGAAAGGACAATCCGTTGAACCAGCTCAGTAAAGACTTATGGATCAGGTTCCATAGAGCAAACTCATGAATCTGAATTGTCCAAAGGACCATTAACCTTGCCATTGAAGCCGTAGACCTCTCGGCTACCGCCAAACGGGACTAACCTTACTTCTCGCTCATCCCCCGGTTCAAATCGGACAGCAGTTCCAGCCGGAATATCCAATCGCATTCCTCGTGCTTGTTCCCGTTCAAAGACCAGTGCTGAGTTGACTTCGTAAAAGTGAAAGTGAGAGCCAACCTGAATCGGGCGATCACCCGTATTAGCTATCTGGAGCTGCTTAATAGGACGACCCTGGTTTAACTCAACTTCTCCTGGCTGGACAATCATTTCTCCTGGAATCATCAGTCACTCCTACCGTTAGACAGTATATGGATAGTCCATCTGTTGACGAATCTTCTGCTTGGCCTCTTGCCCGACAAACTTCTCACAGAGATAGAGCCCTAAATCAATCGATGAGGTCACTCCTCTGGCGGTAATCACCTCACCTTGATCTACAATTCTTTGCTCGACAACCGACGCGCAAAACTGCTGTAGTTGACTGTAGGCATTGGGGTGAGTCGTTGCCGTTTTTCCTTATGATCACTGACTTCTTCAGCATAGGTACAAATCTCCGATTGCACTGGCATCAATCCCATGATCTTCAGCCGAGTAAGTGGATCTGTAAACTCCATAAAATCCAATGAGGTCATTCCCGTGTAAACGATGAATCCAATATGCATGGCAACTCCCAGACCAAGATTACTGAATCGTCGCCATGCCACTCATGACACAACCACTTGCTGACTAATGGATTGGATGGTGGACGGTGACTAACTTCGTACCATCAGGGAAGGTGGCTTCCACCTGCACATCCTCGATCATTTCTGGAACACCTATCATCACATCTGAGCGCCTGAGCAGCGTTGTGCCATAGCTCATCAATTCCGCAACCGTGCGGCCCTCTCTCGCACCTTCCAATATTGCCGCCGAAAGATAGGCTACGGCTTCTGGATAGTTGAGTTTTAAGCCTTTATCTTTACGGCGTTCTGCTAACAGTGCAGCGGTAAAAATTAAGAGCTTATCTTTTTCCTGGGGAGATAGTTGCATGGCTATTCCTCTCGTGCGGATGAAACGATTTTCTCAAACTCAGCAATTATTGGTGGAATATTCCGACTGTACTCCAGACTACCTCTAGTCTGATCCCAAAGTAGGCATAGATGAGACGGTTTCTAATGCCAATGATTAGTGGCCGGGCATCTGTGGTACTTCCTATTGGCGCTCCCTTGTGATGTACGAAGCTACTCAACAACTTCAAGGTATTGAACGAGAGCAAGCATCTCCATATAGCATGTCGCTATCGTTATTTGGCCCAAAGTCACTGCGGAGCACGGAACCGATTAATCAGAGTTTACAGATGTGATGGCGCTGGCAAAATTTAGCTATTTTGTCCTGGGGGATATTTTGGGTAGTGGATGACTGATGAATGCACCTGGACAGTATCTATTGCCACACACGAGGTGGACAGGCAGATCGTTCTAAACAGGATAGACGTAGAAGGTTCCATACTTCTATAAACCAGTTTCGCACCTCCCGACTAGCAGGGCCACGATAGCGGCACAACAGCCCCTGGGGAAGAGTTGTCACTCCCGCTTCTCCCTGGCGATTAGTGGCGGTCCATAACGCTCTAGCTTTTGCGATTAATTCCGGCGCTACTGGTCCAATCCAGACCAATGTACCGACAACGGGTTGTCCAGCCAGACCATGAGGACTGTCGAGCATTGCTGTGCCCCCTTTCAGAAACTGGCGGTCAATCCACAGCGGCTGCCCCTGCTGCCACACTTCCGTGTGCGATCGCCAGATACCTGCTAAAAACTTTTCTCCTCTAGCAGTGCGGCCAAAGCGTGTAATGTCCCAGCCCATCCACATCGCCCCTGTTTCCAGTTCCACCCGCAGCTCTTGCTGGTACATAGCTCCGTTAAACACAATGGTTTCCTGAGGTAGCCATTCTAAATAAGCTCCTGCTGCGACCTGAACTGCGATGGTTTGTTCAGCAACCGTACCCTTACTGCAGTAGACTTTCCCCGCCGCTGCAGTGGTGACTAGCGCCTGGGCTTGGGCCTTTAACTGAAGATTTATATTCAGGCGATCGCCCCCAACCATTCCGCCGGCTGTGTGCAAAATAACACTGTGACAAACCGCTGTCCCTTCTGGGTAAAAAGGGCGCTGGACTTTTAGGGGAGCTTGAACTTGGTAGAGGATGCAATGGGTTGTATTGTTATGATGAGCGAACCCTAGACTTAAGCAACCATCCCATCGCTGTGGATCAGCCTTATAGGTCATTGGTCTAATATCTAAAAAATCAGTACAGCACCTATATGTCTAGACTGAGGATTAATCCATCAGAGGAGGCATTGAAAATGCGATCGCATTTTGCAACTATTCCTGTATATCGCTAGTCTTAAGATTCATAGCTTGAGCTTTTCTGCCTAGACTTCCTGCCTGTTGTCATTTCATCACCCAAGCCTATGGACCCGTTAATCGGCAAAACCTTGCAGGAGGGAAAATACACCCTAGAGCAGGAACTAGGCAATGGGGGATTTGGCATTACTTTTAGGGCAACTCACCACTATCTTGGGCAAGGGGTAGTGATTAAAACCTTAAATGAATCTCTCCGGCGACACCCTAAGTTTAGCGAGTTCCAAAGCAAGTTTCGGGATGAAGCTCGAAGGCTAGCCTTGTGTGTGCATCCTAATATTGTCCGGGTCAGTGACTTCTTTATAGAAGATGGATTGCCCTTTATGGTCATGGAGTATATTCCCGGCCAAACTTTGGAGGCAGTTGTTTTCCCCAACCATCCGCTGCCAGAGGCAACAGCAATTCATTACATTCGCCAGGTTGGGGCGGCCCTAAGAATTGTGCATCGCAACGGCCTGCTCCACCGGGATGTGAAACCAGAGAACGTCATTCTGCGCCAAGACACGCAGGAGGTTGTACTGATTGACTTCAGTATTGCTCGGGAGTTTACACCGGGGTTAACCCAAACACACACCAGCATGATCTCAGCTGGGTATGCCCCGATTGAGCAGTACATCCCGCAAGCCCAACGTAGTCCTGCCACTGATGTCTATGGCTTAGCCGCAACTCTCTACGCGCTGCTGACAGCCCAAGTGCCTGTTGCTTCGATTCTTCGTGCCCTAAATTCTCCCACAGAGAATCGCCAGCCGATGCCTAGCCCGCGTGATCTGCACCCTCAACTGAGTTCTGCTACTAATCAGGCTGTGATGCAAGGTATGGCAGTGGAGGCCTACCATCGCCCCGCTAGTGTAGACGAGTGGCTGTCTTTACTACCCCAACCCCACGAACTAGACGAGAGGGTGGCTCAGCCTGCTGGACCTGTCTTGATCAGCTGGGAAGAGGGGTCGAACCAGTCCATCCCGTCTGAACCGTTAATCGCTAAGAATGCAGAAGGTATTCCAGTACCTGTCGGTGCAGCTGCGATCGCGGCCAACCCCGAGGTTATGACGCCCCCGAAGCAGCCAACTCAAATTCAGTCCAATCCGGCTGACCCAGCATTGGCAGCCAGACCCGCACTGTTTTACCCCCCTAGGGAGCCCCATTCCCGTAACCTACTACCCCTACTAGGGGTGATCGCTGCTCTTGTTGCTGTTGGACTGGGTGCTCTTGTGCTGCGATCGCAACAGCCTGGGCCTGAAATTGCTACCCAATCTAGTAGTCCTATCCTGGAAGCCTCGAGTCCTCCAACGATCAAAACAGCCATCGATCCAGCTCCCAGCCAGCCGCCATCCCCAGCAACAGAAACAGAAACAGAAACAGAAGTAGAAGCAGTAGAAACACCTGTTCCAGCCCCCAGTGCAACCCCCTCTAGTTCAGCTCAGCCTAGCCCGCCTCCCCAGCGGCAAGACGTGCCTTCGCCTGCTCCTGCTGTTCAAACTAGTGGGAGCGCCCAGGGTTTCCCCACAGGTATCTCTCGGGCTGAATTAGAAAATGCGATCGGTCGTCCACCCGACGGAGACACTAAAGGCTATTGGGGTGATAGTCGCTCTTTGCTCTACCGATTACCCAATCAGGTTGACTTGGGTTTTTCTGTTGATCGCAGCTCGGGCCGTGTGCGCCAGACCGAAGCCTCCTTTCCTGAATCTACTAACCCGCAGGAGATGCTAGCAACACTAGAGGGGATGGTAGGCGGGCGTGCTGCTGGGGAGGTCCGGGATGGCTTGCGGCAAGTGCAGCAGGGCCAAGTAAATCAATACTCTTTCAACACGGGCCGCTCGGAGGGTGTGATTGAGCGCAATGAGAAGGGCCGCATCTACATTGGTGTTTGGGATGCAGGTTTTCATCAATGAAGCTTCACCTTTACCAGATTGATGCCTTTACTAGCCAGGTGTTTGCCGGTAACCCGGCGGCTGTCTGTCCCTTAGAGAAGTGGTTGGAGGATAGTCTCCTTCAGGCGATCGCTGCTGAGAACAATTTGTCGGAAACTGCCTTCTTAGTTCCTCTAAAGGAGCAGTATGAAATTCGCTGGTTTACGCCTGTGCAGGAGGTTGACCTGTGCGGCCACGCCACCTTAGCCTCTGCTTTTGTTGTATTTCGCTGCCTTGAGCCTGGTAGGAGGATAGTTATCTTCTCATCCAAAAGTGGTCCTTTGAAAGTCGAGCAGCAGGATGACCAGTTACGAATGGAGTTTCCCACTTTAGAACCACAATCCTGTGCTCCTCCGGCTGAACTTTTGGCTGGGTTGCGCCGTCAGCCCCGTGAAGTACTCCGAGCTGAAAAATACCTGGCAGTCTACGATTCTGAAGACGAGGTACGATCTTTACGGCCCGACTTTGAACGACTAAAGCGCCTGGATTGCATGGGAGTAATCGTCACCGCGCCCGGAAAAGAGGTGGATTTTGTCTCCCGCTTCTTCGCCCCCCGCGTCGGTATTCCCGAAGATCCGGTTACAGGTTCTGCCCACTGTACCTTGATACCCTACTGGTCGAAACGACTAGGCAAGAACCAGTTACACGCGCTTCAGGTTTCCCCCCGCGGGGGTGAACTTTTTTGTGAGCAGCTTGGCGATAAAGTGATAATTGCTGGTCACGCCGTCAAGTACCTGGAAGGCACAATTTACCTGTGACTCCATCCGACATCTTAAAGTCGTAGACAGTATTAATGAGCAAAAAACCACCATTTTGAATTTGGCTGACATCGAGCTTGAGGTACAGCAGCATGGTAAAGATTTTGAAGCATAACTGGGAGCTACTGGGCGCCAACTCAGAGCTAGAAAGCTAGGTTATCGCCTGGTTGTTGTGCCCTCAGGCAAGCGAGCATGGCCCTACCACTGCCACCATGCTAACAAGACATGCTCCTAATCCTGAAGCATGAAGGTATCCTACGCTCGCTGGGGCCAGGCATCCCCATCAAATTATGAATACTTCTACTGCTGAGTTACACTACTTGGCTGTGAGCACTATGGTAAAACCTGATGTGATGGAATATTCTGACTCAAATAAGGTGGTTGTGTTTGCTGGCGCAGCACCTGAGGGCGATAAGTTGCAGCGTACGTTCTCGCTAATTACTAAGCAGGATCACGCTACTAATTACTGGGATGGTGATCTAGTTCACCAAGATAGTGTGGTATAAAAGCAAAGGTTTTGTAGCTCAAGGTACGTTTGTGCTGCCACTTCAACACCCGCCAATTGAATTTGCTTAAGTACCAACCATTGCTTATTTCATTTTTCGGTATTGCTAGCTCAGGGGCTCGCCCTGACCCACTTGTTGCAAGAGTACAACCGCCAATCTGCGGTAATCAAGTAGTGAACCATATTAACAGCAATGACTGTTACGGGCTAGTAGTAGGCCAGCTTTTTATGCTTGTCAAATTTAGTTACTGATACTTGGAGAAATTGATCGCCCTATGAGTGTAATGCTCACACCTCAGACCACTTCACCTTTGAAAGTAGGATCAAATATTCAGTTAAAGGATATTTTGAAAACTCTACCGCGTGAATGTTTTCAAAAAAACCGCTACAAAGCTTGGGCCTCTGTCACCTTTAGCGTAGTGATGGTTAGCTTAAGTTATGGCGCTATTGCTTTAGCTCCCTGGTTCCTGTTACCCTTCGCTTGGTTTTTTGCTGGGACTGCCTTAACTGGTTTTTTTGTATTGGCCCATGACTGTGGTCATCGTTCCTTTGCCCAAAGACGCTGGGTCAACGATCTGGTCGGCCACTTGTTAATGCTGCCATTACTTTATCCCTTTCATAGCTGGCGGCTACTCCACAATCAGCACCACACTCACACCAACAAGCTTGAGTTGGATAATGCCTGGGAACCCTATGAGCCAGAATTTTATGCTAGTTTACCCAAGCTAGTCCAGCGGGGCTACCAAGTTTTTCGAGGCCCATTGTGGTGGCTAGCCTCGGTTATTCACTGGGCAGGCCTACACTTTGACCTGTCGCAATTCCAGCCTAAAGACCGGCAGAAGGTAAAGTTATCGATCGCCGCTGTTGCTATTTTTGCTGCGATCGCGTTTCCGCTCTTGATTGCTACTACAGGAATTTGGGGACTGGTAAAATTCTGGCTACTGCCTTGGTTGGCTTACCACTTTTGGCTGAGCACCTTTACCTTGGTGCACCATACGGCTCCTGACATTCCTTTTCATAAAGCTAATGAGTGGAATGCTGTTCAGGCCCAATTATCAGGGACTGTCCACTGCGATTATCCCCGTTGGATCGAATCACTCTGCCACGACATCAATGTGCATATTCCCCACCACATCTCTACCGCTATTCCTTCTTACAACTTACGGATAGCCTACGCTAGCCTGCAACAAAATTGGAGTCCTTACCTCTACGAGTGCCGCTTCTCCTGGCCCTTACTGCAGAAGATTACTCGCCAGTGTAACCTGCACAACCCAGCAGATAACTGCTACCAGACGTTTAGGGAATTTCATACTGGCCGATAGTTGCTATTTCGGCCATAAAAGAGGGAGGGCGAAGCGTGAATCAACTCACGCTTCGCCCTCCCTCTACTCTGAACTAGAAGTAATTGGACTAGGATTAACTACTTCCCATCAGCTAAGCGCACTTTACGGGCTAGGCCGAGGGCTTGTAGGGTACGAATCATCATCCAAGTAAAATCAATTTCCCACCATTTGAGTCCATGACGGGCAGAGTACTGGAAGGCGTGATGATTGTTATGCCAGCCTTCACCATAGGTGAGCAAAGCCACCCACCAGCAATTAGTCGAGCGGTCCTGGGAGTCATAGGTGCGGTAACCAAATTGATGGGTCGCGCTGTTGACAAACCAAGTGCAGTGATAAACCAAAACTAATCGAACAAAAATTCCCCAAACAACGAAAGACCAACCTCCGATCAGGTAAAGTACAATTCCAAGAGCAATTTGAATTGGCAAAAAGTACTTTTCAAAAAACAGGTAAACCGGATCATTGCCTATATCTTTCGTATACCGAGCGATTTCTTGCTTGGCAGGCACTTCATGTAGCATCCAACCCATATGACTCCACCAAAAGCCGCGATTGGAATCATGCTGATCAGGTTCTTGATCAGAATAGGCATGATGATGGCGATGTAAGCCTACCCATCCAATCGGTCCCATTTGGCAAGCCAAAGTTCCACAGAAAACTAGCAGGTACTCCAACCACTTAGGAGTTTGAAAGCTGCGGTGCGTTAGAAGGCGATGCCATCCTAAGGTAATGCCCAAGCCACCGGTAACCCAGTGTAGGAAAATAGCTAAGCCCACTGCTGCCCAGCTAAAGTTACTGGGAAGAAGGGCAAAGAGTGCTGCAATATGAACCGCAGCAAGGAAAATGGTTGTTGCCCAGTCAATGGGAAGTTTGGTTGAAGTTGCAATAGTCATTCAAATAGTTTCTGGTAATCGAGTTGTTTGAGTTTGGTCTACAGGAAAATTAGCTTCACACTTCTTATAAATTATGTCCTAGATAGACTCTTTATTGGAGGTTTAAGAGATTCCATGAGCAGTTTGAAGCAGCTAGAGGTCGCGGAACAAGCGCTGTCACCAATTTTTTCTAAAATTGATGCCCAAGTCAAGCAGAACATTACACAAGTTCTGGCAGCATTGCGGGAACAACGAGTGGGTAGCCACCACTTTGCCGGGGTAAGCGGTTATGGACACGATGATTTGGGCCGTCAGATCCTAGATCGCGTTTTTGCTCAGGTAATGGGAGCAGAAGCCGCTGCTGTGCGCGTACAGTTTGTATCTGGCACCCATGCGATCGCCTGCGCCCTATTTGGCGTATTGCGTCCAGGAGACACAATGCTGTCAGTAGCTGGAGCACCCTACGACACTTTAGAAGAAGTGATTGGGCTACGCGGTAATAGTCAAGGTTCACTAGCTAACTTTGGCATTGATTACCGTCAATTAAATCTCACTTGCGAAGGAAAAATAGACTGGTCAGGCTTGGCTCAAGCAGTCAATTCCAAAACCCGGCTGGTGTTTATCCAGCGCTCTTGCGGTTATACCTGGCGGCCCAGCCTCTCCATTGCTGACATTGAAAAAATTGTTTATCTCGTTAAACAGCAAAATCCCCAGACCGTTTGCTTTGTGGATAATTGCTACGGCGAATTTATTGAGAGCCAAGAACCAACCGCTGTTGGCGCTGATCTAATCGCTGGCTCTCTGATTAAAAATCCTGGCGGTACGATTGTCACTGCTGGAGGCTATGTTGCGGGACGAGCCGATTTAGTCGAAGCGGCGGCTTGCCGCTTGACTGCACCCGGAATTGGCAGTTCCGGCGGTGCCACCTTTGATCAAAACCGCTTGCTGTTTCAGGGATTATTTCTAGCTCCCCAGATGGTTGGGGAGGCAATCAAGGGAAATCACCTTACTGCTTACGTTTTTCAACAATTGGGCTATCCGGTCAATCCTTTACCGTCAGCGCCCCGTCGAGATGTGATCCAAGCGATTCAACTCGGTTCTGCGCAGAAGTTAATTGCCTTTTGCCGTGCCATCCAGCAACGCTCTCCGATCGGAGCCTACCTAGATCCAGTTCCGGCTGGGATGCCGGGGTACGAGAGCCAACTGGTGATGGCTGGGGGTACTTTTATTGATGGGAGTACTGCTGAGTTGAGTGCGGATGGCCCATTGCGTGAGCCTTACATTGTCTTCTGCCAGGGAGGTACCCATTGGACTCACGTCGCGATCGCCCTTGAAGCCGCAATGGAAGCCGTTGGCCCAGCCTGACAAACCAACTTCACAACTACCCAACAAAGAGGGATACTCGGCTGCGAGAGTTTAGGCAGTGGTTGTGTAGAAATCTTAAAGAGTGCTCAGCCAATGGAGAGGAATACAGGAATACAGTTAGGCAAAAATGGCATGGCTCAAGTTCTCTGGAGCTAGATATGGTTCGACTACTTGGCCGTCACGAAATAGGATAATCCGGTGAGTGCAACGGGCAACTTCTGCTTCGTGAGTCACCATCACCACCGTCATGCCACTAGTATTAAGTTCAGCAAAAATATGCAGAATTTCCTGAGTCGTCCGGGAATCTAAAGCACCAGTGGGTTCATCCGCCAGTAACAGAACAGGTTGATTAACAATGGCGCGGGCAATCGCCACCCGCTGCTGCTGGCCCCCAGAAAGTTCACTCGGCTTGTTATGCAGGCGGTGCTCTAACCCTACCCGTTGCAGTGCCGTAGTTGCCCGGCGCCGCCGCTCTGGTAACGGTATACTGGCGTAGACCATTGGTAGCATGACATTTTCCAGGGCGCTGACTTGGGGCAACAGGTGAAATTGCTGAAAAACAAAGCCGATTTTGCGATTTCGAATATGCGCTAGGGCCTGTTCATCCATTTGTGCGACATCTTGACCATCCAGGTAGTAGCGCCCAGAAGTCGGACGATCCAGGCAGCCAATCACATTCATTGCTGTGGATTTACCGGAACCGGAGGCTCCCATAATCGCGCAGTATTCTCCCTGCTTTACCAGAAGACTGACCTCTGAGAGTGCCCGCACTTCTGTGTTACCAGAGCCGTAGATCTTAGAAATTTCTTCTAAGCGAATAATAACGGGGTTAGGAATAGTTTTGAGTTTTGAGTTTTGAGTTTTGAGTGGGTTATCTGGTTGGTGGTAAGTCATCCTATTGGGTTCCTACAGGGTTGATTTTGGATTGAACTATGAGTTATAAACCTACGGCTTCAAATTGCCATACCTCTTTAACTCAAAATTCATAACCTAATAATTTGTCCCTACTCTTAGGTGCTTCTCAAGGCAACGATCGGGTCGAGCTTGGCGGCTTGCCGCGCTGGAACCACGCCAAAAAATAAACCAATGCCACCAGAGACACTGACAGCTAGAGCAATCGCCACCGGGGAAATGGTGGTCTGCAAAGGTGTGGCTGCACCAGCTAGCAGAACACCACCAATGCCAATCACGGTGCCAATTGCTCCTCCGGCAGCAGAGAGAATGACCGCCTCAATCATAAATTGAATCAAAATATCGGACTGAGAAGCGCCGATCGCCTTGCGTAACCCAATTTCTTGTGTCCGCTCTGTTACAGAGACAAGCATGATGTTCATAATCCCAATACCGCCGACCAAGAGGGAAATTCCAGCGATCGCCGCTAGCATAATGGTCAGCGCACTGGTAACGGTATTGACAAGCGTCAGAATATCCTGTTGGCTCCGAACGGTAAAGTCGTCTTCACCCGTGATCCGGTGCCGCAACCGCAGCAGGTTGGTAATTTGAAACTGGGCGGCATCCACACTAGCTGCATCTTTGGCGGAAACAGAGATAAAGGCAACTTCAATGCCGTAGGGAGAAGTTTGGCCGATCAGCCGGTTAGCTACTGTGGTCGCGGGGGCAAAGGCATAATCATCGTAGTTGGTACCCAAGACAGAGCCTTTGGCTGCCATTACTCCAATCACCTGAAAACTAACATCTTTAATGCGCACTGGCTGCCCCACAGGGTTCTTGTTGCCAAACAAACGGGTTGCCAGCTCTGCTCCTAGGGTAACCACGCGATCATTGCGCTTCAGGTCTAGATCGCTGAGAAACCGGCCTTGGGCAACATCAAAGCTGCGCACGATTAGAAATTCTGGATTGGTTCCCAGAATAGAGGCATTAGTGCTGCGGTTGCGATACGTAACTAGCTGTCTGCTCACAACTTGGGGAGTGACATCCTTCACAGATGGGACTTGAGCCGCAATCGCCTCAGCATCCGCTAAAACGAGAGTTTTGGGCACATCAGTCGTTGTCCCCCGCGCTTCTGAATTGCCAGGCGCCACAAACAGCACGTTCGGACCTAAAGATTCAAACTGCTCAGCTGCTAGCTTCTGGGCACCTTCACCAATTCCAATCATGGCAATCACAGACGCGTTGCCAATAATCATCCCCAGCATTGTCAGGCTACTGCGCAGCCGATTTGCCGCTAGGGTAGCCACCGCCATCTTCACACTTTCAGCTAAGTTCATGATGATTCATCGGGTTTACGATTTTTAGGAAATTCAATGAATACTTGCTCACCGGGCTTTAATCCCTGGAGAACTTGAGTTTGGGTTTCAATCGTCGCTCCAATCGTTACAGGCCGAAATTGCGGTTCACGATTGCGATCAGGAATAAACACCCCGGTCTGACCTTTTTGCGTTGCGATCGCAACGGTTGGTACCACCAAAGCGTCATTCAACTTATTGCCTAAAAATGTCGTGTCCACGTTCATTCCAGAACGCAAAATGTTTTTCCCCGTTTCAATCACTACTCGCACCTGAAAGGAAGTGACATTCTGCTCCACAACGGCTTCCGGGGCGACTAAGCGCACTCGCCCTTGAAATACTTGATCTGGGTAGGCATCAGCGACAATTTCAGCCCTTTGGCCTGGCTTGATTTGGCTAATGTCGGCTTCTGGAACTTCCGCCAGCACTTCTAATCCCTTAGCGATCGCGACAATTGAGGTTGATGTTGCAGACGTAGTCGCAGAAGCTGAGGTAGTGGGAGTAACAAATGCTCCTTCTGTAGCGTACTTTTGAGTCACAGTACCGGAAAAAGGGGCGCGAATAACCGTATCTTGCTGCTGGACTTCCACAGCCTGCAATTCCCCCCGAGCGACGGCAACTTCGGCTTCAGCTTGAGAGAGCGCTTCCGGGCGGGTGCCGTTCTGACTCTGGGCTAAGGCTTGTCGTGCTTCTGCCACCTCTGCTGAAATGCGATTAATTTCCTCTGAGCGCGTTCCCTTTTGCAGTTGTTGTAGCTTGCGTTGAGCTTCATTAAAGCTGGCTGTGACTCGCCGATATTCTGTTGAAGCTTCATCAAAGCGATCACGAGATTCCGCACCCTGGTTTGCTAAGTAGCGATATCGCTCTAAGCGCTTGCTGGCTAAATCAACCTGCGCTCTGGCCGCCTCAACCTGCGCTCTGGCTTGGGCAACTTCCTCTGGACGGGTGCCGGCACGGGCTTCCGCTAAGCGAGCTTCCACTTGCGCTAAACGGGCTCTGGCTTGGGCAACTTCCTCTGGACGGGTGCCGGCACGGGCTTCCGCTAAGCGAGCTTCCACTTGCGCTAAACGGGCTCTAGATTGCGCCAGTTGAGCTTGAAGCTCGGCATCATCCATCCGGGCAATAATCTGGCCCTGTTGCACGCGATCGCCTTGATCAACGTATAGTGCTGCCAAACGGCCTGCCGTTTTAGGACTCAAATTTGCACTTTGAACAGGCACAACACTACCACTGGTAGTAATTCGAAGTGTTAAATCCTGAGATTGAGCAGGTACTGTCAAGGCGGTAATATCAGTTTTTGCTCGGCCTCGGTCAATAATGAAATAGGTAGCAGTAGAAACAACCAGTATCCCAGCTGCAACTGTACCAATTACCCAACGCTTGGGCTGAGCTACTTTGCCAATCAGGGGAAATTGCATGCTGTGTGATCTGAATAATTAGCAATACAGGCAAGCTGACAGCGATCTAGATATCGTTAGAGCCTCAGAAAATACCAAGAAATGGGTAGAGCGTCTAGTGAAGACAGCTTGTAGCTCATCTCAGTTGAGCATCGTTTGAAACCCTAACCTGCTGAAATATGATGAATAGCTTTACCTTTCTTTATATTAACGACACCCAGCCCTAACTTAGGGTTGCACGATATTTAGGAAGCCTTTCCCTCAACCACTACCAAGTAACTCGATGCAGGCATAAGCTTTTAGTTCTGAATCTAATTAAGTTAGAGCAGCGACTGCAATAACTCGGGGTTAAATTCTCAGGATTAAATTCATTTGGCGTTAGCTGCTAATGACGTTACTTTTCGGGGCTTAACGCTTTTTCTACTTCTTGAGATTGAGTATAAACACCGGCAGAGTTCTAACTTAAGACTGGTACTAAAAATGTGCCAATCCTGTAAATTTATGGATAACAACTGCGGGAATTATTAACGAGGACTTCACCAATGCAACGTTCTACTTTATCTAAATTTGTTGGAGCTGGATTTGTCGCTTTAGGATTAACGCTAGCCCCCCTAAGCTTATCTGCTTCTGCGCAGAGTGCTACCACTAATGACCCTGCTACTACCGTCGATCAAAATACGAATGCTCCCGGCGAGAGAGTTGCTACTGAGCAAGGCGATCGCGATTTTGACTGGGGCTGGCTTGGTTTACTCGGTTTGATCGGTTTAGCTGGCCTTAAGGGTGGCAAACATGATGATAGTGCACGCTACCGCGATTCTACTAGCGTACGCTCCTAACGAATCAGTTAACCCCGCAATAGGCTGTGCTTGACATAATCTAGTAGAGCTGTCTTTAAGAGTTGCTGGTGTTGATAAATCTCTACTAGAAGTACAAAATCATTGAAGAGACTCAAATTATGAAATTCTCTAGTTTATCTAAAGCTATCGGGGCTGGCGTTATTTCCCTAAGTTTAGCCACAGCTCCCTTTATTGAGCCTGCTGCAGCTCAGAGTGCTGTCCAATCAAGTCCTGGTGCTGCTGAGTCAAACAATCCTACATTTGATACAACACCTTTACAAGAAACCAAGAACGACTTCAACAACTTTGGTTGGTTAGGATTACTTGGCTTACTTGGTTTAGTAAAATTGTTTCAAAAACAACAGCATGAACCCGAACGTTATCGCGACCCTAACGTGGGCCCTTCGACCGGCTATGTTGATCCCAACGTTAGAAATCGTCCTGATTAACGGGATAAGCTAATAAATTTGGCTGATAGCGAATTCAATTAAGAGGACCTTGACAAGTAGAGTCAAAGTCCTCTTAAACTGTTTGAAGTCATACTGTCCCGTTGGGCATGTCAAACAGTACTGTAGTTAAATAACGTTCTGCCCAAGCGGCCCCAAACGCTTTCTCTAAAACACGACGAGTTTTATCATTTTGCTGCTGCTTGGTGCAGTAGTATTGTTGGCCTGCTAGTATTTCAGTCTGGGCATTTGAAGACAACGGTTTAGCTGCGATCGCTTGTTGGCAGTGGGCCGTCAATAACATTTCAATGTGCGCCAGAAATTTAGCCTCTTCTTCTGGGCTGCTGGGCCGGATAAACAAACAGAACTTTGAAAAGATGTCTCCCCAAGCAGGTAGCTCACGGGGTTGGCTAAACTCCGCTTTAGGCAGAGCCTTGAGTACAGACTGATACTCGGTTGGTAGTTGTAAGTCTTTACTAGTCGGTGAGAGGTCAGCGATCGCGGCACTGATTTGGCCATGTCCGCCTACTAAATCCGTACCAAAAATTGGTAAGGCATAGTTCGGGCGGGGAAACATTACGCAGTGCAGCACATCCAGCCCGTTCCCCAAGCGCGCTAGCTCCAGATGGATTTTGCGAAACTGTGGTGTTTGATAACAACGGTTCTCGATGGTTAGTCTTTCCCCTTCCAGTCGCCCTTCTACATATCCCAGGTCTGCCGGGAGATGATAAGGTTCCAGATCGAAATAACGCTGCCAAACCGCTTCTAACTGGTCAGCTAGTTGACGAATTAGAGGGTGTTGCTGCTGCCGCAAAGGTTTTTGCATTTCTGGCTAAGGGTCACAGGTGTTCAACACCTTCAGCATGGAATAAATCCAGGCAGCAGCGCAAGGGTAAATTTTTTGAACATGACGCTGCGAAAGCGGCCTAACCTATAAGCACCAGTTGCAACTATTAAGCTATAGCCTCAATAAGCCGTTAAACTGCGGATTAAGTAACCAAGTAGGATTCCAACCAGCAAGGCCCATACCTGACCGAACTCAACGAACTGATTAAAGGTACCTTGGAAATTATTAAACAGGTTGTCGTTAAACTGTTGAGCGATTAGTGGTGTAGTTGCTGAAGCCTTCTGCAGGCTACCGACTGGCACCTCAGCTGCTGGATAAATAAAAGATGTTTGAGTTAAATTGGTTGCCATTGCTACTTTTCCCTACAATAATGGTTTGAAGCAAACGAACTAGCGCCTGCCTCTCAACTGATCCAGTACTTCTATGGAATGGATTTCTATTGAATTCAAGTCTGATCAATAACTTCAAACTTTTTATCCCTACTGATTGAGGACCAACCGAAAGATAATAAAGAAGTATTCGTCAGGTTGAAAAGAAGTATTCGTCAGGTTGAATTGATGAAGCAAACGATGAGCGAACGAATTTTTAACTTCAGTGCAGGGCCAGCCGTAATTCCATTGCCTGTTTTGGAGGAGGCACAGCGCCACCTCGTAGCTTTGCCCGGAACCGGGATGTCTGTTTTAGAACTAAGCCACCGTTCTAAACAGTTTGGGGAGATTCTCGAACAGGCAGAAAGTGGTCTGCGTCAACTGCTAAACCTGCCAAATAACTACCAAGTTCTTTTCTTGCAGGGTGGGGCAAGTTTGCAGTTTTCGATGGTGCCGATGAATCTCTTGCCGCCTGAAGGCAGTGCAGATTACATTGTTACTGGCTCCTGGTCCCAAAAAGCGGTTAAAGAAGCTAAACGCGTCGGTACAGTCAATATCGCTGCAACAACGGAAGCGACTAACTTCTCCCATATTCCCCAACAGGACGAATTAAAGCTGGATCAGCGGGCGGCCTATGTTCATCTGACAACCAACAACACGATCTTTGGTACGCAGTGGCAAGCGTTGCCAGAAGTTGAAGCTATCCCCTTGGTTGTTGATGCTTCCTCGGATATCCTTTCACGTCCGATCGCGATCGACAAATATGCACTAATCTATGCCGGGGCGCAGAAAAATATCGGCCCCAGCGGGGTGACGCTGGTAATCATCCGTGATGATTTACTGGAGCGTATTCCTGATGGCTTGCACACGATGCTTGACTACCGCACTCACGTCAAAAACAACTCTCTCTACAACACACCCAATACCTTCGGTATCTATATTATCCATTTGGTGTGTCAGTGGCTGCAGGAAAAAGGTGGCCTGACGGCAATGCAAGCGGAAAACGAAGCAAAAGCAAAGTTGTTATATGACGCGATTGATGCCTCAGACTTTTATCGCGGTCATGCGGATGTTCAGTCCCGATCGCTGATGAATGTGACCTTCCGTTTACCTTCCGAAGACCTGGACAAAAAGTTCATTCGAGAATCAACCGCCGCTGGCCTAGACGGCTTGAAGGGGCACCGTTCTGTAGGCGGCCTGCGGGCTTCGATTTACAATGCTTTTCCCCGTCAGGGTGTGGAAGCACTAGTCTCTTTTATGCGAGAGTTTGAGCGTCAGCACGGTTAAATGTTGCTGTGACTATTGAAAGCAACCGTTAATCAAGTTGTAGGGCTTTCTGTAGGCTGTTTCTGAAGCGAAGGTCTGTCTCACCAAAGTGGCTTAGGCCTGGGCCCGGTGTAGGATAAACCTAGACCAAAAGAGGAGTTATGGAGAATTCAGGGATGCAAAACTTCGAGTTGCGATCGCACGTTGGTCCAGATGGGATGTTACACCTGCACATCCCGGTAGGAGTAACAGATAGCGAAGTGGATGTGACAGTTACCGTTAAACCAGTCCCCCCCGGTAATGAACCCCACTCGCCGGAGGAATTAGAGGCGCAATACGCGATAGAAGAAGAACTTTTGTAGCGTCACTGAACTTGCACCTATAAGGGTTTGGGATAGAAGCCATATTAATCTAAGCCAAGGAAGCTTTACCTTGGCTTTTTTGTTGTTCTGCTTATTGGTTGACAGGCCACAACGTGGCGTACGTCTTCGGTTGAGCAAAGCTTTATGATGCGATAGGCGCCAGAGGCGATCGCACGATCGCAATGGCAACTTTCACCCAGCTAATTATGTCTTAGCCCTTAAAGCCAACTAGTAAGGCTTTATGAGGATGTAGAGTCGCTATGTAATCAATCCAAATCTACTATGCCAAGATGGAACATGATTTTCATCAAACGATGAACAAAGACATGAACACATTGACATCCACTAATGTTGGAGATTATCTGAGCTGGATTATCTGATGTAAACGTCTGAATGTTAGAGACTACCAGACATTGCCATGGTTGAGGCACAGGGTTAAATTGATGGCGAAGGCATGTCTAAGACCCACTTTTACATCAGCCAAGATTAGTGTAAAGGCTGTCTGGAATGTTGCTTACTCAGCTAGTGTGATTACTTGATTAAAATGTATCTGCCCTGATGGCACCCCTAGTTAACGTTGCTATTTAAGCAATTATACGGTAAAGTGCATAAAGTATTACTTTAGTAGATATCGCCTCATGGGGGGCTGTTCAAAAACTTAATCTTTGTTGCAGTGGGCAACCACAGTATGCACGAAGTACTACTTTAGTAGACATCGCCTCATGGGGGGGGCTGTTCAAAAACCTAATCTTTGTTGCAGTGGTTTACCACTGTGGATTGCTCGAGAAGACGCCTTTGAGTGCACTTTAGTAATCCTTGAATCATAAAGTACGTGTGTCTTTAAGGCCTGAAGGTCAGACTGATACGTGTAATTTTGCTGTATCACGAAGTCTCTTCTAAATGCTGAGATAAGCCATAGACCATCAATCTCCTAAGGATGAGCATTGTGCAAGAAACTTGCTAATTTTGCCTTCTACTTTAGATCTCTTAGTTAGTGCATCACATTTTTGTATTGTTGCGAGTAGGTTGCCATAACTCCTCTTTTGTTTTGGTTGACGTGTAGCCAAATCCAAGGCTTGTGATGCTTTTAGACTATTGCCATAGAGTGTAAGGTACTTGATGACTTGTCTTGAGTAGCCTTTGGGGTGATTCAGCGAGCTGTAGCCCTCGTCTATCCACCACTACTATTCAGAACTACCAAGCACAAAGTACCAGAGGACTTTACGCTCTAGCCTCATGCAAGGGCAATTCAGAGATTTTTTAGTATTTAAAGCGATTTCTGTCTCTGTAAAGAGCCTCTCTAAAGTGTGGCCAGGCCTGGCAGGTGCTAACCCCTATCCTTTTTTATGGGGAATACCTATAAGAACACACGTTTATTCAAGCTAACGGGTTACGTCTGTCTTAATGCCTAGGGGGTTGTAGATGGTTAATGCTGTTATGGCTGTTTTATAGCGGCCGGCTTAACCAATAGATAAGACTGTAGTTCACTGCTGTTATCCATGAAAATTGCTTTAGTCCACGATTACCTAACACAACGCGGCGGTGCAGAGCGTGTGTTTGAATTACTTTGTCAGCGTTACCCTGATGCTGACGTCTTTACGTCACTTTATGATCCTAAACGAACTATAGACTTAGGTGAACGCTTAGTTCATACAACTGTACTTCAGGGAATTCCAGGAGCAAAGAAGTACTTCAGGCTGATGGCCCCCTTTTATTTCCCAGCCTTCCGAGCACTAAACCTACAAAAATATGATCTGATTATCAGTAGTAGCACTAGCTTTGCCAAGTCTGTACGCAAAAAGCCAGGAGCAAGACACATTTGTTTTTGTCACAATGTGACTCGCTTTCTGTGGGATACACAAACGTACTTAAGGGAATATGGAGACTATCGACTTCTTTCGCCCCTCATCGAAAAAATCTTTCATGCCTTGAGAAAGACAGATCTAGCTTACTCTCAGGAGCCTGATCTTTATATTGCCAACTCTAGTGTTGTAGCTCGTCGCATCGAAGAAATTTACAACAAAAAAGCATTTGTTATCAATTACCCCGTTGATAGCAGTAAGTTTATTTACTCGGAAAATAAAGATAATTTCTATTTGGCGTCAGCTCGCCTAATTAGCTATAAGCGGATTGATGTAATTGTTGAAGCCTTTAACTGGTTAGGATGGCCGTTGTTGATCTCAGGTGATGGTCCTGAGCGAGGGCGTCTAGAGTCGCAAGCCTTGAAAAACATTAAGTTCTTAGGGCATGTCAGCGATTTAGAGCGTACACGCTTGATGTCAAAGGCTCGCTCTGTTATTGTTGCGGCTTTAGAAGATTATGGGCTAGTTCCCGTGGAAGCTAATATCAGCGGGACACCAGTTATTGCCTACGGCGCAGGTGGTGTATTAGACACTCAAATACCTGGCCAGACCGGACTCTTCTTTAAACGGCAAACCCCAGAATCGCTTCAAGCTGCTCTACTTGAGGCCAACGGAATTTCATGGAACTATGAAATGATCCGGAACCACGCTGTAACTCAATTCTCTGAGGAAGTGTTTTTCCGCAAAGTTGAGCAACTAATTGAGGGGGCTTACGGTAAACAGGCTACTACTTTAATTCGTTCAAGTGTTTGATGAGGATGATGTATGACTGAAGCCAATCTTAATGAAGCAGCTGAAACAGAGCAAGGTTACGGACAACTGTTTGGAGTTTTACTGCGTAGACGCTTTTGGTTCCTAGGGGTCTTCTTTAGTGTGTTGTCTATGGCAGGCTTCGTAACTTTGATTACAAAGCCTACTTACGAAAGCTCTATGCAGCTGCTAGTAGAGTCTAACTATCAAGAAAAAACAAAAGAAGGGGCAGCTAGGCCGGAAAGTGAATTTGCTGACGCCAACGTTGAGATGGACTATGCTACTCAACTTAACTTGATGCGGAGCTCTCAGCTCATCCAAAGAGCAGTGGATTGGCTAAGCCTTAAGTATCCAGCTATTGATGTAGAAGAGATTAAGAAGTCTCTGGTCTTGACTCAAGTAGTAGAGGAAGGCGAGGAAAAGGTTGACACCAAGATCTTTCAAGTAGATTACACAGACAATGATCCGCTGAAGACCCAAGAGGTGTTGGAGGCAATTCAAAAGGTTTACCAAGATTACAATCGAGAGCAGCAGCAACAGCGCTTAACAAATGGTCTGGCCTTTATTGATCAGCAATTACCAAAAGTGCGCCAGAGCGTTGTTCAAGCTGAAACCGCTTTAGAGCGTTTTCGTAAAAATCACAACCTTATTGATCCAGAACAACGAGCAACCGACATAGCTGACTCGCTACAAGTAATTGAACAGGAACGACAGGCGACTCGGGCCCAATACCAGCAATCGCAAAGGCGCTACGCTGCTTTGCAACAGCAAGTCAAGCGCTCTCCAGAAGATGCACTGGTTTCCTCGCGTCTTAGCCAATCTTCCCGCTATCAAGATCTACTCAATGAAATTCAAAAAACAGAACTAGATCTAGCGCAGCAACGCCTCCGCTTTGCTGATACTCACCCCTACGTACAGAAACTGATAGCACAACGTCAGAGTCAGCTAGCTTTGCTCAAGAAAATGGGGAGTCTAGTCGGGGGAGATTCTGCTCAACAGAACGCTTCAGAAAAAAGTGTTTTAGAAGAAGGACAGCTAGGCGAAACCGATCAAACTTTAACTCGCGAGCTTCTGGCGGCACAGACTGATACGCTCAGTCTAAGAACTCGTGACCAGAGTTTGGCTCAATCAGAGCAGCAGCTTCGAGCCGAACTGAACCAATTTCCGAGTCTTCTAGCAGAGTATAATCGCCTGCAACCAGAGGTGCAACTGAAGCGAAATACGCTTCAGCAGCTACTAAAGGCACGGCAGGACCTAAGTTTAGCAATTGCCCGAGGAGGGTTTGGCTGGCAAGTTGTAGAGGCACCCCAGCGGGGCTCTCAAATAAGCCCTAATATCAAAGTCAATCTTTTATTAGGTGCTGTAGTTGGTTTATTCCTAGGTGGTGTAGCGGCCTTTATTCGTGAAGCGATTGATGATGCTGTCTATACCCCTGATGAGTTGAAGCAGCATCTTGAACTACCTTTGTTAGGAGTAACTCCAGCGTTGCCACCGAATAAAGTCGGCAAGCAGAGCTTTAAGCTACCTTTCTACAATTCAAAGACCAAGAATCCCTCAATAATTCAGGTTGTTCAGCAACCACCATTTCGTGAGTCACTAGACCTGATTTATAAAAACATTGAATTTCTGAATTCTGGTGTTCCCTCTGCCTCTTTAATGATTACTTCAGCTCTGGCTGGTGAGGGTAAGTCAATGGTAGCATTAGGTCTAGCGTTTAGTGCTGCCCGTTTACACCAGCGAGTACTACTGATTGATGTAGACTTACGCTCTCCTAGCCTGCACAAACAGCTCAACCTTCCTAACGAACAGGGGCTTTCAACGCTACTAACAAATAAGGCCTCGGTCTCAGAACCGAGCAATAGCTCAATATCAGGTACATACATTGATATTTTGACATCTGGCCCTGCACTGATAGATGACCCAGCCACGTTGTTGAGTTCCCAGCGGATGGGGGAATTGCTAGACGCGTTTGAGGAGACCTATGATCTGGTGCTACTAGATGCCCCTCCAATTCTAGGATCGGTTGATGCCCTTATAACTGCGTCATTTTCTAGTGGCATAGTGATGGTAGAAAGCCTTGGCCACGTGAGTCGGGCTGACCTCGCTCAAGCTACAGCCATGTTAAGCAACTTAAATGTGATTGGGGTTGTAGCAAATGGAGTCAGTAGCCCTAGAAGTAATTACTCGTCTAACGCAGAGCAATACAGTAGCCCATCGTTCCGGCTATACCAGCCTTTGATGTCTAACCAAGTTACTACCACCACTACCACTACTAAGCGGATTTAGCTAATACCCATGACACCCTCCAATACCGCAATTCTATGGGCAAATGATTCTTCGCCTCAAAAGCAACAAGATAGTTACTGGAATTACTTCACACTTAAGTGGCGTCAAAGAAAGCTTTTAGTAAAGCTATCACAGCACGTTCAACAGCCGTACATCCCCTCTCTTGAGAATGAGCAATGGTTAGTTGACTGCTTAAGCCACTCCCCCGTACAGCTAATTTGTATAGACCCTGACCTAGGTGAGGTGTGGCTGAGGCTGTGGGCAGATGCGTGTAAGCAAGCTAATAAAGCAGTGTTTCTACGCGTACCCTCTGCTCAGATAACATCTTTGCAGGAAAGCTCTTTCAGGTGGGGGTTAAAGCGGCTGATTAACTGGAGCGGTGCTGCTCTATTAATACTGTCTCTAAGCCCGCTCATGCTGGTACTCGCTTTACTGATTTATATTTGCTCACCGGGCCCAATTTTCGTTCGGCAGTGGTGCGTTGGGCAAAGAGGTAAACTGTTCCAGGCTCTCAAGTTTCGCACGATGACAGTGAACCTGGAAGAGCTAGATCATCAGGTAAGTAGTAATCACAAAGATCTACGAAAGTGCGAAGTTGATTCCCCGATTACGCATTTAGGACGATGGATGCGAAAGTATAGTTTGGATGAGCTACCGCAGTTATTAAATGTGCTGCGGGGTGAGATGAGTTTAGTCGGACCGCGTCCTTGGTCTCTGCAAGATGCGGTGAAGATCGGCTCGGAAGGTCAGCAACAACTGAATGCACTACCAGGAATTAAAAGTCTTTAGGTAGAGACGAAATTGATCCTGACTGGCACTAAATACAACAAACAACTGTGATCTGAAGTATATGCACAATCAGCATGTCGGTCATAAGCATGTTGAACAGATAACTGTAGAGATTTACTTCATGCCCATGATCCTAATCTAAAGAAAGTAGAGCTAGGGAGATAAACAGGGAAGGATGGGCAAACATGTTAAGGCTGGTATTGTGGCCATCGCTAGCGTTCCCTTAGTAGTCTAAAAAGCCTGATCTTTCCTCACCTTTCCCCACGGACGGTACGTTGTTGGCAGCCTACAGTGAATCATAGACTAGTGGATCTCCCCCTGAGCTAGTTTAAACTGGTCCACGAAACGGCAACTTATCTCGAAAAATGCTTTATTTGAAAGCTTTTGTCCTTTACTTGGTCGACAATCATATGAAGTTAAGCGTAATCCTACCTTGTTTTAATGAAGCTCCTGTAGTTGCTATTCAGCTAGAAGCACTGGCAAAACAACAGTGGGACGAACCCTGGGAAGTGCTCTTCTGCGATAATGGCTCGACTGACAATTCTAGAGCAGTTGCAGAGCAGTATCAGGATAAACTACCAAATTTTCGGATTATTGATGCTTCTGCCAAGCGGGGGTCAGCCCACGCCCGCAATTGCGGCGCAGTCGCCGCTCAAGGTGAAGCATTTACCTTCTGTGATGCTGATGATGAAGTAGCTCCAGGCTGGGTAGCAGCTATGGGTAATGCCCTAGCTCACTATGATTTTGTAGCTGGAAAGATGGAGTACATCAAACTCAATGAGCCTTGGGTGACTCAAGCTTTTGGCCGACCACAGCAGGATGGACTTATGGAAGGAGATGCGATGCCGCATGCATCAGGTGGCAACCTAGGGATTAAGCAATCGCTCCACGTAGCTGTTGGTGGATTTGATGAGTCTATGCGCAACCTGCAGGATACTGACTATTGCTGGCGGGTACAGTTGACGGGGGCAAAACTTCATTGGGTGCCAGAGGCTGTCGTTCATTATCGTTTTCGTAATACTTTAGGCGGCATTTACCGTCAGGTACGGGGTTATGCAGAACACAACGTCCTTCTATCCAAGAAGCACCAAACTTTAGAAAAAAATTCCCTCTCAGCCTTGATTGCTGGGGGGAGGCGCTGGGGAGGTTCACTAAAACGTCTATTAAGAGTTCGGGACAAGACAAGCTTAGCTTCTTGGTTAGGTTCATATGCTGCGTGCGTAGGACGGTTACAGGGTAGTATCAAGCATCGGGTGATTTCCCCTTAAGAGGTTGTTTCTAAAGAAAAGTAGCGCACACTCGAGAGGAAGTGATACCAATTTAAACAGCGTTGAGGGCAGATAGAGCATCCAAAATGAAGGGGTAAGCTGTGATGGAAGCAAA
>CADCWO010000125.1:439-3285 GCA_902806435.1 uncultured Synechococcales cyanobacterium | reverse complement strand
CTCCAGTTTGTCGGGTAGGAAGGACCCTCTCGGTGTTTAGGCACGCTTTGTGTTCCCTGTTTCTCTCTCCTTTCGGAATCGAGAGTGTCACAACATTCGACCATACACGCTTGAGAGCCTTCCCCCCACAGAAGCCCGCCTGCGGTTTTCCCGCACGAGCCTCTTCATAAGGCCATTTACACACTCGCATAGAGTGATACCAGGCGACCAGGACGAGGGAGGGGATGCCTTGCTCGATATCGTTGGAATTTTTCCCATGTAATACTCCGTCGCTGGCTGCGGCGATTTAGCCACTTGAACAATAGCTGATGCACTTCTTGCTCAAAGCAGTTTATGGATGGACTGTTATCCGACACTCCAAAGTAGTTGAAGTGTCCTCGCATCTTCCGTCCTATCGCCTGCCATATCTCCGGCAGTTTACAAGCATTTCGCACCTGAGATAACCATTGATTCAGGTCCACTAAGGCACGGCGGAGTCGTTTCTTTGAAGTCTTGCGCTTCAATCGAACATATCCTCTGCGGCTTCGACCCCAGTAGTGGGTCAACCCGAGAAAGTCTAGGGTTACTGGACGCTGTGCCCTCATCAAGGCTTGTTGAGCACAGCGTTTGCCAAATGCCAGCAGTCGAGTCTTATTCAGGTTGAGTCGCAAGCCAAATTTCTCCAGCCGTCGCGGCAATACCCGCATAAAGCGTTGGGCGTCTTCGTGATGTTCAAACATGGCAATCGTATCGTCCGCGTACCGGAGTATGGTGCAGTACCCTCGGCAGTGCTGGGTGACTACCTGGGTGAACCACTGATCCAGGACGTGATCTAAGAAGACATTGGCGATTACAGGAGATACTATGGAGCCTTGAGGGCTGCCCAATTCATCTTGCACCACACCCCCTGGGGTCTGCACTCCCGCTTTGAGCATGCGCGCGATTAGGCGGAGAAATTTCCTGTCCTTAATTCGCACTCCCAACACGGTCATAATCTCCCGGTGCGGCATCATGTCGAAAAATTGAGCCAGATCGATGTCTGCAACCCAATTGACCGGTTTACTCATTACCTCGCCGTTAAGCTGTTTCAAAGCACCATGACAGCTCCGCTTTGGGCGGAATCCATAGGAGGTCTCGATAAACGTTGGCTCATAGATTGCTTCGAGTATCCGTCTTGTCATCTCTTGGACGATTTTATCCTCCGTACAGCTAATTCCCAGGGGCCGCATGCTGCCATCCTCTTTGGGAATTTCAACTTGTCGCACTGGCTGAGGTCGGTACGACATCTGGTGCAATTTACGGTGCAGTTCCTGGAGGTTAGCCTCCAGGTTTTGTCCGTAGGCTTCCTTTGTCACTCCATCGACTCCGAGCGCTTTCTTTTCATCCAGCACCTCGAAGCAGGCCTGTAGGTTTTCCACACTCAAGTGGTGCATCAGCGCCGTAAACGTCGCCTCTGGTTGCCTACAACCCCGGTTTGCTATCCTCTCAACTCCCGTTTTCGCCCTGGTTCCACCTCTGGGTGTGGACAGCGTTTCTGTTGAGCGGATGACCCTATGTGCCCCCCTTCGCTCCATGGGCGTTACTCCATTTCTTCACTACTATGAGGACATCCGACTTCCCATAGACCGTTGGGCTTCCTCCCGGTTTGCCGGTTGTGCCACCCTACCCCTACCCTGGAGGAGTCTATGGGACCTCCCGAGTTCCCGACTCTGCCATAGTGATGTGCCACGGTCTTAGACCCCGGTGGACCCTCCAAAGCCATGACCTTCGGCTTCTTTGGTGTTGCCTTCCGTGTTGCAAACCACGTCGGCATCCACGAGTGTGGTTTATTACGGAGCTCTATCCCTTCACGCTTTCGCATTGCAGCCCATCACCTCCTTGTGTACGCTTCATCGACCTTGTTACCAAGACCGATGCAACACTCAGTACCTGGTACCTGGTCAGGGCTTCCACGGTGGAGACTTTCACCCCACTGACAAAGCCGAGCTTAGCTCGGCGCACTTGCAACACAACCCTTGTCCGTCTCGATACAGTTGCCCAATCAGTTCTCTTTTTTCGTGTCCATGCTCATCACTGGATTGCCGACACTTTGATAAGCGGCTTTGAGCCGTTCGATGTTCTCAAACTGCTCATTTCGCTGCGGATGTTCCCCGGTTGCTAATCGCTTCTGAGCTTTGCGTTTACGGTAGTGATGGTTTTCCAGTAACTGGTCTACTACCGTCACGCTCACATAGATGCCTTGAGTAGCTAATAACTTTGCAATCTCTCGCCAATTTAGGTTTGTCCACTTGACGGTTTCATCCATGGGAGAGCCTGCTGTATGTTGGGCTATGACTTGCAAGAAAACCTCATCCAACCCCGCAATCTGCTCAAACGCAGATTTGCGCCCTCCTCCTTTCTGACGAATGCTGCTTTGATGCATGGCTGCCTCATCTTGCAGTTCACCCATCCCAGAGGTCAGTGTGCGGTAGTTACACCCAAATAGTCCACTGATGTATCGAATGCCTCCATGTCCCAGTTTGGCAGCTTCAATGGCAGCATACCGTCTTCGGTCTCGCTCATTGAGAGATTGGTACAGAC
Organism: uncultured Synechococcales cyanobacterium; assembly: GCA_902806435.1. Classification (GTDB taxonomy): domain Bacteria; phylum Cyanobacteriota; class Cyanobacteriia; order Thermosynechococcales; family Thermosynechococcaceae; genus CADCWO01. The sequence continues at coordinate 726 of CADCWO010000125.1, read as the reverse complement.
GCTGCATTTGTTGTTCAATGTTGGCAGGATAAGGTTGCATCAATCTTCTCCCAGCATAAATGCCCCAAGCCTAAATTATTCCCCTAAATCTTGCATCTTATTTAATCCACAATCCTAAGCTACTCAGCGGCAGCCCTAACTCCTGTCAGTTAGAACAGAGTTAGCGTAAATTGCTATCTGTGATCGATTCCGAAGATTGAGACGGTTCAGCAGGTGAGTAACGTGGGTTTTAACTGTCCCTTCGGTGATGAAAAGTTGTTGTGCGATTTCACGGTTGGTAGAGCCTT
>CADCWO010000125.1:0-429 GCA_902806435.1 uncultured Synechococcales cyanobacterium | reverse complement strand
GGAACACCTCTCGTTCTCTAGGAGTTAACTGATTCAGTCCCTGCAAAACTAACTTGGAGTCAACGTTTGAGCCCGAGAAGCTAGTAAATAGCTTTTCCAACAACCCTGGAGCCATTTGGGTATAGCCGCGATGGACAAACCGTATCGCCTGCGCTAGTTCTTCCGATGGCATATCTTTGAGCAAATAGCCCTTTGCTCCTGAGCGCATAGCACCAGAAATGTCTTGATCTTCGTCAAAAGTACTAAGGACTAAAACTTTAACGTCTGGGAACTGTTGAGTGATAATCTTTGTAGCCTCGCAACCATCCATCACAGGCATCCGCACGTCCATCAATACTACATCGGGATGTAGAGCTACTACCAGCTCAATTGCTGTCTTACCGTTATCAGCAATTCCAACTATCTGCAAATCCTCCTCTAATGTCAGCA
>CADCWO010000124.1 GCA_902806435.1 uncultured Synechococcales cyanobacterium | reverse complement strand
TGGGGATAGTGAAGATGCCTATACTACACAAGTGCTGCAGTCTCTCCCAACTGCAAATCATCTCCCTGAATCAATTATTAACTATGTTATCCGCACTCATGAATGCGTCATCTTAAATGATGCGACTCACGAAGGTAATTTTATCAATGAGCCATACATTCAACAGAATCAAACTCAATCACTGCTCTGCTTACCGCTGCTGAATCAAAGCAAGCTCGTTGGCGTGTTGTATTTAGAAAATCAATTGGCGACTGGAGTATTTACACCAGAATGCTCACAAGTGTTGCATCTGTTATCAACCCAGGCAGCCATCGCCATCGTAAATGCAAAGCTCTACTCAAAGCTCCGCGAAGGCGAAAGCAAGATGGCTCAATTTCTAGAAGCGGTACCGGTAGGGATTGGAATATTGGATGCAGCGGGCCGCCCTTACTACGCCAATCAACAGGGCATCCAGTTACTACTAGGAGCGGGGTATGGTGAACACCTACTTATTTCGCTAAACGCCCTCCAGAAGCTGATTCTATAGAAATGCCAATTGAACAAAAGTGTTCACCATACCCCGCTCTCATTAGTAATGGGCAAGGGGATTGATCCTGCCGTGGCACCGGATCAAATCGCACAGGTTTATCAATTTTATCTGGCGGGAACGGATCAAATATATCCAACTGAGAAACTGCCAATCATCCGGGCGTTGAGTGGCGAACGCACCAGGATTGATGACGTAGAAATTCACCAAAACAACGCAACCATTCCACTCGAGGTGTGGGGAACTCCAGCCTTTGACGAACAGGGAAATGTGGCTTATGCGATCGCAGCCTTTCAAGACATCACTGAGCGCAAACAAGCAGAACACCTCTTAGCCAACTACAACCGTATCCTGGAGCAACAGGTAGCAGAACGAACGGTAGCGTTACAGCAAAGCGAAGCTGCACTACGAGATCGAGAGCAGGAACTACGACTGATCACTGACGCTCTACCAGCTTGTATCAGTTATGTGGATGCCAATCGACGCTATCAGTTTGTCAACCGCACCTATGAAGTCTGGTTTAGCCGTAATCGAGATGAGATTCTGGGCAAGTCTGTTCATGAACTCCTGGGTGAGGCGGCTTATCAAGTTGCTGAACCGTATATCAATCAAGCTTTTGAAGGGCAGACTGTAACCCTGGAAGCAGAAATTCCCTTTTCGCTAGGTAAAAAGCAGATTAGTGCTACCTTCATTCCCGATTTCGATTGCAATGCTCAAGTCAGGGGATTCTATGGTCTGATCACAGATATTGGCGATCGCAAACGTGCCGAAGCAGCTTCTATCCTAGAAGAACGCAACCGCATGGCGCGAGAAATCCATGATACGCTGGCACAGTCGTTTACGGGCATTATCATCCACGCTAGGTTTGCTACTAGCAAGATAACGTCAGACCCAGAAAAAGCTCAGGCTTACCTAGCTCAAGTACAGGACTTAGCTCGAACTGGGCTTGCAGAAGCACGCCGCTCTGTAGAGGCGCTGCGCCGTCCATACTTGTTGGAAAATAATGATCTGCCCAGCGCTTTCAAGTATCTGATAACCCAGCTAGAACCATCCACTAGTACGATAATTGTGTGTAAAGCGATTGGGATCCCCTATCCGCTATCCACTGAGGTGGAGAATAATCTGCTCAGGATTGGGCAGGAAGCATTGACTAATGCAATAAAGTACGCAAAAGCAACTGAAATTCACGTTGAACTAATCTATCAGCCCATGCAGTGCGTATTACGAATCAAGGACGATGGACAGGGATTTACGATTAATCATTCTTCTAGTCACAATGGGTTTGGTTTATTGGGAATGGCAGAACGGGCTGATCGCATAGGGGCACAGCTCCAGATCCAGAGTGCCCCTGGACGAGGAACCGAAATTTCGGTGAGCGTTAGTCTGGAAAAGCCATCATGAGCCAACCCAATGCCATTCGTGTTCTAGTTGTAGATGATCACCCCGTTGTGCGTCAGGGCTTGGTCACGATGCTGGAAGAAGCAACAGATATTCTTGTAGTTGGACAAGCGGCGAATGGTCATGAGGCACTGGCCGTCTTTCGTCAACAGCAGCCAGATGTGACTTTGATGGACTTGCGAATGCCACAGATGGATGGAGTCGCTGCCATTACTGCCATCTGTGCCGAGTTTCCTGCTGCTCGGATCATCGTGTTGACGACCTACGACGGTGATGAAGACATTTATCAAGGATTACGCTCAGGCGCCAAAGGGTATTTGCTCAAGGATGCTGATCCCCAAGAATTGCTGGCTGCTATTCGCGCCGTTTACAAAGGGCAGAAGCACATTCCACCCCAGGTAGGTGCCAAACTCTTAGAGCGTATGACAACTCCAGAATTGAGTGATCGCGAGTTAGAGGTGCTTCAACTCATTACAACGGGCAAGAGCACCCAAGCCATTAGCAAGGCTTTACATATTACTGAACGTACTGTCAATTTTCATATCAATCATATTTTAAGCAAGCTAGGCGTGGAGGATCGCACTCAGGCTGTGATCGTTGCATTAAGACGGGGCATTGTTAGCCTCTAGTGTCAACCTGACAAATTTGTCAGTTAATCAGCTGCCCATTTGCTAGCTTATCTTCTGACATTTTTCTCGGCGACAAAATCGACCTAACTCTCTAAGTTGAGATTATGCAACAGATAACACAGCGATATCGGTCTACCTAACTGGAAAAGAGGTTTCATAGCAATCATATGTCTTTACCTGCTGCACTACTTCCCTAAGAGGTGCCAAATGAGTCTAGATGGTTATCAGCGGCTGCTTGTAACGATTTCAGAACAAGATCATACTCAGGGATTAGCAAGCACTTCAGTGGCACTCGTCAACTATGGGGACTACCAGTGTCCCACTTGTCGCGAAGTTTACCACTTAATCAAGGCGATCCAACAGCAGAGCACCGACTTGCATCTTGTATTCCGCCACTTTCCACAGCCGCAAATACATCCTTATGCTCAACGTGCGGCTGAAGCGGCTGAAGCGGCCGCCACCCAAGGTCAGTTTTGGCAGATGCATGACATTTTGTTTGAGCATCAACAAGCATTGGGAAACGATCATCTTGTGGAGTATGCCAATGATCTAGGACTCGACATTCCCCAATTTCTGCAAGCTATATCCAAACAAGCACACATTGAGCGGATCAATGAAGATATTGAAAGTGGCTTACACAGTGGAGTAACAGTTGCTCCAGCACTATTTATTAATGGAATTCGGTATGCAAATCGCTGGGAAAATGATCAGTTGATAGCAGCCATTGTCAATAAAAACTCTTAAGTTTTTCTAATTTATAACCCTAACTAATATGCCGCTGAGTATAAGTTTTATGGCATCCATTACATCACTAGGAAAAGATGATTTTGAGCATCTAAGGTTTCCAGCTCAGATTAATTTCTTTAGCAATTCTCCTGTTAATCGTGCGTTCACTGTTATCGCGCAAGCGGTTATGGGATTACTTCAGCAATCCTATGCTTTTCAAGCTGTCAGCATTAATCTATCCTGAGATGATTTCGATTCGAGCGCTAATACTATATTACTTGGCAGTATTGTGACCACAATTCAATTGCTGTCCTTCAAGCTTGCTTAAGTCACATCTCAACGGATTGCTTTTGCCAGGCGGCCATTCTGTTGAATTTATAAGATTTAGACTAATCAATTCCCGTTTATTGCTGATGACATTCATCTATTACAGACAATAGGGAAAGGGAATTTCATGACTCAGTATGACTATATTGTGATTGGTGCCGGTTCGGCAGGTTGCGTTGTCGCCAACCGCCTGACAGAAGACAGTGACACAACTGTGTTACTACTCGAAGCGGGTAACTCAGATACAAAACCAGAGATTCACATCCCGGCGGTATGCCTCAGCCTACTCGGCTCTGAGGTGGACTGGAGCTATTTCTCTGAACCAGAACCCTACCTCAACGGTCGCAAAATCTTTTGTCCTCGTGGCAAAGTTCTGGGGGGCAGTAGTTCGATTAATATCATGATTTATATGCGGGGCAATCCTCACGATTATGACCACTGGCAGTCCTTAGGGAATCCCGGTTGGAGTTACCAAGATGTTTTGCCCTACTTCAAGAAATCGGAGCACCAGCAGCACGGCGCGTCCGAATTTCACGGGGTCGATGGTCCGTTGAGCGTGAGCAATCTGATTGCCCCTGCTGTGGTATCCCAACGCTTTGTAGAGGCAGCGGTGGCACTAGGATATGACCACAATCCTGATGCCAATGGAATGCAGCAGGAAGGGGCGGGACTCTATCAGTTGACGATTAAGGATGGTAAGCGACACAGTGCCGCTGCTGCCTTCCTACTGCCCATTCTCCAGCGCCCCAATTTGACTACAACAACAGGAGCGTTGGTAACTCGCTTGTTGTTTGAAGGGACTCGCACCGTTGGGGTGGAATATCTGCACGAAGGCACACTGCACCAGGTCAGAGTCAACTCCGAAGTGATTTTAAGTGCTGGCACGTTCGATTCACCCAAGCTGCTCATGCTTTCTGGTATTGGGGATGCAGAACACCTGCAAGCCTTGGGCATTCCGCTAGTGGCTGAATTGCCGGGTGTTGGTCAAAACCTGCAAGACCATCCTGTCGTATCCGTGGCACACGAGGCAACTCAGGATCTACACCCGGCAAGCACCAGTAGTATCGCTGAAGCTGGCTTGTTTTTGCATACTCAGGGTAATCTGGATGCTGCCCCAGATTTACAGTTTCTCTTTGGTCCGGTTGTGTTGGCACCGCCTGGTTATGCCCACTCTGGTTCAGGATTCACAAGTTTCGTCTGTTTGACCCATCCCCAAAACATCGGCAGTGTCAGTTTGCGTTCGCCTGACCCTAAAGACGCACCGATGATTCAAATGAACTATCTCCAAAGTGAAGCTGATGTGCAAAAGCTGGTTGTCGGGATTAAATTACTCCGTAACTTGTTCCATGCCAGTGCTTTGGATGAGTTTCGGGGTGAGGAAATCGCTCCGGGTGCCGACAAGCAGAGTGATGCAGCACTCGTTGCTTACGTCCGGGAAACTTGCAGTACAGTGTGGCATCCGGTGGGCACTTGCAAAATGGGCACTGACCCCATGGCGGTAGTAGACCCCCAACTCCGAGTACATGGACTTGAGGGGTTGCGTGTCGTGGATGCCTCCATCATGCCAACGATCACGACTGGAAATACGAATGCACCAACCATCATGATTGGTGAAAAAGCAGCCGATTTCATTAGGGCAAAACACAATCGACAAATCCTTATGACCAAGCACAAGATAAAAAATCCAGCTCATTTAGGCTATCTAGGAATGATGCTTGGCGATCGCGACTGGTGAAAGTTTACGCACAGAGCATTCGTCAATCGGAGTTATTTCATGACACAATCTTTCTGGTTTTTTGGCACTCATCTTACTATCGTTGCAGATCACACCACAACCGGAGGTAAATACGATCTGATCGAAGGCTACTTCCCACCCGGCACCCAAACTCCTCCTCATCGCCACGCGCACTACTCCGAACAACTCTATGTGTTGGAAGGAGAGTTTACGGTCTGGGCAGGTGAAAACAAGGTGGTGCTAAGCCCTGGTGAAAGCTTCCTGATTTCACCAGGCACCCCACATGTGGTCGCCGTGCTCAGCGATCAGCCAGCTCGTGGTTTGGTCGTTGCTGCGCCCAGTGCCTTTGCTCGGCTGATTGCAGCAGCGGGAAGGGTGGATGAGACAGAACCACCGGACATGGCGCTGTTTGAGCGTATTTCTACCGAAATCGGCGACGAACTTCTGGGTGCACCCGGAGATCTACCCTCAACATGATGTTATGAGCACATACCAATCCTGTTGATTCCAATTCAAGCATGCACAATCGCACTTCGTTGTTTCCGGTAATACCGCTCGTCAGCGAAATGCACACCAACCAGTTCACAAAAAAGGAGATTCTAATGCCTTACGTTACTGTCGGGACAGAAAACTCTGGAAGCATCGATGTTTACTATGAAGATCAATGTAGTCCAAGACTTTGGAGCTAAAGATGAAACTCATCTCTGTCAACGTAGGACTTCCGCGTGAAGTGGCCTGGAAAAGTAAAACAGTCAGCACTGGGATCTTCAAACGGCCAGCCAGCGAGCGGGTGATGGTGCGATCACTCAATTTAGACGGTGATGGACAGGCTGATCTCTCAGTTCATGGTGGATTAGACAAAGCAATCTATGTCTACCCTTTTGAGCATTATGATTACTGGCAAGGTGAATTGCCTGACACAGAGCTAACACCCGGTATCTTTGGTGAAAATTTCACGACCACTGGGTTAAGGGAAGAAGAGGTGAACATTGGCGATCGCTTTCACATCGGCACGGTAACGTTGATGGTGACCCAGCCTCGTCTACCCTGCTACAAACTGGGGATTCGGTTTGGTCGAGCTGATATGGTTAAACGATTTCTCTCCAGCCGCCGTACCGGATTCTACTTTCGTGTTTTGCAAGAGGGCGAAGTCGGAGCCGGAGACACTTTAGAGTTGGTGAGCCGGGATGATAACAATATCACTGTTGCCGATATTACTCAACTGTATGTTCGTGAGCAGGACAATCCGGATTTACGCCACCGCGCGGCTCAACTTGAAGCCTTACCCGAAAGCTGGCGAGACTATTTCCAGCAGTAACATGTCCATCTCAATTGGCCGTGGGATAGAGATGATAACAGGACTATGCATCATCACTAACAATCGTCACGCCACAACACCACCCATAACCTGACAGGAGTAAAGCTATGACCACATTTCGCACAATCGAAATTGATGGTTTAGATATCTTTTATCGAGAAGCTGGTTCCCGTAGTAATCCAACAATTCTGCTGCTGCACGGCTTCCCAACCTCATCCCACATGTTCCGCAATCTGATGCCTGCGCTTGCTGATCGCTTCCATCTGGTTGCACTCGATTATCCAGGCTACGGCAACAGTTCGATGCCAGCGGTGGATGAATTTGATTACACGTTTGATCGCCTAGCTGAGATCGTGGAGAAATTCATTACTGCGATCGATCTCAAGCAGTACAGCCTTTACGTGATGGATTATGGTGCTCCGATTGGCTATCGGATTGCAGCTAAATATCCAGAACGAGTGGAAGCCCTGATTGTCCAAAACGGAAATGCCTACGAGGAAGGTCTCGGCGAGTTTTGGAACCCGATCAAGGCATACTGGCAAGACCGTTCTCCTAAGAATGCGGATCAACTCAGGCCCTTTTTCATACTGGAAACGACAAAGTGGCAATACACTAACGGAGTTCGCAATCCTGAAATGATCAGCCCTGATAACTGGAATATGGATCAACTCTTCCTCGATCGCCCCGGAAATGTTGAGATTCAACTGGCGCTGTTTTATAGCTATGGTACAAATCCACCGCTATACCCGCAATGGCAAGAGTACTTCCGCAACCATCAACCCCCCACGCTAATTGTTTGGGGTAAGAACGACTACATCTTCCCAGCCGACGGTGCTTATCCCTACAAGCGCGACCTGCAAACGCTAGAGTTTCATTTACTCGATACTGGGCATTTCGCTCTGGAAGAGGAAGGAGATGCGATCGCAGATCATATCCGTTGCTTTATGACAACTCACGTTGGAGAACGGGCGAGGTTGTAGAAGCAATACAGCAACAGTGTTGTGAGTTAGCAAGCGCCTCAATCAGCCAAATCGCGTTGTTTTACTACTGATTCACAACTGACGCCGAGGGCTGATGGAAATCTCCAATGTCGCAGATCCGAACGACTACATTCCCATCTTTCCGCTACCTATTACAGGCAACTCTTTTACCCCTCAACAACCACAGGACTCATCATCATGAAAAAACTAGAAGGAAAAGTCGCTCTTGTCACTGGCGGTACTAGCGGCATCGGTCTGGCCACTGCCAAGCGCTTTGTCGCTGAAGGTGCCTATGTCTTCATCACGGGTCGTCGCCAAACTGAACTGGATGCCGCCGTGAAAGCGATTGGAGAGAACATCACGGGTGTTCAGAGCGATGCCTCTAACCTGGCAGACCTGGATCGCCTGTTCGCCACGATCGAGCAAGAGCAAGGACACCTGGATGTGCTTTTCGCCAATGCTGGCGGGGGAGAACTCGCCCCACTCGGAGCAATCACCGAAGAACACTTTGACAAAACGTTCAACACGAACGTTAAAGGTCTGCTGTTCACCGTGCAGAAAGCACTGCCTCTGTTGCCAGAAGGCGCTTCCATCATTCTGAACGCCTCGACTACTACTACTATGGGTACCCCAGCCTTCAGCGTTTACAGCGCGACCAAAGCCGCGGTGCGCTCCTTTGCCCGTAATTGGACACTCGACCTCAAAGAGCGCCATGTCCGGGTTAATGCCATTAGTCCTGGTGTGGTTCCTACTCCTGGCTACAATCTTATGGGACTGAGTGATGAGCAGGTGCAGGAATTTGTGGATAGCCAAGCCAGTACTATCCCACTGGGAAGAGTCGGCACTCCCGATGAGATTGCCAAAGCTGTTGTCTTTCTCGCTTCAGACGACAGCAGCTTTGTCAACGGCATTGAGCTGTTTGTCGATGGCGGCATGGCGCAGATTTGAAGCAGCTCCAAAAGCAGTCGGTAAGGCTTCAAACGGGCTGTTGCCAGATCAGGTGATCTATCGTCACAAGCAAGACAGGTCATCAAATCAAGTTGACCGAAATCGTCACTAGTATCTAATGACTGATCAATTCCCGACTGAGGATGTGATTATTTTATTGTCAAAACCGGATACGGCCTAGAAAACGTTCAACTAATTCAACTTAGAAGCCACATGAGCACGATTACGACCAAAGATGGTACGCAAATCTATTACAAAGATTGGGGTACAGGACAACCCGTTGTCTTTAGTCACGGTTGGCCACTCAGTGCCGATGCTTGGGAATCGCAGATGTTCTTTCTTGCCTCGCACGGCTATCGGTGCATCGCGCACGACCGTCGTGGTCATGGCCGCTCAAGCCAACCCTGGAACGGCAATGACATGGACACCTATGCCGACGACCTGGCGGAACTTTTCGTGGCGCTGGATCTGAAGGATGCAGTGATGATCGGTCACTCTACTGGTGGCGGCGAAGTGGCGCGCTTCATCGGACGGCATGGAACAGTGCATGTCACCAAAGTAGTGCTGATGGGCGCAGTGCCACCGATCATGCTCAAAACGGAGGCAAATCCGGGTGGGCTACCCATGGAAGTCTTTGACGGCTTTCGGGAGGCGTTTTTGGCAGATCGATCACAGTTTTTTCTAGATGTGGCGAGTGGTCCGTTCTTCGGCTTCAATCGGCCTGGTGCCAAAGTCTCTCAAGGGATGATCTACTCGTGGTGGATGCAGGGCATGATGGCTGGTCACAAGAATGCCTATGACTCCATCAAAGCGTTTTCGGAAACAGATTTCACCGAGGATTTGAAAAAGTTTGACGTGCCGACGCTGATCATTCATGGCGATGATGATCAGATTGTGCCGGTCGGTGCTTCTGCCCTGCTGTCTGCAAAGCTCGTCAAGAATTCGACCTTGAAAATTTATCCCGGCGGGTCGCATAGCCTGGGCGACACAAGCAGGGACCAGCTCAATGCCGACCTGCTGGCATTTCTCAAGTCCTGATGCAAGGCGTTGAGGTAAGAAATCGCTGTTAACGGTCCGAATGGTTCATTCTCGTATAGACGCACCTGTGACGGACAACTCCTTTAAACTCAATTACCAGAGGACTCGCAACCATGAATAAACTAGACGGAAAAATTGCAGTCGTGACAGGTGCATCGAAAGGAATTGGTGCTGCTATTGCCAAACATCTGGCAGCCGAAGGTGCAGCAGTTGTCGTCAACTACGCCTCTAGCAAAGAAGGAGCAGATCGCGTAGTGGATGAAATTACCAGCACAGGTGGTAAGGCGATCGCAGTACAGGCAAATATAACCAAAAAAGCAGAGGTCGAACGTCTTTTTGCCCAGACCCAGCAGCTATTTAGCAGGCTTGACATCTTGGTCAACAATGCCGGAATTTATGCATATGTGCCGATTGAAGACATCACGGAAGAGCACTTCCACCAGCACTTCGATCTCAATGTGCTGGGGTTAATCCTCACCTCCCAACAAGCAGCAAAGTACTTTGGCTCGGCAGGCGGCAGCATTATCAACATTAGTTCGATCGCTAGCACTACTACGCCTGCGACTGCCTCGGTCTATAGCGCCACCAAAGCAGCTGTCGATGCCGTAACCAAATCGCTCGCTAAAGAACTGGGTCCCCGCAAGATCCGTGTCAATTCCATCAATCCTGGGATGGTGGAGACGGAAGGACTGCACGCAGCGGGAGTTGTAGAGAGTGATTACCGCAAACAGGTTGAAGCGCAAACCCCGCTGGGCCGCATTGGGCAACCACAGGACATCGGACCTGCCGCTGTCTTCTTCGCCTCCTCCGATTCAGCCTGGATTACTGGGGAAACGCTGCACATCTCAGGTGGTATTTAACCATGAGAACCGTGAACATGAACAAGCAAGGAAAAAACCATGAACAAGAATGACACTGCAGTGGTGGTCATCGATCCGCAAAACGATGTCTTGAGTGAAACAGGCGTTTCCTGGGACTTAGTGGGTGACAATGTCAAGGAAAATAAGACCATCGAGAACATCGAGCGCATCTTCAAAACCGCCAAGCAGAGTGGGTTTGAGGTCTTCATCTCCCCCCACTATTACTACCCCACTGACTATGGCTGGAACTTTGCCGGCACCGTAGAGCGAATGATGCTGGAGTCGAGGGAGTTTGATCGCAGCGGTGCGTTGAGTCTCGATGGTTTCTTGGGGTCAGGTGCTGACTGGCTTGAGCGCTACAAGCCCTTCATTGAGGATGGCAAGACAATCGTGGTCAGCCCTCATAAAGTCTATGGACCGCAGAGCAATGACCTTGTTTTGCAGCTGCGTAAACGCGGCCTCAGCAAAGTCATTCTGCTCGGAATGCTGGCAAATATCTGTGTTGAAGCTCACCTGCGCGATCTAATCGAACAGGGATTCGAGGTCGTCGTTGTCAAGGATGCAACTGCTGCCCCTCAACATCCAGAACTGGGCGACGGCTACAAGGCAGCACTGATCAACTTCGGATATATCGCCAATGCAGTTCTGTCCACAGACGAGGTTGTAGCAGCAATGGTATAGCGCTAAAGGCAACCAGTTACCAATTCCACAGTTTTCAAGTTAATCATGCGGATAATAAAGCCCATTTTAGGGATTTCAGCACTGGTTGCAAGCAGATAGATTCTCCTGCACTTTTCGGGTTCTGCGCTAGAAACATGGGACTCTTCATCACCGGCTCATACACACTGCCCTGCTATCATCGCCACTTCAATTGAAGTTTAGGTAGAGGTACGAAACCCAACACTGAAGCACTTAATGCAGCCATCGTCGTTGCAAATCATTAAGTTAGGCAAAGGGAAGCTTCCGAAACAATTATGACAAAAACCATTTTGATTACAGGAACCTCCTCTGGACTAGGCAAAGCCACAGCACGCTTTTTTGCTCATAAAGGCTGGAACGTTGTGGCTACAATGCGGCGACCAGAGAAAGAACAACAACTTGTCCAACTCCCCAATGTGCTGGTCACGCGATTAGATGTTCAAGAGCGCATGAGCATTGCTACGGCAATCGAGGCTACGATCGCTCGATTTGGGCGAATCGACGCTTTGATCAATAATGCTGGTTTTGGCCTTTTCGGGTTGTTCGAGGCGACACCATCCGAGAAGATAGCGGAGCAGTTCAACATCAACGTTTTTGGTGTCATGAATGTTACGCGCGCAATTTTGCCACATTTTCGGCAAAACAAAGGTGGCTTGATCCTCAATATAAGTTCGGGAGGTGGCGTATTCACGCTACCGATGCTGTCGCTATATTGCGCCAGCAAGTTTGCACTCGAAGGGTTCGTCGAGGCACTTTCCTACGAACTGGCTTCACAGAATATTGTCGTGAAGCTTATCGAGCCTGGCGGTATAGCGAACACGAAATTCGAGCAGCGTAGCGGCACCGAAGCTGTACAGAATGCCACGATTCCTGACTACGATCACTTCGTCGCGCACACCAATGCTGTCTTTGAGAGTCTCCGCGAAGTGCGCCTATCCACAGAGGAGGATGTTGCGAAGGCCATTTACCAGGCAGCAACCGATGGTACGGATCGTTTGCGCTATGTGGCAACGGAGGACATTAAACCGATGGTGAAGGCGCGGCGGGAAACCTCTGAGGACAAATATATTGCCTTTATGCAGGCTCGTTTTGGTAACAAAATGTACCCTAAATATGCCGTCTAACATACTGTGTAATAACATTCCACCTTCTCCCCCTAGCCAAGATGTGGTAGATCATATCCGCCACTTTATGACTACTCACGTTAGGTAATGTAAGTATGAACACTGAGTACTACGACGACATTATTATCGGCGGCGGCAAAGCGGGTAAAACTCTGGCACCCGCTTTGGTGGCAGGCGGACGGAAAACTGCTCTGGTTGAACGCAGCTTAAACATGATTGGCGGCGGGTGCATCAATGTCGCCTGCATTCCTACTAAAACGATGGTAGCGAGTGCAGAGGTAGCTAATACAGTCCGGAACAGTGCCGCTTATGGTGTTAAAGCCAATGCACCCACCGTTGACTTAGCAGAGGTGATCCGACGGAAACGAATGGTTGTGCAATCCATGCGTGAAATGAACTTGCACAATCT
>CADCWO010000123.1 GCA_902806435.1 uncultured Synechococcales cyanobacterium | reverse complement strand
TTGTAGAGCCTTTGTGGACAATCATATCAAGGATGTGGCCAACATCTTGAGCAGACTTGAAGAGGTGAACTTAACCCTCTCCATTGAGAAGTCCAAGTTTGGGGTTGAAGAGATTTTGGTGGTTGGACACTTGTGTGGTTCTTATGGAAGAAAGCCTAACCCTGAGAAGGTAGATGCTATTGGGAGAATGAAATCCTGTAGCACTGTTACTGAAGTAAGGAGGTTTTTGGGAGCCTGTGTCTTCTATCAAATTTGGATTCCCCATTTTGCTCACATATCGGAACCTCTGTACAAGCTATTGCGCAAGAGGAACAAGTTTGTTTGGCAACATGAGCAAGACTTGGCTATGATGGAGTTGCAGAAGATATTGGAGTCACCAACGGTCCTTAAACAAGTGAGCTACACTTGTGGAAGACCGGTGATAGTGACTGTTGACACGAGCCCAATTGCAATTGGATGGGCCGTTGGGCAAGATGATGAAGAAGGGAAGAGATATGCTATCCGTTTTGGAGCAAGAATCTTGACAGAGCGACAAAGGGCGTATCCTCAAGTGAAGAGAGAGTTATGGGGTGCCCTGACAGCTCTGAAGGCAGACAGAAACTACTTGATTGGAGCAGAAGTGGTGTTGGAGACTGACTGCTTGCCTTTACTGGGGATGATAGCCAACTGCTCTTCACCAGACATTGCGATGCTGCGGTGGATAGCCTACATCAAGTCTTTGAATCCTGTTCTAGTTCACATTGCGGGCAAAACCAATTGTGTTGCCGATATGTTGTCTAGAGCAAGGTACTTCAAAGAAGAGGAGATGTTAGCTTGTGAAGGAGTTGACGAGCTGTCACATGGAGGCTATGTGATGACTACAATTGGAAAATCATCATCCAATAGAACTTTACCTTTCAAGGTTGAGCTCTACGATGGAAGATTGAAGGATATCGGACTCTATTTGAGCACGATGGAGCGTCAGAGAAGCTGGATGGAGAAAACATTCAAAGACATCAGACATCAGTCCTATGGATATCTGTTGAAAGATGGATTCCTATGGAAGAGGGCAAAAAGAGCTGGTGAAGTGCCATTGAGAGTGGTGGGAGACCCTTTGACCAAGACTCAAGTTTTACAAGAGTTTCATGATACACTTTGGGCTGGTCACAGAGGAATTTGGGCCACCTACACGAAGGTCAAGGAGAGGTATTGGTGGAAGGGGCTATACAAAGATGTTGAAGAGTTTGTAGCTTCTTGTGTGGTGTGCCAAGTTCAATCAAAGGTGCGGCACAGAGACGAATTACATCCCACTTATCCCATTGCAATCCATTTTCAATGGATGATTGATTTGGTTGCCATGCCAAATGCAATGTGGGGGATGAAGTACCTTGTTTTGGCCCGAGAAGAGCTCTCAAACTTTGTTGAAGGAAGAGCTTTGAGGACCAAGACAACAGAGAACGTATGCCGATTTATACTTGAAGACATTTTTAGTCGGTATGGGAGCATTGGCCGGATGAGAGCTGACAGAGGAGAATTGAACGCTACTGAAGCCAAAGAATTCTTCAAACGATATGGTGTGCAGTTGAAGCTGACAACAGCTTACAACCCTGAGGCTAATGGCAAGATTGAGAGGGGACATCCTCCAATCATTCATGCTTTAGTCAAGGCTTGCAGAGGGAAGCCTAGCTTGTGGCCAAAACTGCTACCATTTGCTCTATGGGCTGACAGAACTACGCACAGTACTGTTACTGGTTATATGCCCGTGGAGCTTATGTATGGTCAAAAACCAATCATGCCGGCGGAGGAAGATGTACCCACATGGGTATTTCTTTCATGGGAAGATGGCATAAGTACTGAGAGACTGTTGGAGCTTCGCATTCAACAGCTGCAAAGGTTACCAGAAGACCTAGCGATTGCATTGGAGAAAATGAAAGCTGCTAGGCTGGGCAACAAAGAGCGCTTTGACAGAACGCATCGATTAAGGGGGAAGAAGATCAGAGAAGGTGATTGGGTTCTTGTGTTCGATAGCACATTGGAACATCAACACAGTACGGTGCGAAAATTTGCTAGGAGGTGGATTGGACCGTATGTGGTGAACAAAGTGCACTTGAATGGCACTTATTCACTTCGAGAGCTAGACGGAGCTTCTTTGCGTGTGCCAGTAGCTGGAAAACGCATCAAGCTCTTTCAGAGAAGTGGGAGGTTTCATCTTGAAGACCTTGAAAAGATTTTTTATCCTCAGGATTCTGAGGATGGTCAGCAAGCTGAAGAGGAAGTTGAGGAAGAAGAACTGGAAGATGCAGTTGACAATAACCAAGATATTGAAGATGCCTAAGCATGGCACATACCGGAGGATGTGCAGGTTTAGAGGGGGTGACATGTCCTGATGTAAATATCTACACTATGTAAGAAGTTCATTTGTGTGGTATTTTACCTAGAATCTATGACCTGGAGGATGAAGCTTACTGGTGACGCTAGTAGTGGCTTCAAGATGACGCTTGTTGCCAAAGAACTTGTTTAAAAACAAGAACTTTGAGCTAGTTTTGCCAGTTTAGAATTCCTTCAGTAGTTTATGAAGTTTGTGCTTAGATTTTATATTTGACTCTAGGATGTCAAATTGGAGGGTTTTTATGGAGTCACAAGACACAGAGCCTCATCCGGAGGCGGAGCTAGAGCTTTCTTTGTCACAGCTGCCAGTCCAACCATCACGGCCGGTGGTTTCTGCACCATTACCTTCTTATCCAGGAAGGGAGGCTGGATCTTCTCGTCCAGCCAAGCAGCCTCGTGTAGAGCAGCGTTGGCATGGAAATCTTCAACGAGATGCTCGTGCTTTGGTAATCCTACTTCAGGTTGGATGCGTTGAACCTGGCACCCAAGAAGTGACTTTTGAAGGAAGTTACGAGGGCCTGAACGAGGACCAGTACTTTTGCATGGTTAGGCCAATTCAAGGAAATACTGGCCATGGACGTTGGGTCAAAAATGAATTTCAATGGTTTCACTGGCACGTTGAAGGAGTGTTGGTACATCACATCAGCTTTCCAAAAAGCTATTAAACTTAGAATTTGGAGGTTTGAGCCGATTGTGGCGTTAGTTTGAAGCTCACAGCCTAGATTAGAGCACTTTTTGGAGGTTCTTTCCACATCTTGAAGACTTTGGAGTTGAAGGATGGAGGAATTGAGGACTTGAGGCTTGAAGAGAAGAGAAGATGGAGACAAATGTGTTGTGGCTTGTGGTCCGATTTCTTTATTTGTGATTCCAAGCCAGCTTTGGAGGCCAGTTGTATTTCAATTCTGTTTTTGTAAACTCTGTTGCGGCGAAGTGGGGTTAATTGCCCACACGGTCG
>CADCWO010000122.1 GCA_902806435.1 uncultured Synechococcales cyanobacterium | reverse complement strand
GTGGAAGAATTAACCCAAGAACGCGGCCTGAGGGTTGACCATTCAACCGTATTCAGGTGGGTCCAGGCTTATGCTCCTCAGTTGGACAAGCGCTGCCGTCGTCATCTGCGTCCCCCTACTGACTCTTGGAGAGTCGATGAAGTCTATGTGCAGGTCAAAGGTCAAGGGAAGTGGCTGTATCGAGGCGTTGACAAGTACGGGGATACCTTAGATTTTCTCCTCACAGCTAAGCGGGATGCGACTGCTGCAAAAAGGTTCTTTCGCAAAACCCTCAATGCTAGAAACAGCTCAACGCCAAGCGTGATTAATGCTGACAAGCATGCTGCTTATCCCCCAGCCTTGGCTGCACTCCAGGAAGACAAGAGGCTGCCCCCATCTACCAAGCTACGGCAGAACAAGTACCTGAATAATGTGATTGAGCAGGATCATCGCTTCCTGCAGTTGCTGCTTGAACTGAGAGCTTAACCCACAAGTTTTGTGCCTCCCTCAGTTTTTGCAACAAAACCCAAGATACCTTCCTGCTTGAGCCTAGACGCTTGACCTCTTGTACCTGGAGCCAGATAGCTCTTAAGTAGCTTACCCAGCACTGCGATTCCTTGCTCAATCTTTTCCGATGGGTGCAAGAATGTCAAACGCAGAGCTGGATATCCCCGCTGGTCCAGAAAAAACGCCGCCCCATTGGCAACCAGAACATTTTGAGCTAGAGCTTCTCGACAAATCGCCTGAATCGGCAGACCTGCTGGCAAATGCACCCAAAGAAATAGTCCACCCCTGGGCACGGTCCACTCAACCTCTTCCGGGAAGTAACGCTCTAGCGCCTGAAGCATGGCATTACGCCCTTGGAGGTTCTTAGCACGCAAGCGGCTCAGGTGACGGCGGTAGTGCCCTGAAGCAAGGTACTCGCTCACGATTGCTTGGGACACTGTAGAGACATGGAGATCCTGAAGCAGTTTTCGCTCCAAGATAGGTTGATAGTGCTTGCCAGTTACAACCATATAGCCTACCCGTAACCCAGGCATCAAGGTTTTGGAGAAGGTACCAATATAAGTTACCCAGTCGTGCTGATCTATGGCTTTGATCGGCGGAGGAACAGGTTCGAAATTAAGTCCTTCATAAGCATTATCTTCCAAGATTGGACATTCATACTCATGCGCTAAAGCCAGCAATTGTTGACGGTGGGCTTGAGAAGTTGTCAATCCTGTAGGATTATGCAGTGTACTGATGGTGTAGATCAGTTTTGGCCGATGGCTGCGTAGATATTGCTCAAGTAACTCCAGATTCATTCCCTCTGCCGCCATGGGAATGCCGATCACTCGCGCACCTAGACTTTCTAAAATAGCCAGGGCACCATGAAAGGTGGGACTTTCGACAATAACCCAGTCTCCTGGCTGCACGTAGTAATGGGTAGCTAAGGATAAGCCTTGTTTTGAACCATTAGTGACAATTAAATCATCTGGGGAAACCCCTAACCCCTGCTGGACTAACATCTGAGCAATTTGCTTTCGTAACGTTAGCTGTCCCTCCGGCAGACCATAGTTAAAGAGGGCTTGGGCAACTTGTGCCACAGCCCGCCTGGAAACACGTTGGAGATCTTCGGGAGGATGGGGAAAGCCACAGCTAAAGTCAATTATGTCTTCGTGCTGCAGTGCTTGCACAGAGGTCGTGTATAGCTCAAAGAATGAACTGCCTCGTTGATCGGGAATGATCACTCTCTGCTCGGGGGCGAAGGTTGACTCCAACTTGGGAGCCGGGATGGCTGCTGGGT
Source organism: uncultured Synechococcales cyanobacterium (assembly GCA_902806435.1). GTDB lineage: Bacteria > Cyanobacteriota > Cyanobacteriia > Thermosynechococcales > Thermosynechococcaceae > CADCWO01. The sequence goes on along the minus strand of CADCWO010000122.1, from coordinate 1,587 downwards.
TAACAAAGTAGCCTGCTCCCTGACGGGCGTGGATGAGGCCGTCTGCCTCTAAAACGCTATAACCTTCAATCACAGTCAACTTGTTGACCCCCGTGCTCTGGGACAGGGTGCGAATTGAAGGAAGCCGCTCTTCTGGCTGTAGCGCTCCAGAATGAATGAAACGAGCAACATGATCGCGAAGTTGCAAGTAAAGCGGTGTTGATGACTGCCTGTCAAGGGGAATTTTCACTAGCTCAGCCCTCGCTTCAAAATCATTGCACCATGCTTACAGGCACTATAAGTGATTTTTCACTACCTGACCTGGTACAGTTTGGTGAAGTTTTACTAGAACAGTTAAGACCCTGGCGACTGTACTAGCAAGAACCCGCTCAATCTGTACCTTCTCAAGATACTCGGTTCTGAATGACTCTAAAGGTAGCCGGATTAGCTATTCATCATGAGGAACCACCTCGGTGCAAACTTCTACTGGATTGCTTCAACTATCAGGATTGCCAAGAGCTTGGTAGTCCTCCGCTACTAATACTCCTAAGGGTACCGATCAGCTTTGGGCAAATCTTGATCCTTGTTGTATCTACAACCCCGATACAGGTTGCGGAGCCTGTGATGTAGTTCCAAACTTGAGCACAAGAATCGGGTAGACCCTCAGCGGGAAACGCACCTAATCTAGAAGTCACTATATCAACCACAGAGACGACTGAGATGCAGAAACAACAGTGGCTGAATTACCAAAAACTAGAATTTATCCCTACTACAACCTCAACAGAAATTCATCTGGTGGCTCGTGAGGGCTGGAGTAGCAAGGCTATGAGTGGCTCACAAATAGTCTGCTTGCAAGGCATCCTGTGGCTGACCCAGTCTGACGATCCGCACGATTATATCCTGCATCCAGGGGAGCGATTCTTAGCGACACGTCAAGGAAAAGTTGTTGTCCAGCCTCTAACAACGGCGATGATTTTGCAGCACCATCCCCAAACCCGAACAAGCAAGCAAACCATAATCTCAGCTTTGGATAGAGCTTGGCATCACTTGATTACAGTTTTAGCTAGAGGTAGCTGAACTCCATGTTTAGAAGGTCTCAGATCACTTCGGTAGTATCTGCTGGAGTACCTATGATGGTTGTGTTAAGAAGATCGGACGAGACACAAAAACCCCTCACTTATTTGTTGATTTAGACAGCGACTCCGTTCACGTCGCACCTGAGGTGCAAAAGATCTGGGCCATGCAGTTCACTTGGGCTTGGATATCCCCTTTAAGCATTCCAGCTACTTGTTCCTTGCATAGATTGTTCATCACTTCCTTACCCTTCAAGGTCTTGCTTGCAGTTTAAAGGACTTGAACCCCAACCCTGGCTTGATCAGCCTCTGCAGGAAGCGATGATCCTGCTCAATCACATTATTCAGGTACTTGTTCTGTCGCAGCTTAGTGGATGGGGGCAGAGACTTTTCCTCCTGAAGGGCAGCAAAAGCTGGAGGATAAGCTTTATGCTTGTCTACATTGATTACTCTAGGAGTTGAGCTGTTCCTGGCATTGAGCGTCTTGCGGAAGAACCTTTTTACAGCAGTAACATCCCGCTTCGCCGTCAGCAGA